>JAEWFH010000018.1 GCA_023388955.1 Pseudomonadota bacterium
CGGCAGGTAGCCGTGCACCGGGTCATGCGCGCTGGTCTGGTCGGTGACGCAGTCCGGGCGCACGCCGCGCTTGACCAGCTCCGGCAGGATCTCGGCAGCGTTGCCGAGCAGCGCGATCGACTTCGCCTCGCCGGTCGCGGTGTATTTCGCGATCCGCGCCAGCGCGTCGTCGAGGTTGGTGGCCTGCTCGTCGACGTAGCGGGTGCGCAGGCGGAAGTCGATGCTGGCCTGGCGGCATTCGATGGTCAGCGAACTGGCCCCGGCCAGAGAGGCGGCCAGCGGCTGCGCGCCACCCATGCCGCCCAGGCCCGCGGTCAGGATCCACTTGCCCTTCAGGCTGCCGCCGTAGTGCTGGCGGCCCATTTCGACGAAGGTCTCGTACGTGCCCTGGACGATGCCCTGGCTGCCGATGTAGATCCACGAGCCCGCGGTCATCTGGCCGTACATCATCAGGCCCTTGCGATCGAGCTCGTTGAAGTGCTCCCAGTTGGCCCAGGCCGGCACCAGGTTGGAGTTGGCAATCAGCACACGTGGGGCGTCGGCGTGCGTGGGGAAGATGCCGACCGGCTTGCCGGACTGCACCAGCAGGGTCTCGTCGTCGCCGAGGGTCCGCAGCGAGGCGAGGATCGCGTCGTAGCTTTCCCAATCGCGCGCCGCGCGGCCGATGCCGCCATAGACGACCAGGTCCTCGGGGCGCTCGGCCACGTCCGGGTCCAGGTTGTTCTGGAGCATCCGGTACGGCGCCTCGGTCAGCCAGGAGCGGCAGCTGAGCTCGCCCCCCCGGGGTGCGCGGACGGTACGGGACGGGTCGTGGCGGTTGGACATGTCGGCTCCTTGGACAACGATCCGCCCATTATCGCCGCTCCGTACTGCTGCGGGACACGTTTGCGGGTTCTGGCCGTCCAGGCCCCGGGCGCCGCTGGCAGCAGCCCTGCAACACGTGCCGGATATGATCGTGCCGATGAACATGTTCCGCGCCGCGGCACTGGCCGCCCTGCTCGCCTCGCTTGCTGCCTGCAGCACCGTTCCCGACCCGGCCCAGGCCCAACGCGCCGCCGCCGCGCAGGCGAGGACGGAGCCCACCAGCGTGCTGCTGGTGTCCATCGACGGGTTCCGTGCCGACTACCTGGAGCTGGGCCTCACGCCCAACCTGCAGCGGCTGGCTGAAAACGGCGTGCGGGCGCAGTGGATGACACCGTCCTACCCGAGCCTGACCTTCCCCAACCATTACACCCTGGTCACCGGCCTGCGCCCGGACCACCACGGCGTGGTGCACAACACCATGAGCGACGCCGAACTCGGCGACTTCCGCATCCGCGACCGCGACGCGGTGGGCCATGGTGGCTGGTGGGGTGGCGAGCCGGTCTGGGTCGGCGCCGAGAATTCCGGCCTGGCCACCGCCGCGATGTTCTGGGTCGGCTCCGAGGCCCCGGTACAGGGCGTGCGCCCCACCCGCTGGTCGCAGTTCGATTCCGAACTGCCCATCGACGAACGCATCGACCGCGTTCTCGGCTGGCTTTCCGAACCCCCCGCCACCCGCCCACGGCTGGCGACGCTGTACTTCGAACATCTCGACAGCGCCGGCCATCGCAACGGGCCACACGCCCCGGAAACCCTGGAGGTCCTGGCCCGGATGGACGCGGCCATCGGCCGCCTGGCCGACGGACTGGCGGCGCGGGGGCTGGTCGGCAAGGTCGACCTGGTGGTCGTGTCCGACCACGGCATGGCCGAGGTGCCGGCCGGACAGGTGATCGCCGTGGAGGACATGGTCGATCCCGACGACGCCAGGCTGGTCAGCCCGGGGCAGTCGGTCGGCTTCGCGCCGCGTGCCGGCCGCGTCGATGCGGCCGAGGCGCAGCTGCTGGGCCGGCACGGGCACTACCAGTGCTGGCGTCGCGGCGAACTGCCGGCACGCTGGCAGTACGGCACCCATCCGCGTGTGCCGCCGATCGTGTGCCAGATGGACGAGGGCTGGGACGCACTGCCGCGCGAGTACGCCGCCCGTGCCGCCGCGCACACCCGCGGCTCCCATGGCTTCGACCCGGCGCTGCCGGCGATGCGGGCGATCTTCATCGCCGACGGGCCGTCGTTCGCCGATGGCGCGGTGCTGCCGGCGATCGACAACGTCGACGTCTACCCGCTGCTCACCCGCCTGCTTGGGGTGGAACCGGCGCCGAACGACGGCGACCCGGCGGCCCTGCTGCCGGCCCTGCTGCCGGCCCTGCGGGACTAGCGGGACTAGCGGCTACGGCCGGCCGGGGCCGGCCATCCAGCGGGGCGCGTCGTCGAGCAGGTGCCTGCCATCCAGTAGTTGCTGGGTGGCATCGAAGGCCGCGCGCATCGGGGTCGCGCGCTGCCCCATCTGCCCCTGCACGTAGGCCACCATGTCGTCCAGGACGGCAAGGCACAGGCTGGCACGTCCCATCACGCCTCTCCCGAGAGCATCCGTTCCATGGCCGCGGTATACGCGGTCGCGATCGAATCGGCGCGCATGTGCCGGCCCTTCTCGACCAGGCACCGCCCCCCGACCCAGGTTTCACGCACCAGGTTGCGGTTGCCGCTGAACAGCCAGCGGTCGATCGCATCGGCATCGTCGGCACCCGCGAATTGCGGCGCGCCCACGTCCAGCACCAGCGCATCGGCGTAGTGGCCGGGTACCAGCGTGCCCACCCCGTGGCCGGTGGAGTCGGCGGCGCTGGTGGCGACCGAGTGCAGCAGGGTCTGGCCGACGCTGGGGCTGTCCGGGCGGACCGCGATGTTGCGGCGTTGCGTGGCCAGGCGCTGGCCGTATTCCAGCCAGCGCAGCTCCTCCACCGGGGAAATCGAGCTGTTGGAATCCGAGCCGATGCCCAGGCGCCCGCCGGCCGCCAGGTAGTCGGACAGGCGGAACAGCCCGTCGCCGAGATTGGCCTCGGTGGTCGGACAGATGGCCACGGTTGCCCCGCTGTGCGCGATCCCGGCCAGCTCGGCGTCATCCAGGTGGGTGGCATGGACCAGGGTCCAGCGCGCGTCGACCCCGGCATTGTCCAGCAGCCACTGCACCGGGCGCGCACCGCGGTGCTCGAGGCACTGCTCCACCTCGGCCACCTGCTCGGCGATGTGGATGTGGATCCGGCAGTCCGCCGGCAATGCTTCCAGTACCTGGCGCATGGCGTCGGGCGGCACCGCACGCAGGCTGTGCAGCGCGCAGCCGACCTTCACCATGTCGCCCTGCTCGCCGCGCAGGCGCTCAAGCAGCTGCAGGTAGGCATCGACGTCGTGGCCGAAGCGCTTCTGCCGCGGATCCAGTTCACCGCCCGCGAAGCCCGGCGTCAAGTACAGCACCGGCAGCAGGGTCAGCCGGATACCGGTGTCGTTGGCCGCCGCGATCAGCGCCCGCGACATCGCCGCCGGGTCGTCGTAGGGACGGCCGTCGGGCGCATGGTGCAGGTAGTGGAACTCGCACACGGTGGTGTAGCCGGCTTCGAGCATCTCCACGTACAGCTGCGCGGCGACCGCACGCAGGCGGTCCGGATCCAGGCGCTGGGCGAAGCGGTACATGGCCTCGCGCCAGCTCCAGAACGAGTCCTCGGCGTGCTCCTGGCGCTCGGCCATGCCCGCCATCGCGCGCTGGAAGGCATGCGAGTGCAGGTTGGCGATGCCCGGCACGACCCGCTGGTTGATGGTGCCGCCGTTGCGCGCCTGCTCGATGCGGCCGTTCAGGTCGAGCTGGAACTTGGTGCCGTCGTGCCACCCGTCCGGATGCCAGATCCTGGCGTTGGGAATCGTCTTCATGGGTTGGATTCTCGCCTGCCCGGCCGGAAGTGGCGAGCACGCGGCGCCTACAATGGCCGGCCACGTGAACCGGGACATGCCCCTGGAGCCTCGGATGACCGACACACCCACACCGAACCGACGCTGGGACGGCCTCGTGCTGGGCGCCTCGATCGCGACCCTGGATGGCGACGGCTACGGGGAAATCCACGACGGTGCGCTCGCCTGGACTAGCGACACGCTGGCCTGGGTGGGCCGTCGCGAGGACCTGCCTGCGTCCCCGGCGGAGCTGGCCGACAACGTCATCGAAACCTCCGGCTGGATCACGCCCGGCCTGGTCGACTGCCACACCCACCTGGTGTTCGCCGGGGACCGTGCCCGCGAGTTCGAAATGCGCCTGCAAGGCGCCAGTTACGAGGAGATCGCGCGTGCGGGTGGCGGCATCGTCTCCAGCGTGCGCGCGGTACGCCAGACCAGCGAAGAGGACCTGCTGGCGCAGTCGCTCCCCCGCGCCCGCGCCCTGCTCGCCGATGGCGCGACCACGCTGGAGATCAAGTCCGGCTACGGCCTGGACCTGGAGAACGAGCGCAAGATGCTGCGCGTCGCCCGCCGCATCGGCACGGAGCTGGGCATCACCGTGCGCACCACCTACCTGGCCGCGCACGCACTGCCACCGGAGTTCGCCGACCGTCCGGACGCCTACATCGACGCGGTGATCGGGTGGCTGCCGCAGCTCCACGCCGAAGGCCTGGTCGATGCGGTGGACGCCTTCTGCGAGGGGATCGGCTTTTCCCCGGCGCAGACCCGCCGGGTGTTCCAGGCCGCCCGCGACCTGGACCTGCCGGTCAAGCTGCATGCCGACCAGCTCAGCGACCTGGGCGGCGCCGGACTGGTGGCCGAATTCGGCGGCCTGTCGGCCGACCACGTCGAGCACAGCAGCGTGGACGGGGTACGCGCGATGGCGGGATCAGGCGCCGTCGCGGTACTGCTGCCGGGCGCCTTCCATGTCCTGCGCGAGACGAAGCTGCCGCCGCTGGAGGCATTCCGCGAACACGGCGTGCCGATGGCGCTGGCCACCGACTGCAATCCCGGCACCTCCCCGCTGCTGTCGATGCGGCAGGCGATGCAGCTGGCCTGCACGCACTTCCGGCTTACTCCCGTGGAAGCGCTGCGCGGCGCCACCACGCACGCTGCGCGGGCCCTGGGCCTGGATGACCGCGGCGTGTTGCGGGCCGGCGCGCGCGCCGACTTCGTCGTCTGGGACATCGCCCATCCCGCCGAGCTGGGCTACTGGCTCGGCGGCCGCCTGGCCCGTGCCGCATACGCCGCCGGCACCCGCCTGGACGTGACGGCGCAATAAACGGAACGCCGCATTGCGCCGGATCCCGGCCGGCCCACGAAAAAGGCCCCGCCGCGACGCGGCAGGGCCTTTCAGGCAACGCCCGGGAGCGTGCTTACTCCTTGGCGAGGGTCTTCTTGGCAACCACCTTGCGGGTCGTGCCCTTGGTGGTCTTCTTCGCCACCGGCGCGCTGCCGGTGCCGGCGGCCGCCTTGGCCACATGGCGACGGGCATTGCCGTAGCTGGAGTTGTAGCGCTTGCCCTTGGCGGTCTTGCGGTCGCCCTTGCCCATCGTGTTGCTCCCGGATTCTGTTCTGTGTCTGTCGGAAATGCCGCCGGCGGCCGACTGCAAGGCAGGGCCGCGATCCGGCGGAAAGCGCCATAGGCTACCACACCTCCCGGGCTTTCCGGCTAGTGGGCGCAGCCATGGTGCGGGCAACCGGCGTCCGGACCGAGCCGGAGGTTCGCCAGGTGCGCCAGCCCCACCAGCCCGCCTCCCGCGGTCATCGCCACGGCATGCGGCCACACGCTGTGGTGCAGGGGCGGATACAGCACCGCGGTCCACAGCAGGAGAAGCCCCGGTACCAGCATGCCCAGGGCATGGACGTGTCCGTGGCGACGGTATCCCCAGGCCAGGCTGAACACCCCCAGGCCGGTTGCAAAGACCACGAAGGCCAGCTCGATCTCGTCACCTGCCAGCAGCGCGATGCCCAACGAGGGCAACAGCGCCAGGAGTGCCGGCAGCAACGCGCAGTGCAGGGCGCACAGCAACGAGCCCCAGGCCCCGAGGCGATCCAGCATTTTGTGGCGGCTTGGCGACATGACGGTCGGCAGGGTGGACAGGGAAGTGAAACAATATAACATTCCAGTCCCTATTCCAAGCCGTAGGCCACCGCATGCTCCCCCCGTTCCCCCGCCTCCGCCGGCTTCCACTGTTTCTTGCCCTCGCCGCTATCCTGCCCTCCCCCCTGCTCGCCCAGCAGACCGTCCACGACGACCACCTCCATGACCCGATCGACCTGGACGCGGTCCAGGTACGGGCGACGCCGATCCGCACCACCGCCGACCAGTTGTCGCGGCCGGTGGAGGTCCTGGCCGGCGAGCGCCTGGACGCGGCCAAGTCCGCCACCCTGGGCGATACCGTCTCGCGGCTGCCCGGGGTGCAGTCGTCCTTCTTCGGGCCGGGCGTCGGTCGTCCGGTGATCCGCGGCTTCGATGGCGCCCGGGTGCAGGTGCTCAGCGACGGGCTGGGTACCGGCGACGTGTCCACGGTCAGCGTCGACCACGCGGTGTCCATCGAACCCTTCCTGGCCAACCAGATCGAGGTCCTCAAGGGCCCGTCGACGCTGCTGTATGGCTCCGGCGCGATCGGCGGCGCGGTCAACGTGGTCGACGGCCGCGTCCCGGAGCGCACCACGTACGAGCCACTGGAAGGCCGCGCCGAACTGCGCGCCGGGACCGTCAACGACGAGCGCACCGGGATGCTGCGCCTGGACGGCACCACCGCCGGCGGCAACGTGGTCTTCCATTTCGATGCCCTGCACCGGGAAACCGGCGACCACGACATCCCCGGCCATGCCGAGTCCACCCGCCTGCGTGAAGCGGAAGGCCACGAAGCACACGGCGATGAACAGACGCCGGGCGTGCTGCCCAACAGCGCGCTGCGCACCGACAGCGCGGCGTTCGGCCTGTCCTGGGTGGGGTCGCGCGGCTTCCTCGGCGGCGCGGTTTCGCTGTACGACAGCCGCTACGGGGTCCCCGGCCACGTGCATGCGCCCGGCGGCGGCGACGGCCACGACCATGACCACGGGCATGGCCACGAACCCGCGGAAGACGGGAACGATGCGGTGACCATCCTGATGGACCAGCGCCGCACCGAGCTTCGCGGCGGCCTGGACGAGCTGGGCTGGTTCGAGTCGCTGCGCGCCAGCGCCGCCCATACCCGCTACACCCACACCGAGTACGAAGGCCGCGCGGTGGGCACCGTGTTCGACAACGACAGCCTGGATGCGCGGCTGGAGCTGGTGCACCGCCCGCTTGCCGGTTGGTCCGGCGCGATCGGGACACAGTGGTCGGACCGCGATTTCCGCGCCGCCGGCCACGAGGCCTTCGTCCCCGACTCCAACACCCGCGACCTGGGCGTGTTCTGGCTCGGCGAGCGCAGCTTCGGACCGGTGCGGCTGGAAGCCGGCGTGCGCCACGACCACTTGGAGATCGACGTCGACCCGGCGCTGGCCAGTGGCCCGTCGCGCAGCTTCGACAACACCAGCGCCTCGCTGTCGGCGCGCTGGGACGTCACCGACGACGTCCACCTGATGCTCGGCCTGGACCGCGCCCAGCGCGCGCCCACCGCCGAGGAGCTGTACTCGGCCGG
>JAEWFH010000054.1 GCA_023388955.1 Pseudomonadota bacterium
TGGTGAACGGCATCGTGGTCCACCAGACCGGCGGGTCCACTGCCCAGTCCACTTTCAACAGCTACGCCAACAGTACGGTTGGCGCCCACTTTCTTATCGACAAGGCCGGGGCGATCTACCAGACCGCATCCCTGTACAAGCGGGCGAACCATGTCGGGCTGTTGCGCTCGCGATGCCTGGAGCGGCACAACTGCCAGCCGGCCGAGCTCAAGCGCTTGCAGGCAGCCACGCTGCGCCAGCGCAGCACGATGGAGCACGGCAAGGCCTTTCCCGACCGCTTTCCGTCGAACCGCGACAGCATCGGCATCGAGCTGGTCGGCGAGTACAACCGCAATCCGGACTTCGGCACGGTGCGCGGTGCCGACGAGTACCTGTATGTCCCGGTGACCGATGAGCAGAACGCGGCACTGCGTTGGCTGGTGGGGGAGCTTCGCCGCCTGCTCAGCGTCGCTGCGGAAGAGGTCTACCGGCACCCGCAGGTGTCCTACAAGACCCCGACGGAGGCGGCGACGGCGTCATGGTGATGGGGCTTCGGTTTTCACTGGCCGTTGTGGCCGCGCTGTGGCTCTCCGGGTGCGCGCTGTCACCCCCGCAAGCGCAGGCCGGTTCGCCGAGTGGCACTCGACTGGACGTGGCGGTGCTCCAGATCACCGAGAACGGCGTGGCCTCGCCCGGCGTGGCCCCCGGGGAGTGCCGCGCCTTCATCATGGACGAAGCCACCGTGCGCCGGGCCCTGGAAGGAAGTGACCCGGTCGACCGGGACGCGTACCTGCACCAGCTGCCGTGGTCGCCATGCCTGGCCCGCGGGCGGCTGGAGCTGGCGGATGGCAGACAGGGCATCTGGACAGTCCGCCAGTACGGAACGGGCTCGGTCCTGTTCGATGACGGGGGCGAGTGGTTCTTCAGGTGCCGAACGTGCACTGCGCCGCCGTTCGTTGCGGTGGAGTAGCATCATCTCGGTGCCGCATCCAAAGAAGGATCTTGGCAAGGGTTTGGTGAGCAATCTCCGCAAGATTGCGGGGCTGAAGTAGGAGGCAACATGCGCTATCCCGTCATGATCGAAGCAGGCGATGAGAACACTGCCTGGGGCGTAGCGGTTCCTGATCTTCCTGGCTGCTTCTCGGCTGGCGACACGCTGGACGAGGCAATGGCGGCCGCAGAGGAGGCTGCGGCTGCGTGGATCGATGCCGCACTGGATGCAGGCCGTGCCATTCCGGGCCCGTCGTCGGTGGAGGACGCCATGGGCAAGGGTGATTTCTCTGGCTGGATGGTAGGCACCATCAGCGTGGACCCGGCGCTGATGGATGACACCGTGGAGCGCGTGAATATCACTCTGCCCAGGCGCGTCCTGAGAAGGTTGGACGCGAAGGCGAGGGAGAACGGAGAGACGCGCTCGAGTTACATCGCACACATGGCGATTGGCTGACGGCGACTGCTCAGTGACCACAAACCCCGCTCCGGCGGGGTTTGTTGTTTTACGGCGGGCGCCATTGCAGGCTCTTGCAGGCGCAGCCGACGCGAGGCCTACGTCGGGAGGGCGGCTAATACAGCACCCGCAAGGGGAATACGCCCGCCGTCTGTACGCGGTCAACCCGGCGGCGGCGCGGAAGGTGCGGCGGAAGCGGGCACCTGGAACCTATCGGCGGCAAGGTCGTAGATCTGCGGTTCCGGCTTGATGTAGCGTCACGACTGTCGCGAGTGGTCGGTAAGCGGCACTGCCAACTCACCCGGGTCAGGCGTGGTCGCATCGGGCAGTCGTCCGGTCTGCCGCTCGATCATGCGCCTCACCGCCGGGGCCTCCGGCCCGCGGTGCAGCGTCCGGATGCGTTCGCCAATGGCGGCCTCGTCGCGGGTGAACCGCTGGTTGTGCCGGAGGTACTCGGTCCACGTCGGGCTCTGGTAGCGCTCGATCCAGATCTCGGGATCCGCCAGGTCGCGTAGCAGTGACCAGCGCATCGCGCCGTTGCGGCGGCGTATCCGCTTGCGGTCCGCCATCGCGGCGAGGAACGCGACCACGTCGGGCTCGGCGATGCGGTACTCGATGGTGACGACCACGGGGCCGGTCCGCCCGGTGACCGGGACGGTGACGTCAGGCACCGGGAACGTGGCCAGCGTGAGGTCCAGGTCTTCGGTCTCCGGCAGGCGGAACCAGAGCCCGAGGAGGGCGCAGCCGACCTGGATGGACGCCGCTGCCATCAGCGCCGTGCCGAGCCCGGCGCCTTCCGTGACACCGCCCCAGAGCCAGGCGCCCACGGCCAGGCCGGCGAAGGTCGTCATCTGGTACAGCGACAAGGCGCGCGCCACGACCCAGCGCGGGGCGGACATCTGCACCGTTGCGTTCAGGAGCGATACGACCAGCACCCAGCCCAGGCCGCACAGGGCCATGGCCGCCATCGTAGCCGCCAGCGACGTGCTGAGTGCCGAGATCCCGATACCCAGCGCCGAGGCGAGTAACGCAAAGCGCACGATCAGCTCCGTGGAGTAGGCGCTGCGCAGGCGGTGCGACCAGAACGCACCAACGACTGCGCCAACGCCGAACGCGCCCAGCAGCAGGCCATAAACGGCAGGGCCGCCGCCGATCAGGTCACGCGCGATCAGCGGCGTCAGCGCCGGCACCGCGCTGGCGCCGAGCCCGGTCACGCAGCCACGGAGCATGGCCGCGTTGATGTTGCGATTCATTGCCGCGTACCGGATGCCGGCGGCCATGGCGCGGCCCAGCGACTCGCGCGGAAGCAGGCGAGGCTCCTGCTCCGGACGCCAGCGGGCCAGGACGCCGATCAGGCCCAGGTAGCTGAACGCGTTGATGGTGAAGGCGAGGGCCGCGCCGGCCACGGCCACGATCGCACCGCCGAGCGCTGGGCCGAGGCTGCGCGCGAGGTTGAATCCCATGCTGTTGAGCGCGACCGCGCTTGGCACCTCGGCGCGCGGCACCATGGCGCCAACGGAAGCCTGCCAGGCCGGCGCGTTGATCGCCGCGCCGCATCCGATCAGGAAGGTGAAGAACAACAGCAGCCACGGCGTCGCCAGGCCCAGGTACGCGGACACGGCAAGCGCCGCGGACACGAGCAGCATGAAGACCTGCGCCGCAAGCATGAGCACGCGGCGGTCGAAGGCATCCGCCAATGCACCCGCCACCAGCGCCAGCAACACGATCGGCAGCGTGATCGACGCCTGCACCAGGGTCACCATCTGCGGTGACGCGCCCAGGTTCACCATCATCCAGGCCGCGCCGACGCCCTGGATCATGCCGCCGAAGCTGGACGCCAGGGTGGCGATCCACACGGAGCGGAAAACGGGGTGCCGGAATGGTGAAAAGGCCGACGTCGGCGGGGGCAAGGGATCTCCCGTGTCGTAGCTCATGCTGTATCCCCGATGCGGGGTCGCAGCTTACTCCAGGCGTCGCGACGTGGCGCCGGAACCCGCGCGGAGGCTTGGGCTGCAGGACGTGGCGGACGTGCGGGTTGCGCGGCGAATGCTTGAACGACAGCGGGTTCGTGGACTCTACTGAGTAGCTACTGCCCCCGAGAGCGGGGGCAGGTCCGCTATGCCGCAAGAGAACCCCGACATGAAACGTCTCGGCGCGTCAGTCAACGCATGAAGTCCGCCGGCCTCCGCGGCGCGCTTGTCGACGACGACCCGATGGCGCAGGTATGCCGCGACCTGCCCGAGTCCGCCTGTCGCGCGCAGCCGCGCAACTACAAGGTGCATGTAACGTCGCTGAGCCTGACGAAAGTGGGCGACGGCCTGGCCGATCCCAAGCTGGTGCTTGCCTGGTTGTTGGACGCGATCGCCGCGCCCACCTGGGCGCTCGGCCTGCTGGTGCCGGTGCGGGAATCGCTGGCGATGCTGCCGCAGCTGGTCATCTCCGCGCGCATCCGGCGGCTGCCCATCCGCAAGACCGTGTACGTG
>JAEWFH010000066.1 GCA_023388955.1 Pseudomonadota bacterium
TCCGGCATCTGCCGGTAGAAGAAGGTCAGCAGCAGGGTGCGGATGTGGCTTCCGTCCACGTCCGCGTCGGTCATGATGATGATGCTGTGGTAGCGCAGCTTGTCCGGGTCGTATTCGTCGCGTCCGATGCCGGTGCCCAGCGCGGTGATCAGCGTGCCGACCTCGGCCGAGGACAGCATGCGGTCGAAGCGCGCGCGCTCGACGTTGAGGATCTTGCCGCGCAGCGGCAGCACCGCCTGGTTCTTGCGGTTGCGACCCTGCTTGGCGGAGCCACCGGCGGAGTCACCCTCGACGATGAACAGCTCCGACAGCGCCGGGTCCTTCTCCTGGCAGTCGGCCAGCTTGCCGGGCAGGCCGGCCACGTCCAGGGCGCCCTTGCGGCGGGTAAGGTCGCGGGCCTTGCGGGCGGCCTCCCGGGCACGGGCGGCGTCGACCACCTTCTCGGTGATCGCACGCGCCTCGTTGGGGTGTTCTTCAAGGAACTCCTGCAAACGTGCGCCGAACGTGCTCTCAACGACCGGCTTGACGTCAGAGCTGACCAGCTTTTCCTTGGTCTGGCTCGAGAAGCTCGGGTCGGGGACCTTCACCGAAAGCACGGCGATCATGCCTTCGCGCATATCGTCGCCGGACAGGTTGATCTTGGCCTGCTTGGCCAGCCCGTTGGTCTCGATGTAGTTGGACAGGGTGCGCGTCAGCGCGGCACGGAATCCCGCCAGGTGGGTGCCGCCATCCTTCTGCGGGATGTTGTTGGTGTAGCAGAACATCGTCTCCTGGTAGGAGTCGGTCCACTGCAGCGCCGCCTCGACGGTGATGCCGTTCTGCTCGCCGGTCAGGGCGATGACCGTGGGGTGCAGCGGGGTCTTGAGCTGCGCCAGGTGCTCGACGAAAGAGCGGATGCCGCCTTCGTACTGGAACACGTCGCGGCGTCTGTCGCCGCGCTCGTCGATGAGCTCGATCCGCACGCCGGAGTTCAGGAAGGACAACTCGCGCAGGCGCCGGGCCAGCACGTCGTACTGGAACTCGGTATCGCTGAACACGCTTTCCGCGGGACGGAAGCGCAGCACGGTGCCACGGCGGTCGGTCGGCTCACGCTGCGCGAGCGGGTACAGCGGCTCGCCCATCGAGTATTCCTGCTGGTAGTGGTGCCCGTCACGCCAGATGTCGAGCCACAGGTGCTCGGACAACGCATTGACCACCGACACACCCACGCCGTGCAGGCCGCCGGAAACCTTGTAGCTGTTGTCGTCGAACTTGCCGCCGGCATGCAGCACGGTGAGGATCACCTCGGCCGCGGAGACCCCCTCCTCCTTGTGGATGTCGACCGGAATGCCGCGACCGTTGTCGGCGACGCTGACCGAGCCGTCCTCGAGCAGGGTGACGATGATCTCGTCGGCATGCCCCGCCAGTGCCTCGTCGACGGAGTTGTCGACGACCTCGGTGACCATGTGGTGCAGGCCGGTTCCGTCATGGACATCACCGATGTACATGCCGGGGCGCTTGCGGACGGCCTCCAAGCCCCGCAGCACGGTGATCCGGCTGGAGTCGTAGGCCTGGTTTTCCGCAGCAGCCTGGTCGGCGGCATCCTGCGCCGGCTGCGAGGGATCGACGTGCTCGGTGTTCTCGGTCATGCGTTATCCGGTTCCTGGAAGCGCCCGACGCCCAGGGTGGGCGGAGACGGCAGGATCAATGGAATCAAGCGACAAAGTATACCAGTCCGGGGTCCCAGGCCCTTGGGGCGTCCCCTGCGTGCCGCCTCTCCAGGGACCCTCGCCTACTCGGCGCTGGCGGGACGCACCTGGCCCTGTTCCACGTGGAACAGGGCGTATCCCGGGGCATCCCGGGCACCCTCCGGACGCTCGGTGCCGGTCACGAACACCTGGGCCCGGCTCTCCACCAGATAGTCCAGCACGCGCGCCTGGTGGCGCCGGTCCAGCTCGGACGGCAGGTCGTCCAGGGTCACGACGGGCCACTCGCCGGCCACACCGGCATGGTGGCCGGCCTGCGCCAGCAGCGCGGAAAGCGCCGCCAGCTTCGCCTGCCCACGGGACAGGGCCTCCCGGCCGGGAAGACTGGAGAATTCGATCCGCCAGTCGGCCCGATGCGGTCCCACCGAGGTGAAACCCGCCTGCAGATCCCGATCCCGCGCCAGAAGAAGCGCATCGGCCAGGCTGCTCTCGCCTTCCCGCCAGCCGGGCCGGGAATGCAGGCTCGCCGAACCCAGGGCCGGCACCAGTTCCCGCACCAATCCCGCCAGGGCGGGTTCGAGCGCGGACAGGTAGCCTGCACGCATGGAGGCCAGTTGCTCGCCGGACCGGACCAGCTCCAGGTCCCAGACATCCAACTCCCGGGCCGAGGCCCGCCGCTTCAGCAGGGCGTTGCGCTGCTTCAGTGAGCGGGCGTAGTGCCGCCACACCGGCATAAAACCCGGTTCCACGTGGAACAAACCCCAGTCCATGTAACGCCGGCGATGGTCCGCGGCGCCGCTGATCAAAGCATGGCTGCCGGGATCGAAGCTGACCACGGCAAACGCGCTGCAGATATCGCCGACTCGGTCCACCGCTTCCCCGTCGAGCCTCCCGCCCCACGCGCTGCCGGAGTGGCGCAGGCCGGCCTGGCGCAGGCGGGGTGTCGCCCCGGCGCCGGGCCAGACATCGCCTTCGGTCCACTGCGCGAACACCTCCAGCGCCTCGGCGCCATCACGGACCAGGCCTTCCCGAACCCGGCCGCGGAAACTCTTTCCATACCCCAGCACATGCAGGGCCTCGAGCACGCTGGTCTTGCCGGCCCCGTTGTCGCCGGTGAGGACGTTCAATCCGGGGCCGGGGGCGATGCCAACCTCGTCGAAGCGGCGAAGATTGCGAATGTCGAGGCGGGTTACCCGCACGGAAGCGCTCCAGCCTGAACTGACCGCCACATGGCATCACGCCCGGACGAGCCGGGCGTGAAGAGAACAGGTTCCACGTGGAACAAGGTCACAGCCGCAGCGGCATCACCACGTGGCGGCAGCGCTCGTTGCTGGCCTCCCGGACCAGCGCGGAAGAATTGGCGTCCCGCATTGCCAGGATCACCTGCTCCTCCTTCAGGGCCGTCAGCGCATCCAGTAGATAGTTGACGTTGAAGCCCACGGCCAGCCCGTCGACCCGCGTCTCCGCTTCGATCTCCTCCTGGGCCTCTTCCTGCTCCGGGTTGTGCGCGCTGATCTTCAGCTGGCCCGGGGAGACCTCGATCCGCACGCCGCGGTACTTCTCGTTGGACAGGATGGCGGCACGCTGCAGGGACGCCCGCAGCACGTCGCGGTCGACCGTGACCTGCTGGTCGGCACCGATCGGCACCACGGCCTCGTAATCGGGGAACCGGCCATCGATGAGCTTGCTGGTAAAGGTGACGTCGTTGCGCTTCACCCGCAGATGCCCGCGGCCCATCTCCAGTTCGACTTCGCGGTCGCCGCCTTCCAGCAGGCGCTGCAGCTCGGTCACGCCCTTGCGCGGAACGATGATCTGCCGCTTGGCCTGTGTGCCGCCCTCGTATTCCGCCTCGCACAGGGCCAGGCGGTGTCCGTCGGTGGCCACGCAGCGTAGGCTGCCTTCGCGCAGGTCGAACAGGAGGCCGTTGAGGTAGTACCGCACGTCCTGCTGGGCCATGGCGAAGGAGGTGCGCTCGATCAGCTCCTTCAGCGTGGACTCCGGCACCGTGACCCGTTCCGTGGCCTCGACCTCGTCGATGGAGGGGAAGTCGTTTGCCGGCAGGCTGGCCAGGGTGAAGCGCGAACGCCCGGCCTGCACGGTGACCTTCTCGGCGGACTGGCTGACCGTCACCCGGCTGCCATCGGGGAGGGCGCGGATGATGTCGAACAGCTTGCGCGCCGGGATCGTGGTCTCGCCGTCGGCTGCGTCGTCGACCGCGACCCGCGCCACCATCTCGACTTCCAGGTCGGTACCGGTCAGGGACAGCTGGCCGTCCCGGACCTGGACCAGCAGGTTGGCCAGCACCGGCAGGGTCTGGCGACGTTCAACCACGTTGACGACCTGCGCCAACGGCTTGAGAAACACTTCGCGTTGCAGGCTGAAACGCATTCGATCCTTCCCCTATGCCCAATACAAAGAAAGTGTATAAATCAAAAGCCTGGAGGCGGTGGAGCGCGGGAAAACGCGGGAAAACTGATCCAAGCCACTGATTTTAAACGTTTTTTCAGGTCATCAAACCCCGGTAGAACCGGGGGTGTTGCCAGGGTACAAGCTGTGGACAACTTTTGGCCCCTCGGTCCCGGCCGGAGTTGTCCACAGCTTGTGAGCAGGCATCCAGCCACTTACTCACTGAGCTTGCGGATCAGCTTGTCCCAGTCCTCGCGCAGCTTGCCGTCACTCTCGCGGAGGTTGCGGATCTGCCTGCAGGCGTGCAGCACCGTGGTGTGGTCACGGCCGGCGAAGGCATCCCCGATCTCGGGCAGGCTGTGCTCGGTCAATTCCTTGGTCAGCGCCATCGCCACCTGCCGCGGACGGGCCAGGGAACGGGTGCGGCGCTTGGACAGCAAGTCCTTGACCTGCAAGCCATAGTAGTCTGCCACGGTCTTCTGGATGTTGGTGATGCTGACCGCCTGCTGCTGGGCGCGCAGCAGGTCGCGCAGCGTCTCCTGGGCGAAGTCGGTAGTGATCGGCTTGCCGGTGAAATTCGCCCGTGCGGTGAGGGTGTTCAGGGCCCCCTCCAGGTCGCGCACGTTGCTGCGCATCTTCTTGGCCAGCAGGAAGGCTACGTCCTCCGGGATCTGTGCCCCGCGCTCGGCGGCCTTGGACAGCACGATCTGGGCCCGGGTCTCGAAGTCCGGCGGCTCGATCGCGACGCTCAACCCCCAGGCCAGGCGCGACTTCAGCCGCGGTTCCAGCCCGTCCACCTCGCGGGGATAGCGGTCGCAGGTGAGGATGATCTGCTGGCGGCTGTCGAACAGCGCATTGAAGGTGTGGAAGAACTCCTCCTGGGTGCGGTCCTTGCCGGCGAAGAACTGGATGTCATCGATCAGCAGCGCGTCCACCCGCTGGAACTGGCGCTTGAACGCATCCATGTTCTTCTCCTGCAGCGCGCGCATCATCGCGCTGAAGAACTGGTCGCTGCGCAGGTACATCACCCGGGTGCCGGGCACATTGGTGCGCATCAGGTTGCCCGCGGCGAACATCAGGTGGGTCTTGCCCAACCCGGTCCCGCCATACAGCAGCAATGGATTGTGGCCACGGTCGCCGGGCTTGAGCGCGGCCTGCATCGCCGCCGCCCGCCCGAGCTGGTTGCTGCGGCCCTCGACGAAGTTGTCGAAGGTGTAGTGCGAATCCAGGTTGCCGTCGAAGGGTTCGGCCGGAGTGGCCGGCCGGACAATGCCGGTACCCGCGGGTGCGGGCGTGGTGGCCGGCGCCGCGGCCGGGCGCCGCGGCAGCGAGCCGACTTCCAGGTTGAGCGTGCAGGGACCGGCGAAGTGCGAGAGCAGCTCGCCGATACGGTCCAGGTAACGCTCGCGCACGTGCTCGACGACGAAGTCGTTGGGTGCGTACAGCACCATCGCGCCGTCGCGGGCGCTGGCCTGCAGGGGGCGCAGCCAGGTGTGGACGTCCTCGATGGGAAGCTCGGCTTCCAGGCGTTCCAGGCAGCGGGACCAGGCGTCCAGGGTCGGGTTCGTGTCCACTAGGCGGATCGTTCGGGCAAGGGGTGCCGGCCACGCTGCGGGCAGCGCGGGCCGGTTGGTTGTGGGGACCTGGCAGACTACCATGCACCCGGCGCCTGCGCGGAGCACCGGCCCTGTGCGCGTGCATTCCCGCAGCGGATTGACTGATCCGTGGAGTGCGGGCTAGACTTGGCGGTCTTTCTCCGCACAAATCACGCGAGCCGACGTCATGGCCACCAAGCGCACCTTCCAGCCCAGCAACCTCAAGCGCAAGCGCGACCACGGTTTCCGTGCCCGCATGGCGACCGCCGACGGCCGCAAGATCCTCGCCCGCCGCCGCGCCAAGGGTCGCAAGCGCCTCAGCGCCTGACCGGGGCCGTGGAGCAACGGCCGCCCACAGCCGCCGTTGCCACGCCCATGACGACGGCCTGCTTCCCGCGCCAGGCGCGGGTCCGCACGCGCGCCGAGTACGACACCGTCTTCAAGCACGGGCGACGCACTGCGTCGCCCGTGTTCGTGCTGCATCTGCATCGCGCACCCGAGGCTACCGTCGCCCGCCTCGGCCTGGCGGTCTCGCGCAAGGTCGATCCGCGCGCCGTCGGGCGCAACCGGATCAAGCGCGTCCTGCGCGATGCCTTCCGCCTGCAACGGCGGCACTTGGCTCCCGGTGACTACGTCGTGGTGGCCCGCCCGGCTGCCCGCGGCATGGACAACGCCGCGCTCGTAGCGGCCCTGCTTGCCTTGTTCCGACGGGCCGGCGCGTTGCCCGCCACCGGCCACGGCGGCACAATGCCGACGCCATCCGGCCCCGAACCTTCCCCTTCCACTGCGTCCGCCCCGTCCCTGGACGGTGGCCGAACCCGTTCGCCTGCCTGCCCATGAACCAGACCCGCGTTTTCCTGATCATCGCCTGGCTGATGGTGGCGACACTGCTGTGGATGGAGTGGAATCGCGAGCAGATCGCGCCGGCCACTCCGACGCCCGCCGCCACCAGCGACAGCACCGTGCCGCAGGGCGTTCCCCCAGCGCCGGGCGCCACCGGCAGCGTCCCCTCGGTACCGCAGGCACCGGCGGCCGCGCCGATCCCGGGCGCCGCTCCCGCACCCGCGTCCGCGACGCAGGGCGTCACCGTCGTCACCGACGTGCTGGAAGTCGAACTCGATGGCGGTGCGATGACCCGTGCCGACCTGCTGGCCTACCCGGCCAGCAATGAGGACGACAGCCCGCCGGTGCGGCTGTTCTCCAGCGACCCGGGTACCTATTTCGTCGCCCAGAGCGGCTGGGTGAGCAACGACGGGGCTGCGCCCACCCACGAGGCCGGCTGGACCCTGGACCGCGCGGCGCTTCCCGCGGGAGCGGACTTCCGGCTCGGCGAGGGCGAGCAGCAGCTGGTGGTCCCGTTCCTCTGGAGCGGGCCGGACGGCGTGGTGATCCGCCGCAGCTACGTGTTTGAGCGCGGAAGCTACGTGGTCGGCGTGCGCGACGAGGTGGTCAATCAGGGCAGCCGCCCGTGGCAGGGCTTCGTCTACCGGCAGCTGGCGCGCGTCCCCCGGGCGCTGGAGTCCAAGGGCCCGATGAGCCCGGAGGGCTACAGCTTCCAGGGTGCCGCCTGGTACAGCCCGGCCGACAAGTACGAGCGTCGTCCCTATGACGAGTTCACCGAGGATGGCCCGCTCAACAAGCAGGTGACCGGCGGCTGGATCGCCTTCCTGCAGCACCATTTCTTCGGGGCCTGGATCCCCGAGGCGGGTGATACCGCCACCTTCTCGCTGGCCACGCCGGCCGCGGACGGCGGCACCCGCTACCTGATCCGCGAGGTCGGTCCGGGCGTCACGGTCGCCCCGGGTGCGACCGCGCAGACCAGCGCCCGGCTCTGGGTCGGCCCGAAGCTGTCCGAGCAGATCCACGCCCAGGATGTACCGGGCCTGGAGCGCGCGGTCGACTTCAGCCGCTTCAGCATCATGGCCACCCTCGCCGGCTGGCTGTTCTGGGTGCTGGAGAAGCTCCATGGCCTGCTCGGCAACTGGGGCTGGGCGATCGTCGGCCTGGTGGTGCTGCTGAAGCTGGCGATGTACCCGCTGTCGGCCGCGCAGTACAAGTCGATGGCCAAGATACGCCGCTTCCAGCCGCGCATCGCGCAGCTCAAGGAACGCTACGGGGACGACAAGCAGAAGTTCCAGATGGCGATGATGGAGCTGTACAAGAAGGAGAAGATCAACCCGGTTGGCGGCTGCCTGCCACTGCTGCTGCAGATGCCGGTGTTCCTGGCGCTGTTCTGGATGCTGTCGGAGTCCGCCGAGCTGCGCCACGCGCCGTGGATCCTGTGGATCGACGACCTGACCGCGCGTGACCCGTTCTTCGTGCTCCCGGTCATCAACATGGTGCTGTTGTGGGCGACCACCCAGCTCAACCCGTCGCCGGGCATGGACCCGATGCAGAAGCGGATGATGCAGATCATGCCGCTGGTGTTCGGCGTCATGTTCGCCTTCTTCCCGGCCGGCCTGGTGCTGTACTGGGTGGTCAACGCCGGGCTGGGCCTGCTCCAGCAGTGGTGGATGATCAAGAAGTTCGGCGACACCCCGGCCAGGCCCGCGGCGCCGGCCAAGGATTGATGCCACGACCGGCTGTCCCCGCGAAGCCCGCCTCCATGGCGGGCTTCGCGTATCCGTCCCGCGAAACGCGCATGCCACCGCAGGGGCGGGCTGCGATCATGTGCCGATGAACGACCGCGACACCATCGCCGCCATTGCCACCGCCCCCGGCACCGGGGGAGTCGGGATCGTGCGCCTGTCGGGCCCGGCGGCGCGGGTGATCGGGGAATCCATCACCGCCCGCCGGCTGCAGCCGCGCCGCGCCCACTACGCCGACTTCCTGGCCGGCGATGGCGTCACGCTGGATGACGGCATCGCGCTGTTCTACGCAGCGCCGGCCAGCTACACCGGCGAGGACGTGGTCGAATTGCAGGGCCACGGCGGCCGCGCAGTGCTGCAGTCGCTGCTGTCGCGTTGCCTCGAGTTGGGCGCGCGCCTGGCGCGGCCCGGGGAGTTCAGCGAACGCGCCTTCCTGGAGGGCCGCCTCGACCTGGCCCAGGCCGAGGCGGTCGCCGACCTGATCGCTGCGGGCGATGCGCGTGCGGCCCGCGCCGCGCGCCGGGCGCTGGACGGGGAGTTCTCCACCCGCGTGGAGTCGATCGCCCGGGGTTTGCTGGAAATGCGGATCCACGTGGAAGCGGCGATCGACTTCGCCGACGAACCCCTTGATACCCTCGGCGGCGGGCACCTGCGTACGCGCCTGGACGGGCTGGAGCAGGAGCTCGCGCAGCTGCTGCAGGCCGCCGAGCGCGGTCGTCGCCTGCGTGATGGCCTGCACGCGGTGATCGTCGGCCCGCCGAATGCCGGCAAGAGCTCCCTGCTCAACCTGCTGGCCGGCAGCGAGCGCGCCATCGTGACCGAGGTCCCGGGTACCACCCGCGACCTGCTGCACGAACAGGTCCATGTGGAGGGGGTCGAGCTGACCCTGGTGGACACCGCGGGACTGCGCGAGGGCGGGGACGCGATCGAGCGCGAGGGCATGCGCCGCGCGCGCGGCGAGCTGGCCCGGGCCGACCTCGCGCTGGTGGTCCTGGATGCCCGCGATCCGCGGGCGGGGCTGGCGGCGGTCGCCGACGCGATCGAAGGGGTACCCGTCCAGGTCGTGGTCGCCAACAAGCTCGACCTGCTGCCGGAGGCACAGTGCGTGCCGGCGGACACGCTCCTGCCCGGCGACCGGATCGCGATCCCGGTGTCGGCGCGCACCGGGGCCGGCCTGGACCGGCTTCGCGCCGCCCTGGCCCGGGAAGTGACCGGCGACGAGCCGTCGGGTGGCGAATTCACTGCCCGTGCGCGCCACGTACAGGCGCTGCGTAACGCGGCCGGCGAACTGGCCCAGACCCGGGTCTGGTTGGCTGCCGAGCAGCTGGAACTGGCCGCCGAAGCCCTCCGGCTGGCTCATGACGCGCTGGGGTCGATCACCGGCCGGGTGGACGCCGATACCCTGCTGGGGCACATCTTTTCCACCTTCTGCATCGGAAAATGAGCGCCAGGTCGCGACTGACGGCCGGCAAGGCTCTATGATCCGGGGATGTCGCCTTCCGGGAGGGGAGGGCGCGTGGGCCTGGTCCAGGCCGAACAAGGGGGAACCACCAATGAGCAACACACCTATGCAGGCGTGCACGCGCGCGCCCGGGCGCCGGTCGACCACGTTCGCCCGGTTGGCACTCACCACGGCACTGGGCCTGGCACTGGCGGCGTGCGGTGGATCCGCAGACCAGGATGGCGCCGCCGACGCAGCCGTGACCACCGCTCCCGCCGCTGCTGGCGACCAGGCAGTGGCAGCTCCGGACACCGCTCCCGCTCCCGCCCCCGCCGACGCAGCCGCCGGCATGAGCGTGGACGAACTGCGCCAGGCAGCCCGCGAGGCGTACGCCGGCAACCGGCTCTATGCCCCGGCGGGCGACAACGCGGTCGAGTACTACCTTGCCCTGCGCGAGCGACAGTCCGATGACGCCCTGGCCGGTAGTGCCCTCACCGACCTGCTGCCGATGACCGTGATCGCGACCGAGCAGAGCCTGGTGCGCGAGGATTTCGAGGAGGGCAACCGGCTGATCGCCCTGCTCGAGCGCGTGGATGCCTCGCACCCGGCGCTTTCGCGCCTGCGCCAGACCGCCGAGCGCGGGGCCAGCGAGCTGGAAGCACGGATCGCCCGCGAGCAGGTCACCGCGGAAGAACAGGCCGAACGGCGTGCGGAACTGGAGCGGCAGCGGCAGGCCGACCAGCAGCGTGAGCAGGAAGAGGCGGCGCGCCAGCTTGCCGAGCAGCAGGCGGCCGAAGAGGAAGCCGCACGCCAGGCGGCTGCCGAGCAGGAGCGCCAGGCGGAAGCCGAGCGTCTGGCCGCAGAGCGTCGCGAAGCCGCCCGCCAGCAGAGCCAGGCAAGTGCCACCGCCGCCGACCTGCGGCCGCTGTCGATGCCCGCCCCGGAGTATCCGCGCGATGCGCTGCGCACCGGCCAGGCGGGCGAGGTCGAAGTCGAGCTCACGGTGGGCATGGACGGTTCGGTTACCGCGGCCCGTGTGATCCGCGCTGATCCGGCCCGGGTGTTCGACCGTGCCGCGCTGGCGGCGGTGCAGGGCTGGCGGTTCCAGCCGCTGGCGAATCCCGTCACCACCCGCCGTACGATCGCGTTCAATCCCGCCCAGTAGCGGGATTGAACGCGTGCCCGGTCAGGCCGAGATCGCCAGCTTCTCGCGGTGGTACAGCCGCGCGGCCGCAAGCCACAGCACCAGTCCCAGTCCCAGGCCCGCACCCAGGTAGATCGCCCACTGCTGGACGGTGATCGGGTCGCTGCGCACCAGCGCCATGATCATCTGGTTCTGGGCCAGGAACGGGACCGCGAATTGCCACGGCTCGTCCTTGACCGGGTTCACCATCAGGATCAGCGTCGGGATGATCGGCAGCAGCATCAGCACGCTCATGTAGCTCTGCGCTTCCTTCACCGACTTCACGCTGGCCGAGATCAGCGTCAGCAGCGTGGTGCCGATCAGCACCATCACCAGCAGCACCACCAGCAGCTGCGCCATCACCGGCCAGCTCACGTCCACCTGGGACATGGGGCCGCTCGCGAACATGAAGCTGACCTTGAACGCCAGCAGGATCAGCAACAGGCTGAGCATGCCGAAGGCGCAGGCGGCGAGGATCTTCCCGCTCATGATCGCGCTGCGTGCCGCCGGGGTCGCCAGCAGCGGCTCCAGCGATTGCCGTTCGCGCTCACCGGCGGTGACGTCGATCACCAGGTAGGCGCCGCCCAGGAACGCCGACAGGATCAGCAGATAGGGCAGGAACAGCGCCAGCAGCATGCCGCGGCGGGCTTCGGGCGAGGCGACGTCGCGCTGCGCGACCGTCACCGGGACACTGGCGACCGGGCTGACGCCCCGGGTCATGACCCGCAACAGGCCGACGGTGGCGCCATACTCTTCGATCGCGCCGCGGACCCGTTGCACCGGGATGTCGGAATCGCGCCGGGAACTGTCGTGGACCAGTTCCACGCGCGCGTTGCGGCTGGTCCGCCACTGCTCGCCATACTCCTCGCCGATCACCAGGACGACGTCGTGCTCCTGGTCGCGCACCACGGCCTCCGCGTCGGCCGGGGCCGGCAGCACTTCGATGTTGCGGCTGCGCAGGTGGTTGACCAGGTTCGGCGCGCGGTCGGCGCCAACCACCGGCAGCTCCAGGGTGGATTCGAGCTGGGTACGCATGCGGCTCTCGGCCATGCTGCCCATGCCCAGGATCATGGCCGGCAGCAGGATCGGCCCCATCAGCAGGCCGAGCATCACCGTGCGGCGGTCGCGGAACAGGTCCAGCAATTCCTTGCGGGCCACGGCCAGCGTCGTCGCCAGCCGGCCCGGGGTGCGTGTGTTGTTCATGCCTGCAGGCCCTCCTCGGAACCGATCAGCCGGACGAAGGCGTCCTCCAGGTTCTGCTCGCCGGTGCGTGCGCGCAGTTCGTCGGGCGTGCCCTCGGCGCGGACCTCGCCATTGGCGATCACCACGATGCGGTCACACAGCGCGGCGACCTCCTGCATGATGTGACTGGAGAAGATCACGCAGCGTTTCTCGCGCCGCAGCTGCAACAGGAACTCGCGCAGGCCGCGGGTGGTCATCACGTCCAGACCGTTGGTCGGCTCGTCCAGGATCACATTGCGCGGGTCGTGCACCAGCGCCCGGGCGATGGCGGTCTTGGTGCGCTGGCCCTGCGAAAAGCCCTCGGTGCGGCGGTCGAGGAAATCGTGCATCTGCAGCGCCGCCGCCAGGGTTTCGGTGCGACTGGCGATGGTCGCCTCGTCGAGCCCGTGCAGGCGCCCGAAATAGGCGATGTTCTCGCGCGCGGTCAGGCGCTTGTAGACCCCGCGGGCGTCGGGCAGTACGCCCAGCCGGGCGCGGACCTCGCCGGCCTGCTCGCGGAAGTCCAGGCCGTCGACGCGTACGCTGCCGCGGTCGGGATTCATCAGCGTGTAGAGCATGCGCAGGGTGGTGGTCTTGCCGGCGCCGTTGGGGCCCAGCAGGCCGGTGATCTCGCCGTCGCGGGCAGTGAAGCCGACCCCGCGCACGGCGTGCACCGGGCCGGTACGCGCCTTGAAGGTCTTGTGCAGGTCGTGGACCTCGATCATCTCAGGGCTCCCAGCCGTAGGTGCCGGCGAACGGCGGCACGGGTTGCAGTCGCTCCAGGCAGGACGCGTCGAGCGCTCCGGCATCGGCGGATTCGATGAACTGCGCCGCCAGCGACGGCATGCAGCCGGCCGGAAGCACGTTGTGGCCCTGGCCGGGCAACACCAGGTGGCGGCCATTGGCCAGGTGTTCGACCACCGCATCGCCGTAGCGCGGCGGCGTGACCGGGTCGAACTCGCCGCTGATCACCAGCGCCGGGACCGCAGTCGCCAGCGGCTCGCGGAAGTCCTTCGCGCGTTCGCCCCGCGGCCACGCCTCGCATTGGGCGTGGATGAAGTCCAGCAGCTCGGTGCCCAGCACCGTTCCCGAGTCCTCCGGGCGGTCCCGCAGGTCGGGGTAGTCCTCGGTGCAGGTGACCGACAACTGCATGCCGTGCGCGATCGAGTCACCCAGGTCGCCCATCAGCATCCGGGCCTGGGCCAGCAGGGCCTGGTAGCGGCCCTGCGCCGCTTCGTGCAGCAGCAGCGGCAGGGTCGCGGTGGCCGCAGGCTGGTAGGAATACATGCGCAGCAGGCTGGCGAGGTGGTTGTAGAGCGGGGTTTCCGTGGTCCATTCGCCGCTGACCGGATCCCGGTATTCGACCGGCTCCAGGCCGCCGGCTTCCAGTGCCTGGCGCACCTGGGCCAGGTTTTCCGCCGGGTCGCCCAGGTTGTCCGCGCAGGCGGCATCCCGGCGGCAGCGCTCGAACAGGGTCTCCAGCGCGTCTTCCAGGTTGGTCGCGTGCTCGGCGCCCAGTGCGAGCGTGTTGGGTACCACCGAATCGAGCAGCACGGTGCGTGTGTGCGCCGGGTAGGAGGCCGCGTACTGCTGCGCGACGCGGGTGCCATAGGAGACCGCGACCAGATTCAGCTGCGGCGCCCCCACCCGTTCACGCACCCGCTCCAGGTCGCGGACGTGGTCGGCGGTGCCGTAGAAGCGCAGGTCCGCTTCCCCCGAGAGTTGCTCGCGGCACTCCTCGGCGAAGGCCCTGGCGGCCTCCATGCTGTAGTCCTCCGGGTCGCTGAAGGCGTTGTTGCCCTCCCCGTCGCGGCAGGCCAGGAGATGGGAACCGCCGGTCCCGCGGGCGTCGACCAGCAGCACATGGCGGTTGCGCCGGATGTCGCGGAACGCGCGGTGCAGCGTCGGGTACGAATCCAGCGCGGATTGCCCCGGCCCCCCGGTGATCATCACCACCGGGTCGGGTTGCGCGCTGCCGGACGACTCCACCCAGGCGACCGCCAGGTCGATGGTGCGTCCGTCGGGGTTGGCGTGGTCCTCGGGGACGGTGACGGTGGCGCAGCGCGCTTCCACCGCCGCCCCCATGGGGGCACTGAGCGAGCAGGGCTCGAAGGCGACATCACCCAGGAGCACCCCGTCGGGGGCGGCGTCCGGGGCGGGTGCGTCCAGGGTGGCCGGCTGGCAGGCGGACAATGCCAATGCCAGCGTGGCGGCCATCCCGGGCAGGCGAAGGTCGGGTCTCATGGAGTCCTCGGCAAGAAAGGAAGGAAAGACGGCAGCGCATCCACGTTCGCTAACGAATTGCGTGTATTAATAAACCAATACACATGGTCCGTGTCAACGGGCATGAGGCCTGCAATGCAGACCGGTGGGCCCCGGGCTTCGCGCCGGCTACTTGGAACTGACGTATTTCTCGCGGCGGATCTGCCGCGGCTCCAGGCCGGCCTCGCGCAAGGCCCCGAAGGCCGCGTCGACCATGTTGGGGTTGCCGCACAGGTAGGCGATGTCGCCCGCCGGGTCGGGTGCAAGCCCGTCCAGGCACTGCTGCACGTAGCCCCGGCGTACGTCCGGGTGGGCGTGCGTGGACCCGTCGCGGGGCAGCTCGCGGGAGAAGCACGGCAGGTAGCGGACATGGTCTGGATGGCGATCGGCGAAGGCCCGGAACTCGTCGCCGTACAGCAGCTCTTCCGGCCGTCGCGCACCTTGCAGCAGCACGACCCGGGCCTCGCGCGTGGCGATCGCCTGTTCCAGCAGCGGCAGCATCGAGCGGTACGGGGTAACCCCGGTGCCGGTGGCGATCAGCAGGTAGCGGCGGTTGTCGTCCTGCGGCATCAGGCAGAAGCGCCCGAAGGGGCCGCTGGCCTCGACCGTGTCACCGACCTCCAGGCCCTCGAACAGCGCGGTCGCCGCGCCGCCGGGCACGAAGCTGACGGCGATCTCCACCATCGTGCCCGCCTCGCCGCCGACCTCGTGCACGGTCGCAAGCGAGTAGCTGCGCTTGGTCTCGGTGCCGTCGGCGTAGCGGAAGTGGACCTGGATGAACTGGCCGGGCTGGAACGGCAACCGCTCGCCGTCGGCACGGCGGAACACGTAGTGGCAGATGCCCGGCGCCAGCGGGCGCCAGGATTCGAGCTTCAGGGGAAAACGCGGGATCGCCAAGGAAAAGGGCCTGCGGACGCGGTGGGGAGGGCCTGCGGCAGCGCGGGATACAGTGTGCCGCGGGCCGCTGCGGCGAGCCGCCTATACTACCGCGGTCCCTGCGGGGCGCGCCCTGCCCCGCCCACCACGCACAGGCAGCAACCGCATGATCCAGACCCCGACGGCGGATGCCGCCGGGCACGCGACGGCTTCGGCCGCCGCGGTGCCGGCCCTTTCCATCCGCGACCTGCGCAAGACCTACGACAACGGCGTCCAGGCCCTCAAGGGTGCCTCGCTGGACGTGGCCGAGGGCGACTTCTTCGCCCTGCTCGGCCCCAACGGCGCCGGCAAGAGCACGATGATCGGCATCGTCAGCTCGCTGGTGAACCTGACTGCCGGCAGCGTGGAGGTGTTCGGCATCGACATCACCCGCGACCGCAGCGCGGCGATGCGCCAGATCGGCCTGGTGCCGCAGGAAATCAACTTCAACACCTTCGAGAAGCCGCTCGACATCCTGGTCAACTACGCCGGCTTCTATGGCATTTCCCGCGCCGAGGCGAGCGAGCGCGCCGAGGCGGAACTGCGCCGCGCCCACCTGTGGGAGAAGGCCGAAGTGTCCAGCCGCACCCTGTCGGGCGGCATGAAGCGGCGGCTGATGATCGCCCGGGCGATGATGACCGCGCCCCGGCTGCTGATCCTGGACGAGCCGACCGCCGGCGTGGACATCGAGATCCGCCGCGACATGTGGCAGGTACTGCGCCGGATCAACCAGTCCGGCACCACCATCATCCTGACCACGCATTACCTGGAAGAGGCCGAGTACCTGTGCCGCAACCTGGCGATCATCAACCACGGCGAGATCGTCTCCAGCGGCCCGATGAAGTCGCTGCTGGCGCGGCTGGACGTGGAGGGCTTCGTGCTCGACATCGACGGTGAGCTGCCGGACACGCTGCCGGCGGTGGAGGGCGCCACCCTGCTCGCCGCCGACCGCCACACCCTGGAACTGGACATGCCGCGCACCATGAACCTCAACCGCGTGTTCGCCGCGCTGGATGCGGCCGGCATCCGGGTGCGTTCCATGCGCACCCGCAGCAACCGGCTCGAGGAGCTGTTCGTGCGCACCGTCGCCGCGCCGGAGGGGCAGGCATGAGTTCCCGCCGCAACCTGGTCGCCCTCTACACCATCGCCCGCCGCGAGATCACCCGGATCATCCGCATCTGGGCCCAGACACTGGTGCCGCCGGCGATCACCATGACCTTGTACTTCCTGATCTTCGGCGGCCTGATCGGCTCGCGCATCGGGACCATGGACGGCATCGGTTACATGGACTTCATCGTCCCGGGCCTGGTGATGATGAGCGTGATCCAGAACAGCTACGGCAACATCGCCTCCAGCTTCTTCGGCGCCAAGTTCGGCCACTACGTCGAGGAGTTGCTGGTCAGCCCGATGCCCAACTGGGTGATCCTGGGCGGCTACGTGGCCGGGGCGATGGCCCGCGGCCTGGCGGTGGGCGTGATCGTGATGCTGATCGCCTCGCTGTTCACCGACGTGCGCGTGGCCCATCCGCTGGTCGCGGCAACCACGCTGGCATTGGGCTCGCTGATCTTCGCCCTGGCCGGTTTCATCAACGCGGTGTTCGCGCGCAAGTTCGATGACGTCGCGATCGTGCCGACCTTCATCCTGACCCCGCTGACCTACCTGGGCGGCGTGTTCTACTCGATCACCCTGCTGCCGGACTGGGCACAGGCGATGACCAAGGCGAACCCGATCTTCTACATGGTCAATGGCATGCGCCACGGCCTGCTGGGCGCCAGCGACGTGCCCTTGTGGACCAGCTACGTCCTGATGGTCGCCTTCGTGATGGTGCTCGCCGCGCTGGGCTTGTGGCTGCTGCGGCGCGGGACCGGGCTGCGCAGCTGAGGAGCCTGGCTTGACCCTCGTCCAGGCCATAACGAGTCTTCCGTCCCGCCGGTTCCACTACCGGGCCTGGCGGCAAGCACCGCTGCTCCTGGCGGGCCTGCTCGCACTGCCGGCAGGTGCAGCGGAGTGGAACTGGGCGGACGACCCGCATGCGCAGCGCCCCGAGTACGCGGCATCGACAGCCGCCTGCGAGCGCGTACGCGACCTGCGGCCGCCAGCACGCCACCGGGCCGCCACGGAACAGGCGCGCGCGCTGGCCGGCTGCGACGCCCAGGCGCTGTACTACGGCATCGGCATGGCCGCCGATCCGGTCCGGGCGCGGCAGTGCGCGTTGCTCAACGTCGATACGGTCGGTGCCGACGCCGCGCCCCTGTTCGCCGGAAACGACCTGTTGATGACGGTCTACGCCAATGGCGTCGGTGCCGAGCGCGACCTGGACCTTGCCACCGCGCTGGCGTGCCGGATCCAGGGTGCCCGCGCCGAAGTGAATGGACGCGTGCTGCACCTGCAGGCGCTGAAGGACTCGCTGGACCCGGGCACCGGTTTCCACTTCTGCGACGACATCACCAGCGGGCTGGCGATGGGCTATTGCGCCGGCCATACCGCCCGGCTCGACGCGGATCACCGCGACCGGCGCCTGGAGCGGCTGGCCAGGTGGTGGGACGAAGCCGACCGCGCCGCATTCGAACCACTGCGCGAGGCGGCCACCGCATTTGCCGAGGCGAGCGCTGGCCACGAGGTCGACATGTCCGGCACCGCCCGTGCCGCGCTCAGCATCCAGCACCATCACCGACTGCTTGATGCATTCGTCGCGCTGCTGGCGACGCTGGAGTCCGACAGCCTGCCGGTGGCCGATGCGGACGAACGCGCTGCCGCTGACGCCCGCCTCAACGAGGTGTACCGGCAGCTGATGGCGCCGCGCGCGCCGGCCGACGGTACGTCCTCCGACCGCGACCGCCTCGGCTACGGCACCGTCACCCGCGCGGATGTCCGCGTCGCCCAGCGCGCGTGGCTGGTCTACCGCGACGCATGGATCGCGTTCGCCGCGCAGCGCTACTGGCAGATGGAGGACAGCGTGGCGACCTGGCTGACCCGTCGCCGCGCCGACGACCTTGCCACGTACCTGCCGCGGCAGGACTGAGCCCGGCAGCGGGCGCGGTGCGGCGGTTCAGCCGCCCGGGAGCCGGAAGAACGCGCGCGTGGTGGCAGTGGCATTGGCGGCCGTCACCTCGACCTCCTCGCCGCGGTCACGCGCAAGCTCCCCGACGATGTGGGCGAGGTACATCGGCTCGTTGCGCCGGTGCGACGGCGCCGGCTTGACCGTGCGCGGCAGCAGGTAGGGCGCGTCGGTCTCGATCATCAGCCGGTTGGCCGGGATGTTCTTCACCAGCTCGCGCAGGTGCTGGCCGCGGCGCTCGTCGCACAGCCAGCCGGTGATGCCGATGTACCAGTCCTGGTCGAGGTAGTCGAACAACTCCTCGCGGCTGCCGGTGAAGCAGTGCACCACCGCCGGGCCGAGCCGGCCGTCGAACCCGCGCATCACCGACATGAAGTCGGCATGCGCATCGCGCTGGTGCAGGAACAGCGGCTTGCCGGTATCAACCGCGATCTGCAGCTGCATTTCGAACGCACGCCGCTGTGCGGGCCGCGGTGAGAAGTCGCGGAAGTAGTCGAGCCCGCATTCGCCCACGGCGACGACTTCGGCGTGCGCATGCAGCGCGCGCATCTCCGCGTCGCACTCGGCGGTGTACTCGCTGGCGTGGTGCGGGTGCACGCCGGCGGTGGCGAAAAGTTCGCCAGGGTGCGCCTGCGCGAGTGCCAGTGCTTGCGGCGAGTGCTCGCGGCTGGCGCCGGTGACGACCATCTGCACGACGCCGGCATCGCGCGCGCGCTGCATCACCGCGTCGCGGTCGTGGTCGAAGGAGTCGTGGGTGAGGTTGGCGCCGATGTCGATCAATTCCATGGGCGGCATTGTAGTGACCGGCTGCGTCGCGGGGATCCCGCTTCCGAAGCCGCTGAACTCTGCCTCACGCCCGGTGAACCATCCGAAGGAAGTCGGGCTCCTGGCCCGGAGCCCGGTGCGTGCGGGGATGACATCATTCCCGGATGGATGGGCTGCCGATCGATGAACTGCTCCCGCGCGTGCGCGAGAGCCTGCATGCGCACCCGCGGCTGGTGCTGGAAGCGCCACCGGGGGCCGGCAAGACCACCCGCGTCCCGCTGGCCCTGCTCGACGAGCCATGGCTGGAAGGACGCAGGATCCTCATGCTCGAGCCGCGGCGGGTGGCGGCGCGGGCGGCGGCGCGGTTCATGGCGGCGGCGCTGGGCGAGGAGGTCGGGCACACGGTCGGGTACCGGATCCGCTTCGAAAACCGCACCTCGGCGCAGACCCGCATCGAGGTGGTCACCGAGGGCATCCTGACCCGCATGATCCAGGACGATCCGTCACTCGACGGCGTCGGCGCGGTGCTGTTCGACGAGTTCCACGAGCGCCACCTGGCCGGGGACCTGGGCCTGGCACTGGCGCTGGACGTGCAGGGCGGGCTGCGCGAGGACCTGCGGGTCGTGGTGATGTCGGCGACGCTCGATGGCGAGAGGCTGTCGAGGTTGCTGGAGGCGCCGCGGCTGTCGAGCGCGGGGCGCGGCTTTCCGGTCGAGGTGGCGCATTTCCCGGCCCGGCGTGAGGAGAAGCCGGGGCACCACGCGGTGCGTGCGGTCCTGCATGCGCTGGCGTCGCATCCGGGTGACGTGCTGGTGTTCCTGCCCGGCCAGCGCGAGATCGGGCGGGTGCAGGCGCTGCTTGCCGGGCAGGTCGCGGCGGAGGTGGAGGTGGCCTGCCTGCATGGCGAGCTGCCGGTCGGGCAGCAGTCGCAGGTGTTGCAGCCGGCCCCGGAGGGGAGGCGGCGGGTCGTGCTTTCCACCAACGTCGCCGAGTCCAGCGTGACCCTGCCCGGCGTGCGCGTGGTGGTCGACAGCGGCCTGGCGCGCGAGCCGCGCTTCGATCCCAACAGCGGCTTCTCGCGCCTGGACGTGGTGGCGATCAGCCAGGCTTCGGCCGACCAGCGGGCCGGGCGTGCCGGCCGGGTGGCCGAGGGCTGGGCGTACCGGCTGTGGCCGCAGTCGCAACGGCTGGAGCCGCAACGCAGGCCGGAGATCGCGCAGGTCGACCTGGCGGCATTGGCGCTGGAGCTGGCGGCGTGGGGCTCGGACCGGCTGTGCTTCGTCGATCCGCCGCCGCCGGGTTCGCTGGCCGCGGCGCGCGCACTGCTGGCGCGGCTGGGCGCGCTGCACGACGGGGCCCTCACCGCGAAAGGGCGGCGCATGCTGGAGCTGGGGACCCATCCGCGGCTGGCGGCGATGCTGCTCGCGCCGGGCGATCCGGTCGAGCAGGCGCTGGCCTTCGACCTGGCCGCGTTGCTGGAGTCGCGCGACCCGATGCGCGGCGCCGGCGACGTGCTCGCCAGCCGCTGGCGGGCGCTGGCCGGGTTCCGCGGGCGCGCGGGAACGGCAGGTGGCGACGCCGGGGCGCTGGCCGCGATCGATGCACTGGCCCGGCAATGGCGCCGTCGCCTGCGGCTGGACGTGGCGACCCCGGTGCAGGTGTCGGCGCACCGGCTGGGCGACCTGCTCGCACATGCCTTTCCCGATCGCATCGCCCGCCAGCATCCTGGCGATCCGGACCGGTATCAGCTCAGCAGCGGGCGTGGCGCAAGCCTGTTGCCGGACAGCGGACTGCGTGGCGAGCCGTGGCTGGTGGTCGCGGACCTGCGCCTGCCGACCGGCGGCGATCGTGGACAGGCGCGCATCCTGCAGGCCGCACCGCTGGATCCGGCCCGCCTGGAGCGCGAATGGCCGGAGCGCTTCACCCGCTCCGACGAGGTGCGCTGGGATGCCGGCGGGCGACGCATCGTCGCCGTGCGCGAGCATCGTTTCGACGCCATCGTGCTCGACAGCCGTCCCCTTCCGGAGCCGGACCGCAGCCGCTATGCCGAGGCACTGGTCGATGCCGTCCGCCAGCTGGGCCTGGGCGCGCTGCCGTGGACCCCGGCGTTGCAACAGTGGCGGGCACGGGTCCGGTGCCTGCGCGCGTGGATGCCGGACGCGGGTTTCCCGGACCTGTCCGACGCCGCTTTGCTGGACGCTGCCCCGCAGTGGCTGCAGCCGGCGCTGGAGGGAATGGGCCGGCTGGACGCGCTCTCGGCGCCCGCCTTCGGCGATGCCCTGCGCACCTGCCTGGACTGGAACCTGCAACGCGAACTCGACCGTCTCGCACCATTGCGCGTGAGCGTGCCATCCGGACTGGAGCGACCCGTTGCCTATGCCTTCGACGAGGCCACCGGTGAACCGGTCGAGCCGGTACTGGCGGTCAAGTTGCAGGAGCTGTTCGGCCTGGCCGAAACCCCACGCATCGCCGACGGCCGGGTAGCGCTGATGCTGCACCTGCTTTCACCCGGTGGCCGCCCGCTGCAGGTGACCCGCGACCTGCGGGGGTTCTGGGAACGGACCTACCCGGAGGTGCGCCGGGAAATGAAGGGCCGATACCCGAAGCACCCCTGGCCCGATGACCCGTGGACGGCGACCGCCACCCATCGCGCAAAGCCGCGCGGCCGCTGATCGTCCATTCAGCTGCACGTCGCCGCGGCTCACGCCGGAAGAACGCAGGTGGCGGCAGAATGCGCCCATCTCCATCCTCCGGGACACCAAGATGAGCCGATTCGACCGCATTTCCGACCGGGCCCTGGACTTCGCTGGCGACGTCGGTGATCGCATCCGCCACGCCATTCCCGACGACATGGGACAGCGTATCCGTGGTGCATTGCCGAGCCGCGCCGGCGGCCTGCTGGAGACCGGCGTCGCGCTGGGCGCGATGCGTACCGGGGCCAGGGCGGCCGGTGGCTTCGCCCGCCGCCACCCGGCCGTGCTGGCGGCGACCGTCGCTGGCGCCGGTTTGCTGTGGTACGCGGCGCAGCGGCGCAAGAAGCAGCAGGCGCAGGCCCGCAACGGACATACCTACGAGGGCAGCGCCAGGCGCCTGGACGGGGAAGGCAACCCCAGCCCGGGCGGTGCGCCGCACGTGCGCCAGTCCGCGGTCGAACGCTAGGCCGGCGGTTCCTGCGGCGCCGCGCCGGCGTCGGGAAGCTCGATCACGAAGACCGCCCCGCCACCGGGGCGGTCTTCGTACCAGAGCTGGCCACCGGCGTTGTCGACGATGCGCTTGGCCAGCGACAGGCCCAGTCCGCTGGAGATGCCGTCGTCGCCTTCCTGCAGCCGGGTGAACGGCTTGAACAGTTCGCGCTGCTTCGCCGGGGGAATGCCCGGCCCGCGGTCGGCCGCCACCAGCTGCAGGTAGCCGGGCGCTCCGGCGCGCCCCGCCAGCGTGAGCTCCCCGCCGGGTGCGTATTTCATCGCGTTGGTCACCAGGTTCTCGCCGAGCTGGCGCAGCACCCGCGGGTCGATCGCCACGAAGGCCTGGCCAGGGGGAAGCGACAGGTGCAGGGCAATGCCGCGAGCGTCCAGTTGCATCTCGTAACGCTGGTGCAGCCACTCCAGGGTCTCGCGCAGGCATGCGCGCGTGTCCTCCCCGGCCAGGCCGCCGCCACCGCGGCTTTCCAGGTAGTGGCGGATGTACCCCAGCGCATCGTCCGCGCTCTCGTGGATCATCTGCAGGTAGCGCGGGATGCGCTCGGGCCGGCAGCCGTCCTGGCGCAGGATGTCGCTGGCGAACAGCACGCTCGACAGCGGGTTCTTCAGGTCATGGGCGACCAGGTTGACCAGTTCCTCGCGTTCGCGCGCAACGCGCTCCAGCCGGTCCCGGGTGAGCTTGAGGCCGACGTGTGCGTTCACCCGCGCCAGCAGTTCCTCGGGCAGGAACGGCTTGGTCACGTAGTCGACCACCCCGGCATCGAAGGCACGCAGCAGCAGGTCGCGGTCATGGGCCGCCGTTACGAACACCACCGGCACGTCCAGGCCACGCTGGCGCAGGGCCTCGAGCACCTCGAAACCGTCCATGCCCGGCATCATCATGTCCAGCAGGATCAGATCCGGGGCGCCCCGGTCGTACAGGACGAGTGCCTGCTCGCCGTTTTCGGCCGTTTCCACCGCGTAGCCCTCGCGGCCGAGGAGCGTGCTGACCACGCGCAGGTTGGCGGGCTGGTCGTCGACGACCAGGATGCGGCCCGCGGAAGCAACGGCCCTGTCCATGTGTGTGCTCTGTTTCATCCAGCTGAACGGGAAGTTAGCAGAACCCGGAAGTACCGGCGTGCCGTACGCCCCAACTGGCTGAACGGTTAAAGAAGGGACCGTGGGCCGGGATGCTCAGCCGCCCGGCTTGCGGAAACGCAGCGTCATGCGGTCGCTTTCCCCGATCCGGGTGTACCGGGCGGCGTCCGCTTCCTCGTGGTTGTTGGTCGGCGGCAGGGTCCACACGCCGTTGGGATGGTCCGCGGTGTCGACGGGATTGGCATTGACCTCGCTGGTCCCGTCCAGCACGAAGCCGGCCTGTTCGGCCAGCGCGACCACGCGCTGCTGGGCGACGTAGCCGCTGTCGTCCTTCGATTCGGGCCCGGCACGGTGCTCGACCACGCCCAGCACGCCGCCGGGGCGCAGCACCTCGTGGAAGCCCTGGAACATGCCTTCCGCCTGCCCGTTCGAGAGCCAGTTGTGCACGTTGCGGAAGGTCAGCACCACGTCCGCGCTGCCAGGTTCGCCGAACATCGGTGCCGCCGGATCGTAGGCCACGATGCCGGCGCGGCCGAACTGCTCGGGGGCGTCGGCGAACAGCTGTTCAAGCCGCAGGCGCTGGCGCTGCTGGTAGTCGCGGCGTCCCTCGGGCAAGGCTTCGGGATCGACCACCGCGGCCACGTAGCGTCCGCGCCCGTACAGGTACGGCGCGAGGATCTCCGCGTACCAGCCGCCCCCGGGCGTGATCTCCACCACGCTGTGGCCCGGCTCGACCCCGAAGAACTCCAGGGTCTCGACCGGATGGCGGAAGCCGTCGCGGGCGCGGTTGTCCCCGCTGCGCCATTCGCCTTCGACGACGTCGGCAAGCGCGGGCGCACCCGCCTCCTGGGCTGGAGCGGTACTGGAGGAATCCGGCTCCGCGGCTGCATCCACCGGTACGGGCGTGGCGTCTGGGGCGCAGCCCATCATCAACACCGGGAGGAGCGCCATCGGCAGGAATCTCTTCTTCATTCGTCTCGCCCATTCGCGGGAAGGTGGCCAGCCTAACGTACGGAGGCCACTTGACAATGCGGACGTGTATTGGCTTAGTAATACACATGGACGCAAGCATGCTGCACATCCAGCCCGGTGCGCCGGAGCCGATCTACCGGCAGATCATGGAACAGGTGCGACGCCTGGTGGCGGGCGGGCAACTCGAACCCGATGACGAGATGCCCTCGGTGCGCGAAGTCGCGGCGGCGCATGCCATCAACCCGATGACGGTTTCCAAGGCGTACAGCCAACTGGAAGTGGAGGGGGTGCTGGTGCGCCGGCGCGGCAAGGGGATGTCGGTGGCGTCACGCCCGGGAGTCGACGCCTCCGAGCGCTGGGAGCTGATCGAGCCGTCGCTGGCCGCCGTCGCGCGCCAGGCCGGCGAACTGGAACTCGCCTCCGCCGAGGTACTGGAACGGCTGCGGCGGATGATGGACGCGCAAGGGGAGGAAGGATGAACGCAATCAGTACACAGGCACACGCAGCCGCGCCGGCCGTGCCGGTGGCGGCGGGCCCGGTCGATGCCAGTGCTCCGCTGCTGGCGCGCGACCTGTTCAAGCACCACGGCCCGATCCCGGCACTCGCCGGCGCCAGCCTCCGGTTGGAGCCGGGTGCGGTATTGGGCCTGATCGGTCGCAACGGAGCCGGCAAGTCGACCCTGATCCGCGCGATGCTTGGGCTGCTGGAGGTGGACTCGGGCCAGGCACTTGTCTGGGGACGGCCGGCGCTGGCCATGGACGATGCCGCCAAGCAGCGCCTGGGCTACGTCCCCCAGCAACCGGAGGCGCTGTCCTGGCTCAAGGTCGGCGACATGCTGGAGTTCGTTGGCCGCTTCTATCCGCGCTGGGACGCGGGCTTCGTGCACAGCACGCTGCAGCGCTGGGAACTGCCGCCCAACCAGCTGCTTGCCAGACTTTCGCCGGGCGAGCGCCAGCGGGTCGCGATCATCCGTGCGCTGGCCAGCCAGCCCGAATTGCTGGTGTTGGACGAGCCGGTCGCGGCGCTGGACCCGGTGGCCCGCCGCGAACTGCTGCGCGAGATCGCCATTCGCGCCGGGGAGTTCGGCACCACGGTGCTGTTCTCGACCCACATCGTGTCCGACCTGGAGCGGGTGGCTTCGCACGTGGCCTTCATGCACAAGGGGCGGATGCTGCTGCAGGGCGAGCTGGACAGTCTCAAGGAGCGCCATGTACGCCTGCACGTGCCGGCCAGCGCTACCGACCAGCTGGTGGGCCGGGTGCCGGGAGAGGTGGCGCGCCGCCCCAATCCCTATGGCGGCCTGAGCGTGGTGCTGGTCCGCGAAGACGACGGCCCGTGGCCGCCGCTGGTGCACGCGCCGGGCGTACGCCGCGAAGTGTTGTCGCTGGAGGATCTGTTCGTGGAGGTGGCCGGATGAACGGCCACGCCGCGCGCACCCACGGGCCGCTGCGCCGGCTGGGCAATGCCGTCGACGTGCTGGTGCACGCGGATACCGCCAAGAACCGCTACCTGTCCGTCTTCTTCGCCGCCGCGCTGGGTGGCGGCGCGGTCCTGGTGCTGTGGCTGGGCGAGGACCCCAGGATGAGGGACCTCGGTCTGCTGCTTGCGGCAGCCGCGGTCGCCCTGGTGTCGGCGGTGTGGTTCTCCCGGTTGCTGCTGCTCCAGGTGGAGGCCCGGCAAAGCCGCCTGCCGGGCCTGGAAGCGGAGCTGGCGGGCGCGGGCGCGCTGGCGTTCGTACTGGGCGTGGTTGCGCCAACGCTGGTGCTGGCGGTCCTGGGCGTGCCGCAGGGGCGGGCGATCTGCGTGTTGTCGAGTGCGGCCTGCGCCGGCGTATTGCTGATGCTGCTGCCGCGTATCTGGTACCTGGTGTTGTGTCTGGTGCCCGTGCTGCTGATGTCCCTTGGCACCTTGCTGGAGCTGGTGCTGCCCGAAGGGGCCGGGCTGGGGGCATGGCGCCCGTCCTTCGCCGACGCGGTGTGGATGCTTCCGGTACTGCTGGCGGTGACCGGCTGGCGCTGGCACCGGATCGTGACCCGCGGGGTCGACCATGTGTCCCCGTGGTGGCAACCGGGGGTGCTGTCGGGCGCGAAGCCGGGTGCGGACTGGGGATGGTATTCCGGCGGCAAGCTCACCGCGCAGATGCCCGATGTGTTCTGGCCCGCGGGCAAGACCGACGGTGCCGGTCCCGCAGACCCGGTCCGGAGCATGCGGGCCCTGCTGGGCACCCCGTTTGCGCCCCTGTCGCGCGCGCAGCTGGCGGTACAGGGCGGGCTGATGGCGCTGGTCTGCGGGTACGTGGCTGCGGCCGCACTGCTCGATGGCGGGGATCCGTCCATGCTTGCCGGCGCGGGGATCGGCGGTGCCGCCGTCATGGTGGTGATGTTCGGGCAGCGGCTGGAGGCGCTGTACTCCCGCCGCTCCACCGAGCTGGACGAGCTGGCGCTGCTTCCCGGGCTGGGTGCTGCGGCGATGCAGCGCCGGTCCCTGCTGCGGGCGGTGTTGCTGCCCCCCGCCGTCGTGGCGGTGGTGCTACTCGTCCTGCTGGCGGGGGTGACCATGCTGGCCGGGTTGTCAGCGGCGGTGGCAGGACTGCTGGCGCTGTCCGCGACGGGGGTCATCCTGGTAACTGTGCTGGCCTGCCTGCGCCCGATCGCGGGCCTGCCCATGAACGGATGGCGGCTGCTGCTGGTCGCCGGGCCGGTGGCCCTGCTGGCGCTCGTGGGCACCGTCTACGCGACGGCCGTGCGCACCGAACCCGGCGCGGGGCTGCTGCTCACGGCGGGTGCGTGGATCACGGCGTTTGCAATCCTCGGGACCATGACCGCTTCCACGCTGCGTCGTTTCCGTCGCCGGCCGCACCCGTTTCTGTCCTATTGAGTTGGGGATACCGGGTCCCCGGCGCGTACCATCCGCGCATGGGGATCCATCCGTCATCCAGGCCCCGTGCCCTGGCCACCGGGCTGCTGGCAGGCCTGCTGTTGCTGGTGCCGGCCGTTGCCGGGGCCGGCGCGGAACCTGACACGGCGCCGCAGAACGGGGTGCCCGCGGCGGCGGGTGACTTCCGCTATGCCTACCTGGAGCCGCGCTCGCCGGACCTGCTGCCGGTGCACCAGCGCGTGCAGGCGCTGGACCTGTTGCGACGGGTGCCCGAACTGCGCTGGCTCGACGGCATGCTCGCCCTGCCCGAGCCGGTGACCTACGTGATTGCCGAGTGCGGCCAGGCCGATGCGTTCTACGATCCGCGCCGCGGGAGCGTGGTGCTGTGCTACGAGATGCTGCACGTGCTGTATGCACAGGGCGCGGACCGCGCGCGGATGCTGGGCATCGCCGGTCCCGACGCCACCGAGGCGGCCGAGGACTACGTCTGGGCCAACCTGCGCTTCATCGCCTCCCACGAGACCGGGCACGCGCTGATCGACCTGCTGGACCTGCCGGTGACCGGGCGCCAGGAGGATGCGGTCGACCAGTTCGCGACCACGCTGATGCAGTACATCGGCGAGGACGGCGAATCGCGGCAGCTGGCGGCCGACAGCCTGCGCATGGCCGCGCACTGGTTCCTCACCCGTGCCGACGAGGAAGTGGAAGGCCTGTCGCTGGACACCTACGCCGATACCCACTCGCTGGGCCTGCAGCGTTATTTCAACCTGCAGTGCCTGCTGTACGGCTCGGATCCGGAGCGCTTCGCCTCGATCGTCGCCGATGGCGACCTGCCCCAATCGCGTGCGGTTTACTGCCCGCAGGAGGCCAGGCGCGCCCAGGAGGCCTGGGTACGCCTGTTGATGCCGCACTTCAATCCGGCCCGGCCGGAGCTGCGCGAAGAAGCGGAGCGGTGGCTGCAACAGCGCCGCCACCGTCCCGTCCCCTGACCGTCGCGGCGCGACTCCCCGTCGTTCCCGCGGACGCGGGAACCCATGGACGTCCCAGGATGCCCGCGTGCGCGGGCATGACGATGGCCGTGGGCATCAAAGCGCGGCCAGGGCCTCGTTGAAGGTCTTCGACGGACGCATCGCCGCCGCGGCCTTCTGCCGGTCGGGCTGGTAGTAGCCGCCGATGTCGGCCGGCTTGCCCTGCACCGCGACCAGCTCGTCGACGATCTTCTGCTCGTTGTCGGCCAGTGCCCTCGCCAACGGCGCGAACTTCGCCTTCAGGCCGGCATCGTCGTCCTGGGCCGCCAGTGCCTGCGCCCAGTACAGCGCCAGGTAGAAGTGGCTGCCGCGGTTGTCGATGCCACCGAGCTTGCGGGTCGGCGAGCGGTTCTCGTCCAGGAACCGGGCGTTGGCCCGGTCCAGCGCGTCGGCCAGCACCTTGGCCTTCGCGTTGCCCGCGGTCTGCGCCAGGTGGTCCAGCGAGGCGCCCAGGGCCAGGAACTCGCCCAGCGAATCCCAGCGCAGGTAGTTCTCGGCCTGGAACTGCTGCACGTGCTTGGGCGCGCTGCCGCCGGCGCCGGTCTCGAACAGCCCGC
>JAEWFH010000088.1 GCA_023388955.1 Pseudomonadota bacterium
CTGTTCGTCGAAGGCCGCAACCTGCTCGACGAGGAGGCACGCGTGCACACCTCGCCGCTCAAGGAGCTGGCGCCGATGCCCGGACGCGGCGTGTCGTTCGGGGTCCGCGCGTTCTTCTAGGCGGCGACCTGCGGGAAGCCGCTACCGGGTAGCGGCCTTCCCGGCGCAATCAGCGCACAGGCCGTGCACTTCCAGTGTCTGCGCCCGCGGCGTGAAGCCGTGGGCACGGGCACGCTGCTCCAGGGTGGCGACCACGTCCTGGTCCTCCAGCTCCCATGCGCGCTGGCAGGCATCGCAGATCAGGAACGGCACCGCGTGCGCCTCGGCGCCGGGGTGGTGGCAGGCGACGAAGGCGTTGATCGACGCCAGCTTGTGGATGAACCCGTTCTCGAACAGGAAGTCGAGAGCGCGGTACACGGTCGGCGGGGCCGCCGACTCGTGGGTTTCCTTCATCCGGTCCAGCAGTTCATAGGCCTTGACCGGACCGCCCGCGTCGGCGATCAGCCGCAAGGCCTGGGCGCGGATCGGAGTCAGCCGCAGGTCGCGGGCGCGGCAGGCGTGCTCGACCTCGCGGACGTAGGTGTCCGCGTCGTGGACGTGGTGGTGCGGGTCGGTGCAGGGATGTCTTGCCACGCCTGCAACTCTAGCCCCGGCTACCCATCGGCGCACATCGCCAGGGCGGCGTCGATCCGTGCCAGCGCCGCCTCCCGCCCCGCCAGGTAGACGGTGTGGCCGATGTCCGGGCTGACCTGGGTACCCGTGATCGCCACCCGCAGCGGCTGTGCGACCTTGCCCATGCCCAGTTCCAGGGCGGCAGCGGTCTTCTGCAAGGCGGCATTGATCGCCTCGGGCGTCCACTCCGACAGCGCCGCGAACCGGTCACGTGCATCCGCCAGCGGCGCCCGCGCGGCGGCCTTGAGGTGCTTGGCCACGGCCTTCTCGTCGTAGGCCGTGATGGGCCCGAACCAAACCGCGGCGCGCTCGGCCATCTCGGCCAGGGTCTGCACCCGGTCGCGCAGGGCCACGACCACGTCCTCCACCGCGGGCCCCTTGTCCAGGTCGTGGCCGGCCTGGCGCAAGTGCCACTCCAGGTACGCGGCCACGGCGGCGGGATCGTCGGACTTGAGGTACTGCTGGTTGAGCCAGCCGAGCTTGGCCGGATCCAGCCGCGCGGCCTTGGCATTGACGTCCTTGAGGTCGAACAGCTGCTGCATCTCCTGGATCGAGAAGATCTCCTGGTCACCGTGCGACCAGCCCAGCCGGACCAGGTAGTTGAGCAGTGCGTGCGGCAGGTAGCCGGCGTCGCGGTACTGCATGACGTCGGCGGCACCGGTGCGCTTGGACAGCTTGGCGCCCTGCTCGTCCAGGATCATCGGCAGGTGGGCGAAGGCCGGCACCGGCGCGCCCAGCGCCTGGTAGATGTTGATCTGCCGCGGGGTGTTGTTGACGTGGTCGTCGCCGCGCACCACGTCGGTGATGCGCATGTCCATGTCGTCGACCACGACCGCGAAGTTGTAGGTCGGGTAGCCGTCGGAGCGGAAGATCACCAGGTCGTCGAGCTCGCTGTTGGCGATCTCGATGCGGCCCTTGACCTTGTCATCCCAGGCGACGCTGCCATCGAGCGGGTTCTTGAAACGGATCACCCGGTTGGGATCGTCGCGGTACGGCAGGCCGGCCTCGCGCGCGGCGCCGTTGTAGCGCGGCTTGCCGCCGGCGGCCATGGCGGCCTCGCGCATCTTCTCCAGCTCTTCCTTGCTCTCGTAGGCGTAGTACGCATGCCCGGAGGCGAGCAGCTGCTCGGCCACCTCGCGGTACCGGTCCAGCCGATGGGTCTGGTAGACGGGGCCTTCGTCGTAGTCCAGGCCGAGCCAGTCCATCGCCTGCAGGATCGCGTCGATCGCGGCCTGGGTGCTGCGCTCGCGGTCGGTGTCCTCGACCCGCAGGATGAACTCGCCGCCGCGGCGCCGCGCCTCCAGCCAGCAGTACAGCGCGGTGCGGGCACCGCCGATGTGCAGGTAGCCGGTGGGACTGGGGGCGAAACGGGTACGGCAGGCCATGCGGACGGACTCGGAAGCGGGAAGCGCGCCATTCTATCGCGCCCACCTGCCCGCCACGCCCGGGCGGGCCAATACAATGGCGCGATGACCACGCTCTTCATCTCCGACCTGCACCTGGACGCGGAGCGCCCGCAGATCACCGGGCTGTTCGGCCGCTTCCTGCGCGAGGAGGCCCGCGGCGCCGATGCGCTGTACATCCTCGGCGACCTGTTCGAAGCCTGGGTCGGCGATGACGACCCGTCGGAAACCGGTGCCTTCGTGGCCACGGCGCTGCGGGAGGTAGAGGAGGCCGGCACGCCGGTGCACTTCCTCCACGGCAACCGCGATTTCCTGCTCGGGCCCGACTTCGCGGCCCGGGCCGGCATGGCACTGCTGGCCGAGCCCAGCGTGGTGATGCTCTACGGACGTCCGGCGCTGCTCTCGCACGGCGACACCCTGTGCACCGGCGACGTCGCCTACCAGCAGTTCCGCGCCCAGACCCACGAGCCGGCCTGGCAGGCGGCCTTCCTCGCCCAGCCCCTGCAGGCGCGCCTCGCCTTCGCCCGCCAGGCCCGCGAAGCCAGCCGTGCGCACCAGGCCGGCCTGGCCGGCCAGGGCACCATGGAAACGATCACCGACGTGGCCCCGGAAGCGGTCGAGGCGGCCTTCGCACTGTACGGGGTGGACCTGATGATCCACGGCCACACGCACCGCCCGGCGGTCCACGAACTCGACGTCGCCGGCCGGGGCCGGCGACGGATCGTGCTCGGTGACTGGTACGAGCAGGGTTCGGTCCTGCGGGTGGACCGCAGCGGCGAGCGGCTGGAGGCCCTGGCCTAGGCAACCGCTGCCCCGTCGCGGGATTCAGCCTTCCCCGGGTGGAAGCTCGCCGACCGGGTCGGAACCGCGCCGGGCACAGCCGGCCAGCACCCGCCCGGCCCAGGTGAACTCCGAGCGGAAGTCGTGGTGCCAGCCGGACATCGAGTCCTGGCAGGGTTCCTCGTGCAGCACCAGGACGAAGGGACTCCCCGCCGCCTCCCCCTCGTAACGCAGCAACCCGGCTTCCCCGAAGCGGCGTGCCGGCGCGAGCACCTGCCCTTCGATGTCCTCCGGCGTGGAGAAAACCAGCGTGTCGCCGGCGACGCGCACCGACCAGAACGGCTCGTTGCCGGTGGCGACGAAGTCGGGAACCGCTTGCCCTGCCCCGGTCGCGGGCTGCGCCGCCGGTGGCGCCGCCGTCGTGCAGGCGGCGATCAGCGCGGCGCAGGCAAGCGCGGCAAGCGGGCGCAGGGTGTCGACTGGATGCATGGTTCCTCCTCCGGGCGGACCGGGCGTGGCAGGTGCGTGGCTCAGCGCGCGGCTTCCACGGCTTCCTCCAGCATACGCAGCTCTTGCTCGTCGAATCCGGCCCGGCTGCGTGCCTCGTGGTTGAACGGGCCATGCAGCACCGCGCGCGCGTATTCGGACAGCAGTTCGCGGAAGGTAGCCCGCGGCTCCACGCCGGCGCGCTCGCAATACCAGCGGAACCAGCGCGAACCGGCAGCGACGTGGGCCACTTCCTCGCGCAGGATCACTTCCAGGATCGCGACCGTTTCCGCGTCTCCCATGTCGCCCAGCCGCTGGATCATCCCGGGGGTCACGTCCAGGCCACGCGCTTCCAGTACCCGCGGCACCAGCGCCATCCGCGCCAGGCCGTCGTGCGCGGTCTTTTCGGCCATCTCCCACAGGCCGTTGTGGGCGTCGAAGTCGCCGTAGTCATGCCCCAGCGCCTGCAGGCGCGTGCGCAGCATCACGAAGTGGCGTGCCTCGTCGGCAGCGCAGGACACCCAGTCGTCATAGAACCCGCGCGGCAGGCCACGGAAGCGGTAGGCCGCGTCCCAGGCCAGGTCGATCGCGTTGAACTCGATGTGGGCGATGGCATGGAGGAAGGCCGCCCGGCCCTGCTGCGTGCCCAGGCCGCGGCGCGGCAGTTCACGCGGGTGCACCAGGCGCGGCCGCGGCGGGCGGCCGGGCATGCGTACCAGCTCCGGCGGCGGGGCATCGGCGGGCAACGCGAGCGCCCCGCGCCGCCAGGTCTCCGCGGCCTCGAAGGTGGCAGCGACCTTCGATTCCGGCGTGTCCGCGTCCAGGCAGGCGCGGGCGGCGTCGAACAGGGAACCCGTCATTCGGTCAGGCCACCCGGCAGCTCACGACCCGGCTGGATCACGGCGCGTGGCCTTGGCCGCGTCCGAGCGCAGCTGGCGGACGCGTTCGAAATAGTCCTCGCCCGGGCCGGTCACGTAGTCGCCGTCGAAGCAGGAGCAGTCGAAGCGAACCGGCCCGCCTTTGGGACTGGCGACCGAATCCTGCAGGTCCTGCAGGTCCTGGTAGACCAGCCAGTCCACGCCCAGCGCCTGCTCGATCTCCTTCTCGCTGCGGCCGTGGGCGATGAACTCCTCCGGCGCGGGCATGTCGATGCCGTAGATGTTGGGGTAGCGCACGGGCGGCGCGGCCGAGGCCAGGTAGACCTTGCGTGCGCCCACGTCGCGGACCATCTGCACGATCTGCCGCGAGGTGGTGCCGCGCACGATCGAGTCGTCCACCAGCAGCACCACCCGGTTGCGGAACTCCAGCGGGATCGGGTTGAGCTTGCGGCGCACCGACTTCGTGCGCTGCTCCTGCCCCGGCATGATGAAGGTGCGGCCGACGTAGCGGTTCTTGACGAAGCCCTCGCGGTACTTCACCCCGAGCACGTTGGCGACCTCCAGCGCGGCATCGCGCGAGGAATCCGGGATCGGGATCACCGTGTCGATGTCGTGGTCCGGAAACAGCCGCAGGATCTTCTCGCCCAGCTTCTGCCCCATGCGCATGCGTGCCTTGTGCACCGAGACGTCATCGATCATCGAGTCCGGGCGCGCCAGGTAGACGTACTCGAACATGCACGGGGTGTGCTCGCCCGGCTCGACGCACTGGCGCGCGTGCAGCCGGCCGTCGTGGGTAATCACCACGCCCTCGCCGGGGGCGATGTCGCGCACGCGCTCGAAGCCGATCAGGTCGAAGGCCACCGATTCGGAGGCCACCGCCCACTCCTCGCCATCCGGGCCGCTGCGCCGGCCCAGCACCAGCGGGCGGATGCCGTTGGGATCGCGGAAGGCGACCAGGCCCAGCCCGAGCACCATTGCCACCGCCGCGAAGCCGCCGACACAGCGCCGGTAGACGTTCTCCACCGCGCGCAGGGCCGCCTCGGCCCCCAGCTCGCGCTGGTTGTCGAGCTCGTGGGCGAAGACGTTCAGCAGGACCTCGGAATCGGACTCGGTGTTGATGTTGCGCCGGTCCTGCTCGAACACCTCGGCACGCAGGGCCTCGGTGTTGACCAGGTTGCCGTTGTGGGCGAGCGCGATGCCGTAGGGCGAGTTGACGTAGAACGGCTGCGCTTCCTCGTGGCCCTCGCTGCCGGCGGTCGGGTAGCGGCAGTGGCCGATGCCCATGCGACCCACCAGCTTGCGCATGGCGGCGGCGTCGAAGACCTCGCTGACCAGGCCGTTGCCCTTGTGCACCAGCAGCCGGTGGCGGTCGGCGGTGGCGATGCCGGCCGCGTCCTGGCCGCGATGCTGGAGCACCATCAGGCCGTCGTAGAGCTGCGCCGCGACGTCGTGTTGGGCGACGATTCCGATGATGCCGCACATGGTCGTGTGTCCTGCTTTGTTGCGGAAAAGGAGTTCAGGCGCCCTCGGGCACCGGAAGCGGGGCGATCAGGGCCGGCCCGGTGCGCTCGCCGGCCAGGTCCAGCTCGGCGGCGACCCAGTCGGGCATCAGCCCGGCCAGCCACTCGGCGCCGGGGATGAACACCGGCAGCAGGCGCGCCTGCTGCCAGGCCGGCTCGCGGGGCAGCTCGCTCAGCCCCAGCAACAGCACCAGCACGCAGGCCACCAGCACGCCGCGCGCCACACCCAGCACCAGCCCGAGGAGGCGGTCCATCGAGGACAACCCGATCCCGTGCACCAGCTTGCGCAGCAACCAGCCGGCGATGCCGACCACCAGCAGCACGCCGATGAAGGCCAGTGCATAGCCACCGAACAGCTGCGCCGCCCCGGGCTGGGCATCCGGCGCCAGCATCCGCGCGACCTCGCCGCCGAAACGGAACGCGGCCCAGCCCGCCAGGATCCATGCCGCCAGCGAGGCCAGCACGCCGATCAGCCCACGGAAGGCCCCGAAGACCGCGGAGACGGCGACGATCGCCAGCAGCACCAGGTCGATGGCGGTCATCGCGCGGATCGCACCATCACGGGTGCGAATGCACCAGGCCGTCGATCTGCAGCCGCGCCTTCACCTGCGACTTGAGCTGCTCGGCGGCGGTGCGGTCGGCTACCGGGCCGACCTGGACCCGGTGCACGCGCCCCTTCTCGCCCTGCACCGACTCGACGAAGGCGCTCAGTCCCTGGCTGCGGGCGCGGTCGCGAAGTGCGATGGCCGAGGCTTCGTTGCTGAAGGAACCCAGCTGCACGGCAAAGCCGACTCCGGGCGCGGCCGCAGGCGCCGGGGTGGCCGGCGGCGCCGGCTGCCGCCGGGCAGGCGCCGGTGCCGGCTCGGGATCGGGCTGCGCGTTGGCCATCGGGCGCGCAGGCTCGGGCGCCGGTTCGGGGCGCGATGCGGGGCGCGCCGGCTCGGCGGCGAGCTCAGCCGCATCGGGATTGGCATCCAGCACCAGCACCCGCGACCCCACGTCATCACGCACGTGGGCGGCACGCAGGCGGGCCGCCTCGGCGGTGGCCCGCGAATCGAACGGCCCGATCAGGACCCGGTGCAGGGTGCGGCCGTCGCGCGATTCCGGTTCCTGGTAGCCGGCCAGCTGCGAGGCCAGCAACGCGTCGACCACGCGCTGGGCGTCGGCCTGGCTGGCATAGCTGCCAAAGGTGACCGCGAACCCGCCACCCGCGGTCGGCGCCGGGAACATCTCCGGCGACTGCGCATCGGCATCGGTGTCGGCGCCCGCGTCTTCGCTCTCCCGCCCGGCCGCCGTGTCGACCGTCGGCAGGATCCCGCCGGGGGCCGCCGTGTCCGCCTCTTCCGCTGCCGGGGTGGGCGCGGGCTTGGGCAGCAGCGGCAGTTCGCGGGTCTCGAACTCGCCGACGGGCGCCGGCGGCACGTCCAGCGGCACGTCGCCGACGCCGCTCTCCGGTGCCGGCCCCTTGATCAGCATCGGCAGGAAGATGACCGCGAGCGCCACCAGCACGGCGGCACCGACCAGGCGCTGTTTCAGGGCAGGTTCCATCGGAGCTCGATGCGGAAGAAGGCCGGGCGATTATAGCCGGGCGCCCGCCGCGACCCGGCCGGCGTCGTCGGCACGTTCAGCCGCGCGCAGCCTGCAGCAGCCGCAGCGCCCGGGCCGCGGTGTGGAAGGAGCCGAACACCAGCACCCGGTCATTCGCCCCCGACGCCGCCAGCGCGGCCTGCAGCGCCGCATCGACATCCGGGTGCAGGCTGCCCTGCGCCGCCACGGAACCGGCAAGCCGCGCCCGCAGCGTGGCGCTGTCGCAGGAGCGTACGCCCTCGCCTTCCAGCCCGGCCAGGTACCACTGGTCGACCACGCCGGCCAGTTGCGCCACCACGCCCGCCGCGTCCTTGTCGGCCAGCGCCGCGTACACCGCGCGGGTCGCGCCTGCGACCGGGTGGGCCGCCAGCCACTGCGCCAGCGCCGCGGCCGCCTGTGGGTTGTGGCCGACATCGACCAGCACCGCGACGCCATCGCGCTCGAAACGCTGCAACCGCGCCGGCAGGACCGCCCCGGCCACGCCACCAGCGATCGCCGCCTCACCGATCGGCTTGTGTTCCGGCGCATCCAGCGCGCGCAGGGCGGCAATCGCCACGGCGGCGTTGCGAAGCTGCGCGGGCACCGCCAGGCGCGGCATCGGCAGGTCGACCTGGTAGCCGACTTCGCGCCATCGCCACCGGCCTGCCGCTGCATCGTCCGGTGCCGGGTCGAGGAAGAAGTCGCAGCCGATGCGCACCGCCGAGGCGCCGATCGCGTAGGCATGGCCGAGCACGCTCGAGGGCGGGTCGTCGTCACCGAGCACCAGGGGCCGCCAGGCGCGGGCGATCCCCGCCTTCTCGAAGCCGATCGCCTCGCGGTCGGCACCGAGCCAGTCCTGGTGGTCCAGGTCGACGGTGGTGATGACCGCCACGTCGGCATCGACCAGGTTGGTCGCATCCAGCCGCCCGCCCAGCCCGACCTCCAGCACCGCCAGGTCCAGGCCGGCCCGGGCGAACAGCCACAGCGCCGCCAGGGTCCCGTACTCGAAGTAGGTCAGCGCCGTGTCGCCGCGCGCGGATCCCACCGCCTCGAAGGCGGCGACCAGTTCCCCGTCGCCCGCGTCGCGGCCGTCGATCCGCACCCGCTCGTTGTAGGCCAGCAGGTGCGGCGAGGTGTAGCAGCCGACCCGCCAGCCGGCCTCGCGCGCGATCGCTTCGAGGAAGGAGACCGTCGAGCCCTTGCCATTGGTCCCGCCCACCGTGACGACCCGGTCCGCCGGCCGGGCGAGCCCCATTCGCGCGGCCACTTCGCGGACGCGCTCCAAGCCCATGTCGATCGATTTCGGATGCTGTCGCTCGATGTACTCGAGCCATTCGGCGAGGGTCATGCAGGTCACGGCGTCGGGGGCTGGGACAATGATCCGCGCTTACAGCGCCCGATGCACGGCCTCGCCGAACAGTGGCGTGTGGTGGCTGCAATCGTTGAGCCGCACCACCTCCAGGCGCGAGGGATCCGGGCCCTCGAGCAGGTTCAGCGTGGTCGGTGCCTGGCGGAAGCTCCACAGGCGGCCGAACGGGATGCCGAGCACGTGGCACAGCAGCACCCGGTTGACCGCGTCGTGGGCGACCAGCAGCAGCGTTGCGCCGTCGTCGAGCCCGTCGGCGGCGCGCAGCAGCGCCGCCCACGCCCGGTCGAACACCTGCTGCAGCGATTCGCCGCCCGGCATCAGCACCTCGTGCGGGGTCTCGCGCCAGGCCCGCAGCCGGTCCGGATCGCGGGCGCCGATCTCGCTTGCCAGCAGGCCCTCCCAGCTGCCGTGCGCGATCTCCAGCAACCCGGGATCCGTGGAGAGCTGCCCGGCGCGCTCGCCCAGCGCCAGCTCGGCGGTGCGGCGCGCGCGGGACAGCGGCGAGGCGACTGCCCGGGCGATCGCCACGTCGCGCAGCCGGTCGCCCAGCGCGCGCGCCTGCGCCTCGCCGACCGGTGACAGCGGGATGTCGGACTGGCCCTGGTAGCGGCCTTCGGCGTTCCACGGGGTTTCTCCGTGGCGGGCAAGGAGGATCTTCATCGCGCGCCTCAGAGGGCTTTCAGGGACAGCACGCCGGGCAGCTGGCGGGCGGCGGCGAGCCCGGCCTCGCCGACTTCGCGGTCTACGGTGATGGCGGCCCGTGCCTCGCCATCTCCGCCCGCGCCGAGCGAGAAGTTGATGATGTTGATGCCCGAGGCACCCAGGCTCGACCCGACCGCACCGATGATGCCGGGACGGTCCTCGTTGCGCATCAGCAGCACGTGCGCCAGCGGGTCGAACTCGATCTCCACCCCGTCCAGACGGACCACGCGCGGGCCGCGGTGGAGGGTGGCCTCGATCTCGCGGGTGGCACCGCCACCTTCCACCCTCACCCGCAGCAGGCGCTCGAATCCGTCCCCGTCCCCACCGACGGTTTCCGCAACCTCCAGTCCACGCGCCGCGGCCTCGGTCAGCGCGTTAACCGGCGTCACCCGGCCGGATGCCGGCCCGAGCAGCGCGGCCACCAGCAGCCGGGTCAGCGGACGGGTGTCCAGCGAACCGGTCCGGCCGGCGTAGGTCACGTGCAGCCGGGTCGGCGCGGGCACCAGCCGCGCGGCCATCCGCCCCAGCGCCGACATCAGCGGCATCCATGGGCCGACCTCGCGGGCCGCCTCCGCCGTCAGCGGCGGCAGGTTCACGCAGCCTGCGACGGCCCCGGTCTCGATGAAGTCGATGACCTGCCGGGCCAGGATGGTGCTGACCGCCTGCTGCGCCTCGCCCGTGGAGGCGCCCAGGTGCGGGGTCAGCACGAGCTTGGGGTGCCGGCGCAGCGGCGAGTCCTCCGGCAGCGGCTCGGTGGCGAAGGTGTCCAGCGCGGCGCCGGCCAGGTGGCCCTCGTCCAGCAGGCGCAGCAGCGCCTCCTCGTCGACCAGCCCGCCGCGGGCCGCGTTGACCACGTAGGCACCGGGTTTCATCGAGCGCATGCGCGCCTCCGACAGCAGGTGCGTGGTCTCCTTCGTCCGCGGGACGTGCAGGGTCACGATGTCGGCCCAGCCCAGCAGTTCGTCGAGCGGTTTCAGCTCGACGCTGCCCTTGCCCGCGGCCCCGGGCGGCAGGAACGGGTCGAACGCGGCAACCTCCATGCCGATGCCGTCGGCCTTGCGCGCCACCGTGCCCCCGATCCGCCCCAGGCCGATCACGCCCAGCTTCTTGCCCTCCAGCTCGAACCCGGTCAGGCCGGCCTTTGGCCACTGCCCCGCCTTCATTCCGGCATCGGCCCGCGGCACGTGCCGCGCCAGGGCGAACAGGAGCGAGATCGCGTGCTCGGCGGCCGCCAGCGTGTTGCCGTCGGGAGCGTTCATCACGGCGATGCCCCGCGCGGTGGCCGCGTCGACATCGATGGTGTCGACCCCGGCGCCGGCGCGGCCGATCACCCGCAGGCGTTCCGCACCTTCCAGTGCCCCCGCGGTCACCCGCGTCGCCGAGCGTACCAGCAGCACGTCCACGTCTTCCAGCGCGGCCGCGAGCGCGGCCGGCTCTTTGATCGGATCGGAGGCGACCACCTCCCATCCTGCCCCGCGCAGCAGGGCCAGGCCGTCCTCGTGGATGCCATCGCACGCCAGTACCTTCATCGCACACTCCTCAGTTGGAGACATGCGGAACACAGCGAGCCGGCGGGCAAGGCGCTGCAGCGTGGCTGCAGGTGGATCGGCAAGGCGTCGACGGTGTGGCGTGGTCGGGGAAACGGGGCCGGCTGGCATGGGAATCCGCGAACGAGCCGCAGCGTAGCAAACCCGCCGGCGCGTGCGCGGCCGCCGCTAAAAAAACCGCCGGCACCGGGCCGGCGGTTTTCCATGACGGGACAGCAGGGGCGGATCAGTCCTCCGCGGCCAGCCCCATCTCCTCCAGCACCTGCGGCGCCGGGAAGACCTCCTTCATGACCCAGCGCATGTAGCGCTCGTCGACGGCGATCACGCGGGTGAGCTCCGGGTTGAACACCCAGTTGGAGGCGACCGACTCCCAGTTCATGTCGAACACCAGGCCGACCAGCTCGCCGCGGGCGTCCAGCACCGGGGAACCCGAGTTGCCGCCGGTGATGTCCAGGTCGGCGGTGAAGTTCACCGGCACGGTGCCCAGCTCCTCGCTGGCCAGGCCGGAGTATTCGCCCGCGGCGATCTTCTCCAGCTGGACCTGCGGGGCGTCGAAGGGCTCCTCGCCAGTGTGCTTCTCCGCGATCTGCTCCAGGGTGGTGAACGGCGGCAGCTCGACGCCGTCCGGGCGGGTGTAGCCCTGCACGTTGCCAAAGGTGATGCGCAGCGAGGAGTTGGCGTCCGGGTAGACGTGCCCGCCCTGGCTACGGCGATAGTCGGCCGCGGCCTTCGTCCAGGTCGGGCGCGCCAGCAGTTCCTCGCCCTCGCGGTCCTCCTCGATCTCCTCCTGGACGATGAAGTGCGGCGCCATCGCCACCGCGAGCCGGACCGCCGGGTCCTCGCTGGCCTCGACGGTGGCCTGGTCGGCCTCCAGCAGTGCCAGCCGGGTGTCCAGCGCGCCCAGGGAGGTGCCCGCCAGCCGGTCCAGTGCCGCCTGCACCGCGGCCTCGTCGTCGCCACCCAGCCACTGGTCCAGGGCCGGGATCCGCTGCTCCTGCGGCAAGGCGATGTACTGGCGCAGCCAGTACTCCTGCAGCTGGCGGTCCATCTCCGGGTGGTAGCGGCGGTCCATCTGCTTCATCGCGCCCTCGATGCCCGGCAGGTCGCGCTCCTGGTAGCCGGCGTGGCGCTCGGCGTCGGGCTTGGCCCGCTCCATGGACAGGCGGTGCAGGGTACGGGCGGCGCCGAGCGCCCCGGTGCGGAACAGCTGCGAGACGACCAGGTCGCGCTCGCGGGTGGCATTGCCCTGTTCCAGCAGCTCGACCAGGGTCGCGTGGGCATCCAGGGCGGCCTGTCCTTCGGCGCCCTGCCCGCGCAGCCACTCGAGCACGGCCTGCTCGTCGCGGTGCTTGATGGCGCTGGCGTCCATGCGCTCGAAGCCCTCGAGCTGGCCGCCGTAGTTCTTCATCACGTTGTGCCAGCCGCGCACGGTGCTGGCGTACTTGACCTTGATGTCCTCGTCGGCGGCGCCGGCGGTCTCGACCAGCTCGACCAGGTTCTCGTAGTGGCGCTTGACGGTCGGGTAGCTCCACCCGGTGGTGGCGTCGAACTCGTCGGCCAGCGCCCAGCGGAAGGTGCGGCCCGGGTAGCCGGCGACCATCACGAAGTCACCGGCCTCCAGCGGCTGGCTGGCCACCTTCAGCCAGTGCTTTGGCTGGTAGGGCACGTTGTCTTCGCTGTAGGGCGCGGGCTTGCCGTCGGGACCGACGTAGGCGCGGTAGAAACTGAAGTCGCCGGTGTGGCGCGGCCACATCCAGTTGTCGACGTCGCCGCCGTAGCTGCCGACGCTGTTGGGCGGGGCGTGCACCAGGCGGACGTCGCGGATCTCCAGGTTGCGGAACAGCCGGTAGTCATTGCCGCCCAGGAAGCTGTAGAGGCGGCAGCGGTAGCCCTCCCCGGCCTCGCAGTCGGCGACCAGCTGCTTCTCCAGGTCCTCCAGCGCGTGTGCGCGGGCGTGGCCGTCGCTGGCCGCCTCCAGCGCGCCGCGCACCTGCGCGGTGACGTCGGTGATCCCGTCGAGCACGTAGATGCGCGCGTTCGGACCGGCAGAGAGCTCGTCGGCCTTCGTCGCGGCATTGAAACCCAGGTCGATGAGGTTGTTCTCAGCGGTGGAGTTGAGCTGGATCGCGCCATACGCGCAGTGGTGGTTGGTGACCACCAGGCCCTGCGGGGACACGAAGCTGGCGGTGCAGCCACCCAGCGAGACCACCGCGCCCATCGGGTCGCCGGTCAGGTCGGTGAGCTGCTCCGGCGGCAGCTCCAGGCCGGCCTGTTTCAAGGGGCCGGCGATCTCCGGCAGCTGCTGGGGCACCCACATGCCCTCTCCGGCCATGGCGGTACCGGTGCCCGCCAGCGCAATGGCGACGGCCAGGATGGAATGACGCATGTATACGGCTCCTTGTGCGGAATGACCCACCGAGTCTATCGATTCGACCAGGGCGGGTCGGGTGGAAACGGGATCAGTCGACCGGCAGGCCCATCTCGGCCAGCAGGTGGTGGGCGGGGTAGACCTTGTCCATCAGCCAGCGCATGTAGCGCATGTCGACGTGGATCGCGCGCTTGTAGCGCGGGTCGTACATCCAGCTGGCGCTGACCGACTCCCAGTTGCTGTCGAAGTTCAGGCCGATGATCCGGCCATCGGCATCGAGCACCGGGGAACCGGAGTTGCCGCCGGTGGTGTCCAGGTTGGTCAGCAGGTTGACCGTCTGCGTGCCCAGCACCTCGTCGGCGGTGTTGCCGAAGTCGCTGGCGGCGATCGCCTGCAACAGGCGCTCCGGCGCATCGAACGGTGCCTGGCCGGTGTGCTTCTCGACGATCCCGGCCACGGTGGTCAGCGGCAGGTAGCGCACGCCGTCACGCGCCTGCATCGTGCTCACCCGGCCGTAGCTCACGCGCAGGGTGGAGTTGGCATCCGGGTAGAACGCCCGCCCCTGCGAGTGCCTGTAGTCCACCAGCGCGCGCATGTAGGACGGGCGCAGGCGCAGCAGCTCGCCGTTGCGGGCCTTGGCTTCGTCCTCGATGCGCAGCAGCGCCGGCAACAGGGTGGCGGCCGCCTGCAGCAAGGTATCGGTGGAGCCGGCGAGCGCAGCCGGGTCGGCCTCCATCCAGCCCAGGCGCACCGGTCCCTCGTCCAGCGTGGTGCCGGCATAGAGCGCGTCGATGCGCGGCCCGAGCGCCTCCGGGGCGGTGCCGAACACCTGGTCGAACTCCGGCAGGTGCTGGTCGGCCGGCAGCGCGAGGTACTGCCGCACCAGATCGGCCAGCAGAGCCTTCTCGACCGGCTCGGCATAGCGGCGCTGCACGCGCTCCAGGCCGGCACGGATCAGCGGTTCGTCGCGCAACTGGTAGCCGGACTCGCGCCGGGCATCGGGCTTGCCCCGCTCCAGCGCCAGGCGCTGCAGGCGCAGTGCCGCGTCGAAGACCTCGGTGCGCCGCAGGGTGGCGATCAGCTGGTCGCGCTCGCGGGTGGCACTGGCGGCGGCCAGCACCTCGCGCGCCGCATCGATGTCGGCCAGCGTGGCGGCCGCGTCGCCCTGCTCCTGCAGCCAGGCGAGCATCGCCGCCTCGTCCGCGGCACGGACC
>JAEWFH010000118.1 GCA_023388955.1 Pseudomonadota bacterium
CGCGACCTGCCGATCCGCTACGGCGAGTTCGGCGCCTGCCACCGCAACGAGCCCTCCGGCGCGCTGCACGGCATCCTGCGCGTGCGCGGCTTCACCCAGGACGACGGCCACGTGTTCTGCACCGAGGGCCAGATCGAATCCGAGGTCACCGCCTTCCACGCCCAGGCGATGAAGGTCTACGCGGACTTCGGCTTCACCGACGTGCAGGTCAAGCTGGCGCTGCGCCCGGAGCCGCGCCTGGGCGACGACGCCACCTGGGACAAGGCCGAGCAGGCCCTGCGTGCCGCGCTTCGCGCCGCCGGCGTGGAATGGGAGGAGCTGCCGGGCGAGGGCGCCTTCTACGGCCCGAAGATCGAATACCACCTGCGCGACGCCATCGGCCGTACCTGGCAGCTGGGCACCATGCAGGTCGACTTCATGATGCCCGGCCGGCTCGGCGCCGAGTACGTGGACGAGAACAGCCAGCGCCGCAATCCGGTCATGCTGCACCGCGCCATCGTGGGATCGATGGAGCGTTTCATCGGTATCCTGATCGAACACCACGAAGGGCGGTTCCCGGCGTGGCTGGCGCCCGTGCAGGCCGTGCTGATGAACATCACCGACGCCCAGGCCGATGCCGTTCGCGACGCGCGCGAAACCCTTGCGGCTCAAGGCTTCCGGGTCGAGGCGGATTTGCGCAACGAGAAAATCGGCTATAAGATCCGCGAGCACACGCTGCAGCGCGTGCCGTACCTGCTCGTCGTCGGTGACCGCGAGAAGGAGAACGGCCAGGTCGCGGTGCGTAGCCGCGAAGGGGAGGACCTGGGGGCAATGACCGTCGCCGAGTTCGCCGCGCGTTTACGCAGCGAGGACGTGCACTGACGCACGCTGCCGCACTGAGTGCCCCGGCCGTTGGCCGGGTTGGACCCCTACGGAGATTGCAATATCAGCACCCCCGACAAGCGAAACCGCAGGAACCATGAGATCCGCGTCCCCAAGGTACGCGTGATCGGCAGCGACGGAGAGATGGTCGGCGTGCTTTCGCGCGACGAAGCCCTTTCCCTCGCCCAGGAGGAAGGGCTCGACCTGGTCGAGATCCAGCCCCATGGTGACCCGCCGGTCTGCCGGATCATGGACTTCGGCAAGTACATGTTCGACCTGCAGAAGAAGGCCAACGCGGCCAAGAAGAAGCAGAAGCAGGTCGAGATCAAGGAAGTGAAGTTCCGCCCGGTCACTGATTCGGGCGACTACGCGATCAAGATGCGCAAGATGCGCGAGTTCCTCGAGGACGGGGACAAGATCAAGGTCAACATCCGCTTCCGTGGCCGCGAGATGCGCCACCAGGAGCTGGGTCGCGAGATGGCCGAGAAGATCGAGAAGGATCTTGGCGAGGACATCGTCATCGAGTCGCGGCCCCGTTTCGAGGGCCGGCAGATGGTGATGATGATCGCGCCCAAGAAGAAGCAGTAGCGTCGCCGCCAGGCCATTGCATGGCCGCCGGCTTGCTGACATACTGGGCGGCCCCGGTTTTTACCGGGGCCGCTGTTTTTTGCAGCACACACGGACACGCGACGCGCCGCCGGCCTGGTGGCGCGTGGCGCATGACCGGTCCGGGCAGGACGGAAAGCGTGGCCCAGCCACCGCCCAGGCCAGTGACAGAAACCGAAAGGACATCCGCAATGCCCAAGATCAAGACCCATCGCGGTGCGGCCAAGCGATTCCGCAAGACCGCGTCCGGCAAGTTCAAGGCCGGCCACGCCAACCGCAGCCACATCCTCACCAAGAAGGCGACCAAGCGGAAGCGCAACCTGCGGCAGACGAACCACGTCCGCGCCGAGGATGCCGGCCGTTTGAACCGCATGCTGCCGTACGCCTGAGGAGGACTGAGAAATGGCACGAGTAAAGCGTGGCGTGCAGGCACGCCGTCGTCACAAGAAGGTCCTCGCCCAGGCGAAGGGTTACTACCACGCGCGTCGCAAGGTCTTCCGCGTCGCCAAGCAGGCGGTCATCAAGGCGCAGCAGTACGCCTACATCGGCCGCAAGCAGAAGAAGCGCAACTTCCGTTCGCTGTGGATCACCCGCATCAACGCGGCGGCCCGCGCCAACGGCATGAGCTACAGCCGCTTCATGAACGGCCTGATGAAGGCCGGCATCACCCTGGACCGCAAGGTGCTGGCGGACATCGCCGTGCACGACGCGGCGGGTTTTGCCGCGCTGACCGAGAAGGCCAAGGGCGCGCTCGCAGCGTAAGTTGCCGGTGCCGGGCGGCCGCCTCGCGCGGCAGGCCGGGCACGTGGACACTGCAGTACACGCATGGGGAAGGGCGCAAGTCCTTCCCCATGTCCGTTTTCGGGGTACGGGATCCGTGCAATGAGTGACATCCAGGCGTTGACCAACCGGGCGCTGGCCGACATCGCCGCCGCCGATTCGCCCGCCGCCATCGAGGCGCTCCGGGTCGCGCTGGTCGGCAAGTCCGGCAGCATCACCGGCCAGCTCAAGAAGCTGGGCAAGCTGCCCGCGGAGGAGCGCAAGGCGGCCGGGGCGGCGATCAACCAGGCCCGCGACGAGGTCGGCGCGGCGCTGGCCGCCCGCAAGGACGAGCTGGACTCCGCGGCCCTCGGGGCGCGGCTCGCCGGCGAGACGGTCGACGTCACCCTGCCGGGGATCGACTCCGGGCGTGGTGGCCTGCATCCGGTCAGCCAGACCATCGAGCGCATCGCCGACATCTTCGGCCGCCTCGGCTTCGAGTCCGCCCGCGGGCCGGAGATCGAGGACGACTGGCACAACTTCGAGGCGCTGAACTTCCCGCCGCACCACCCGGCGCGGGCGATGCACGACACCTTCTACTTCGGCGACGGCCGGCTGCTGCGCACGCACACCTCCGGGGTGCAGGTGCGCTACATGCAGGACCTGCTCGCCGCGGGCGGGCAGCCGCCGCTGCGCATGATCGCGCTGGGCAAGGTCTACCGCTCCGACTCCGACCAGACCCACACGCCGATGTTCCACCAGTGCGAGGGCCTGCTGGTGGACGAGCACGCCAGCTTCGCCGACCTCAAGGGCACGCTGGCCGCCTTCGTGCGGGCGTTCTTCGGGCGCGACTTCGAGATGCGCTTCCGTCCCAGCTACTTCCCCTTCACCGAGCCCTCCGCCGAGGTCGACATCGCCTGGCAGCAGCCCGATGGCAGCACCCGCTGGCTGGAGGTGCTGGGCTGCGGGATGGTCCACCCCAACGTGCTCAAGGCGGTCGGCATCGACCCGGAGCGCTACACCGGCTACGCGTTCGGCCTGGGCGTGGAGCGCTTCGCGATGCTGCGCCACGGGGTCGACGACCTGCGCAGTTTCTTCGACAACGACGTGCGCTTCCTGCGCCAGTTCGCCTGACCCGGGGAGGCAGGACCGATGAAGTTCTCCGAGAACTGGCTCCGCCAGCACGTGCCGACCAGCGCCAGCCACGAGGAACTGGTGGCGACGCTGACCGCGATCGGCCTGGAGGTCGAGGAAGCCACCCGCCTGGGTGACGGCCTGGACAAGGTGGTCGTGGCCGAGATCGTGGCCGCGCAGAAGCATCCCGAGGCCGACCGCCTGCAGGTATGCACGGTGGATGCCGGCGACGGGGCGACAGTGCAGATCGTCTGCGGCGCGCCGAACGCACGGGTGGGGCTGAAAGCGCCGCTGGCGAAGGTCGGCGCGGTGCTGCCGGGCGGGATGGAGATCAAGCCGGCGAAGCTGCGCGGGGTCGAGTCCTTCGGCATGCTGTGCTCGGCGAAGGAGCTGGGCACCGATGCCGACGCCTCCGGGCTGCTGGAGCTGCCGGCCGATGCCGCGGTCGGCCAGCCGGTCGCCGAACTGCTGGGGCTGCCCGATGCCAGCATCGAGATCAAGCTAACCCCCAACCGCGCCGACTGCTTCGGCGTGCGCGGCATCGCCTACGACGTGGCCGCCGCCCTGGATGGCGAGGTTGCGCCGCTGGAGGTCGCCCCGGTGGCGGCCGTCAGCGAGGCGACCCTCCCGATCCGGCTGGAAGCCGGGGCCGATGCGCCGCGCTACTGCGGCCGCGTGATCCAGGGCGTCGACGCCAGCGCGCCGACCCCGTCGTGGATGGCCGAGCGCCTGCGCCGCAGTGGCGTGCGCCCGGTGAGCCTGCTGGTCGACATCACCCAGTACGTGATGCTGGAGGTGGGCCAGCCGATGCACGCCTTCGACCTGGACACGCTGGCCGGCCCGATCGGCGTGCGCCGGGCCCGTGACGGCGAGTCGCTGGTCCTGCTCGATGGCCGCGAGGTGCAGGTGGATCCCGGGTTCCTGCTGGTCACCGACGCCGACCGCCCGGTCGCGCTGGCCGGCATCATGGGTGGACAGGACACCCGCGTCACCGACGCGACCCGCAATGTGTTCCTGGAAGCCGCGCACTTCGCGCCGGCCGCGGTGATCGGCCGCAGCCGCAAGCTGGGCTTGCACACCGATGCCGCGCACCGTTTCGAGCGCGGCGTGGATCCCGAGCTGCCGCGCACCGCGATCGAGTACGCCACGCGCCTGGTCCTGGAGGCTGCAGGCGGCACCCCGGGCCCGGTGACCGGTGAGTCGCTGGCCGGGCACCTTCCCGCCAATACGCCGGTGCTGCTGCGCCGCGCGCGCCTGGCGCGGGTCCTGGGCCTGGAGGTCGAGGACGCACGGGTCGAACGCATCCTGCGCGCACTGGGCATGCAGGTGGAGACCGTGGCGGAGGGCTGGCGGGTCATCGCGCCGAGCCGCCGCTTCGACATCGCGCTGGAGGAGGACCTCATCGAGGAGGTCGCCCGGATCCACGGCTACGACACCATCCCCACCACGCTCCCGGGCGGCGCCACGGTGCTGCGGGTGCCCTCCGGCGAGCGCGTGGACGAGGCGGACGCGCGCCGCCACCTGGCCAGCCGGGGTTTCCTGGAGGCGGTGAACTACGCGTTCGTCGATGCCGGCCTGCTGGCGGCCTGGAAGGCCGACGCGGACGCGGTGCCGCTGCTCAACCCGCTCAGTGCGGAACTCGGCGTGATGCGCACCCTGCTGCTGCCGGGGCTGGTCGCCGCGCTGGGGCGCAACACCGCCCGCCAGCAGGCACGCGTGCGGCTGTTCGAAATGGGCAACGTGTTCCGCGCGCCGGCGGTGGAGGGCGAAGCGCCGGTCGAGCGCCTGCGGGTCGCCGCGGTGGCCTGCGGCGATGCCCGGGCCGAGCAGTGGGGCGAGCCCGCCCGCGAGGTCGGCTTCCACGACCTGAAGGGGGACCTGGAGAGCCTGGCGCGGCTGTCGCGCGCGGCGCTGGAGTTCCGGCCGGAAGTACCCGCCTGGGCGCATCCGGGCCGTTCGGCCGGCGTGTACCTGGCCGGCAACGAGGCGCCGCTGGGCTGGATCGGCGAGCTGCATCCGCGGCTGCTGGAGGCAATGGAGATCGACGACACCCGCGTGGTCGGCTTCGAACTCGATCTTGCGCCGCTGCTGGCGCGCGTGGTGCCGCGTGCCGGCACGCTCTCCCGCCAGCCGTGGGTGCGCCGCGACCTCGCCTTCGTGCTGCCTGCCGACGCGTCCTGGAGTGCGCTGGAAGCGAGTGTCCGCGGCGCCGCCGGGCCGGTCCTGCGCGAGCTGGTGCTGTTCGACCGCTACCAGGGCAAGGGCGTGGAATCCGGATTCAAGAGTCTGGCTATGGGCTTGATTCTGCAGGAGGAATCGCGCACGCTGACCGACCGCGAAGTCGATGCGGCAGTGCAGGCGGTGACCGCCGCGCTGCAGCGCGACCACGGTGCGGTGATCCGGGGCTGACAGGCCCCGTGGCAGCTGGAAGGTGACGACATGGCGTTGACCAAGGCGGAGATGGCGGAGCGTCTGTTCGACGAGGTCGGCCTCAACAAGCGCGAGGCGAAGGAATTCGTGGACGCGTTCTTCGACTCCCTGCGTGGTGCACTGGAGGAGGGGCGGCAGGTCAAGCTGTCGGGCTTCGGCAACTTCGACCTGCGGCGCAAGAACCAGCGCCCGGGCCGCAACCCCAAGACCGGCGAGGAGATCCCGATTTCCGCCCGCACCGTGGTCACTTTCCGTCCGGGGCAGAAGCTCAAGGAGCGCGTCGAGGCATACAGTGGAGTCGAACATGCTTGACCCGGGCAGCAACCGCGAGCTTCCGCCGATCCCGGCCAAGCGCTACTTCACCATCGGCGAGGTCAGCGAGCTGTGCGACGTCAAGCCGCACGTGCTGCGGTACTGGGAAACCGAGTTCCCCATGCTCAGCCCGGTCAAGCGCCGCGGCAACCGCCGCTACTACCAGCGCCACGAGGTGCTGATGGTGCGCCAGATCCGCGGGCTGCTGTACGAGCAGGGCTACACCATCGGCGGCGC
>JAEWFH010000202.1 GCA_023388955.1 Pseudomonadota bacterium
GACTTCGACGCGGTCTTCGGGCGCAGCGCGCCGCGGGTGCTGGAGATTGGTTTCGGCAATGGCGAGGCGCTGCGCTTCGCCGCCGCGCTTGACCCGGACCGCGACCACATCGGCCTGGAGGTGCACGCGCCCGGCGTCGGCCGGCTGCTGAACGCGCTGGCCGGGGACGGGGCGGCCAACGTGCGCCTGTACCACCACGATGCGGTCGAGGTGCTGGCCAACGAGGTCGCCGACGGCAGCCTCGACGAGGTGCGCATCTACTTCCCCGATCCCTGGCACAAGAAGCGCCACCACAAGCGGCGGCTGGTGCAACCGGAGTTCGCCGCCCTGCTGGTTCGCAAGCTGGCAGCGGGCGGGCGCTTGCACCTTGCCACCGATTGGCAGGACTATGCCGAACACATGTGGGACGTGCTCGACGCCACCGCGGGCCTGTCCAACCGCGCCGGTCCGCGCGGCAGCGTGCCCAGGCCGCCCTGGCGGCCGCAGACCCACTTCGAGTCGCGTGGACTGCGGCTTGGCCACGGGGTCTGGGACCTGCTGTACGACCGCACCTGAGGCATCCGGCACTGGCGAGGCCCCGGGTCGCCGTTTGATACGAGGCAGTTGAAGCAGGGCATGGACACCGCGCTGGCGCTCACCACCGACATGAAGCTCGTCCTCGGGCTGGTGGGCTTCACGATGGTGATGTTCGTGTTCGAGCGCATCCGCCCGGACGTGGTCGCGCTCGTCGTGCTGGTGCTGCTGGGCCTGAGCGGCCTGGTCGCACCGGAGGAGATCTTCAACGGCTTCTCCTCCAACGCGGTGATGAGCATCATCGCCACCATGATCCTGGGGGCCGGCCTGGACCGCACCGGCGCGCTGAACCGGCTGGCCTCGTGGCTGCTGCGGCGCTCCCACGGCAACGAGGACCGGCTGCTGACCCTCACCGGCGCGATCGCCGGCCTGAACTCCTCGGTGATGCAGAACCCCTCGGTGCTGGCGCTGTACCTGCCGGTCGCCTCGCGGCTGTCCTCCCGCACCGGGCTGACCCTGCCGCGGCTGCTGCTGCCGCTGGCCTGCGCGATCGTGATGGGCGGCTCGCTGACCATGGTCGGCACCTCGCCGCTGATCCTGCTCAACGACCTGCTGCTGGCGGCCAACTCCAACCTGCCCTCGGGCGCGGCGGTGCTGGAGCCGCTGCAGATGTTCGCGCCGCTGCCGATCGGCGTGGCACTGCTGGCCACCTGCCTGCTGTACTTCCGGTTCTGGGGCAACAAGGGCCTGCACGACGGCAACGGCAAGGGCGCCACCCCGGCCCGCACCCAGAGCTACTTCGCCAAGACCTACGGCATCGAGGGCGATGTCTACGAACTGACCGTCACCGCCGACAGCCCGCTGGTGGGCATGTCGCTGGGCGAGGCCGAGGCCCTGCACGGGGCCCCGTTGCTGCTGGCGCTCAAGACCAAGGACGAGTCGCGCCTGTCGCCCCCGGCGGACGCACGGATCTGGGTCGGCAGCGTGCTGGGCGCGATGGGGTCGCGGCAGCAGGTGGGCGACTTCGCGCAGAACCAGATGCTGCGCCTGTCGACCCGGCTGCGGAACTTCGGCGACCTGTTCAATCCCAGCCGCGCCGGCATCTCCGAGGCGGTGGTCCCGGCGACCTCGCGCTTCCTGGGCAAGACCGCCAGCGAGCTGGCCCTGCGCAAGAACCTGCGGTTGAGCCTGCTGGCGGTCAACCGCGACAAGCAGGTGCTGCGCGAGAACGTGCGCGACGTGGCCCTGCGCGCCGGCGATACCCTGGTACTGCACAGCATCTGGAGCGACCTGGGCGACTCCGCCAAGAGCCGCGACCTGGTGGTGGTCACCGACTACCCCAAGGGCGAGCAGCGCCCGCACAAGCTCAAGGTCGCGCTGGGCATCTTCGCGGTCACCATGCTGGTGGCGCTGTCATCCAACCTGCCGGTCTCGGTCGCGCTGATGACGGGCGTGGCCGGGATGCTGCTGGCCGGCGTGATCCACATCGACGAGGCCTACGCCGCGATCAACTGGAAGACGGTGTTCCTGATGGCCTGCCTGATCCCGCTGGGCTGGGCGATGGATTCGTCCGGCGCGGCGGCGTGGGTCGCCGGGCACAGCATCGAGCGGCTGCCGGAAGGCACGCCCACCTGGCTGCTGCAGCTGGCAATGGGCCTGTTGACCACCGCATTCTCGCTGGTGATCAGCCACGTCGGCGCAGCCATCGTGATGGTGCCGCTGGCGATCAACCTGGCGCTGGCGGCGGGCGGAGATCCGACCGCGTTCGCGCTGATCGTGGCGCTGTCGGCGTCGAACAACTTCATGACCGCGTCGAACCCGGTGATCTCGATGATCACCGGGCCGGCGGGCTATACGGCGCGCGAGCTGTGGAAGGTCGGGGCGCCGCTGTCGCTGCTGTACACGCTGGTCGCCGTGGTGGTGGTGAACCTGTTGTTCTAGGCGCCGGCAACCAGCCATACGCCGCCGTCGCGGACCTCGACCGGGACGCTGCGCAGCGAGTCGCCGCGGCATGGCCCGCCGACGCATTCACCCGATCCAAGCTCGAAGCTGGCGCCATGCGCGGCGCAAACCACCAGGCCGTCCTTGCTGCGCAGGAATTCGCCCGGCGCCCAGTCCAGCCGCCGCCCGGCATGCGGGCAGACGTTGTACCAGGCGCGCACGGCGTCGCCTTCGCGGTGGAGGATCAGCGACTCGGCGTCGCCGTCCACGACCGCTTCGACCTCGAGCAATGCGCCGTCGGCCAGTGCGTCGAGATCCGCAATGGGCGCTGTACCTTTCGTGTCGTTTAACGGTTTCATCACACTCGACCTTCCGGGGGGCTGGTACGTTTCACATCCGCTACACACATGCATTGTCCCACGACCCCACAGATGACCGTCCACGCGTTCCGCTTCCATACCCACCAGTTCCAGTCCCGCATGCGTGCCGCCTTCGAGCCGCGCAAGCCCCGGCACCGCGTGCTGCGCGTCGTCCTGGGGGTACTGGGCCTGGTAGTGCTGGCGGGCCTGGTCGTGGTGGGTGCGGTCGTGGGCGCGGCGATGCTGCTGGGCGGCCTGGCCCTGGCGACGGTGCGCAACCTCCGCCGGCAGCCCAGGGCCGCCAGCGTGATGTCCGCCGAGTACCGCGTCATCGACAGCCCGCGCCTGCCGCGCAACTGATGGCCGACCTCATCGCCGCGCCTGCACCGGTCCGCATCCCGGTGCGCTCGCCCGACGGCGCGACTTTCCCGGTACGACGGATCTTCTGCGTCGGGCGCAACTTCGCCGACCACGCCCGCGAGATGGGCGCCACGCCCGCCGACCCGGGGGCACGTGGACGCCCGGTGCTGTTCTGCAAGCCGGCCGATGCCATCGTCACCGACGGCCAGGTGCCCTACCCCCGCGGCTCCCGCGAGCTGCACCACGAAGTGGAGCTGGTGGTGGCGCTTGGGCGTGACGCGCCCGACGGTCCGCTGGACCGCGATACGGCGGCCGGCCTGGTGCTGGCCTACGGCGTCGGCCTGGACCTCACCCGCCGCGACCTGCAGTCCGAGGCCAAGGCCGGGGGCATGCCTTGGGACACCGGCAAGGCCTTCGACCATTCCGCCCCGGTCAGCGAGCTGGTACCGGCAAGCCAGGTCGGCACGCTCGCCGGACGCACGCTGCGGCTGCAGGTCAATGGCGCGACGCGCCAGCACGGCTCACTCGACGACCTGGTCTGGGACGTGCCCGACATCCTCCACGAGCTGTCGCTGCTGTTCGCGCTGAAGGCCGGCGACCTGGTGTTCATGGGTACCCCCGCGGGCGTGGGGCCGCTGCAGCCCGGCGACCGCTTCACCGCGACGCTGGAAGGCGTGGTGGAGTTCTCCGGCCAGGTCACGGGTGGCTAAAAACCGATCCCCGGCCGTATATTCCGCGTAACCCGGGAGTACCGGCACCTGCACGGAGAAGACGCAATGGGGATGGTCAGCGAGTTCAAGGAATTCATTGCCCGCGGCAACGTGGTCGACCTGGCCGTGGCCGTGGTGATCGGCGGCGCGTTCGGCAAGATCACCACCGCGCTGGTGGACGGCGTGGTCATGCCGGTGGTCGGCATGGCGCTGGGCAAGGTCGACTTTTCCCAGCTGTTCATATCCCTGGACGGCAATGAATACGCGAACCTGGCTGCCGCGCAGGAGGCCGCCGCCCCGGTCATCACCTACGGCGCGTTCCTGCAGACCGTCCTCGACTTCATCCTGATCGCGTTCGTGATCTTCCTGATGCTCAAGGCCTACAACCGGCTGAAGGCAAAGCAGGAACAGGCCCCCGAAGAGGAAAAGCCGGCCGAGCCCAGCGAGGAAGTCGTGCTGCTGCGCGAGATCCGTGATTCGCTGCGCCGCACCGGCGCGTGACTTGAGGCACAAGCAGCGGCCGGGCCGGTCGCTGCTAAGCTCGACGGTCCATCCGCAACCCGGTAGACCGTCGATGCGCCTTGCCCCGCTGCTGCTTTCCGTCACCCTGGCCACCGGCCTGGGCCTGGCCTCCGCCCCGGTACTGGCGGCCGGCGCCACCGACCAGGCGGAAACGCGCATCCCGCAGGCCAGCTTCGCCACCGCGGAACGACTGCGCGAACAGGCCCTTGCCAGTGACCTGGGCTACCGCATCGTCGAGTCGCTGACCACCGAGATCGGCCCGCGCATGGCCGGCAGCGAGGCCGACGCCCGCGCCGTCGACTGGGCCATCGCCAAGTTCCACGAGCTCGGCTACGACAAGGTCTGGACCGAGCCGGTCACCTTCCCCAAGTGGGTGCGCCATGCCGAAAGTGGCGCGGTGGTCGGCGACCACGCCCAGCCGCTGACGCTGACCGCACTGGGTGGCAGCCCGGGCGGCTCGGTCGAGGGCGAGATCGTGCGCTTCGAGGACCTGGAAGCACTGCAGGCCGCTCCGGCGGGCTCACTCGCCGGCAAGATCGCCTTCGTCGACTACGAGATGGAGCGCGCCCGTGACGGCGCCGGCTACGGCCCGGGTGGCCGGGTCCGCAGCCGTGGCCCCTCGGCGGCGATCCGCGCCGGTGCGGACGGCTTCCTGATGCGCTCGGCCGGTACCGACCTGCACCGCAACCCGCATACCGGCAACACCCGCTTCGACGAGGGCCTGGAGCCGATCCCGTCCGCCGCGCTGTCGCTGCCCGACGCCGAGCAGCTCACCCGCCTGCTGGCCCTGGACAAGCCGGTCCGGGTGAAGATAGACCTGGACGTCGGCTGGGACGGCGAGTACACCTCGCAGAACGTCATCGGCGAGATCACCGGCAGCAGCCGCCCCGACGAGCTGGTGCTGATCGTCGCCCACCTGGACTCCTGGGACCTGGGCACCGGCGCGGTCGACGATGGCGCCGGCATCGGCATCACCATGGCCGCCGGCAAGCTGATCGGCGACCTCGACCAGCGCCCGGCGCGCACCATCCGGGTGATCGCCTTCGCCAACGAGGAGCAGGGCCTGGTGGGCGGCCGCGCCTACGCGGACAAGTACGCCGACCAAGTCAGCCAGCACGTGATCGCCGCCGAGAGCGACTTCGGCGCCGGCCGCATCTATGCGCTCAGCTCCGGTGCCCCGGAGTACGCGCGGGGCGCGGTGGAGCAGATCGCCGGGGCACTTGCCCCGCTGGGCATCGAGTACGCCGGCGATGCCGGTGGCCCGGGCCCGGACCTGATCCCGTTCGCAGGCAAGGGGCTGATGTGGGCGCGCTTGGCCCAGGACGGCACCGACTATTTCGACCTGCACCACACCCCCGACGACACCCTGGACAAGGTCGACCCGGAAGCGGTGGCGCAGAACGTGGCCGCCTACGCGGTGTTTGCCTACCTTGCCGCGGAGGCGGAGGGTGGCTTCGGCTCCGCCCCGAAGGACGAGTAGGCCGCTTCCGGCACCAGGGTCCCGGCGATGACGCACCAGCGCTACGACGAATTCGGCTACGTCTCGCAGGACCCGGTCTCCGGGGTCCACCGGCTGGGCGCCAACGGCCCCAGCCTGACCACGGCCCTGGCCGCGGCCAGCGCCACGCGGCGCAAGGTGGCGCTGCTGCACATCGACATCGACATGTTCCGCTCCATCAACGTGAA
>JAEWFH010000030.1 GCA_023388955.1 Pseudomonadota bacterium
TGCCGGGTGGACCCGGCACGCGGATTACTTGGCGTAGCGCTTGCGGAAGCGGTCCACGCGGCCACCGGTGTCCATGATCTTGTGCTTGCCGGTGTAGAACGGGTGCGAGGCCGAGGAGATGTCGACCTTCACCAGCGGGTATTCGTTACCGTCCTCCCACTTGATCGTCTCGTTCTTCTTGCCGGAGGCAAGCGTCGAGCGGGTGAGGAACTGAAAGTCGGTGGTCACGTCCTGGAACACGACTTCGCGGTATTCGGGATGGATGCCGGCTTTCATGGCAACTCACATGGGAATCTGGAAGGAAGCTGCGCAGTATGGCGCAGCAGTCGGTTCGACGCAAGGCCGACGGCGATGGCCTTTCAGGCGGCGGCCAGCGCCGCCCGTACCTGCGCCTCGAACCGGGCCTGGTCGTAGCGCAGCATGATGTCCACGCCCTCGCCCCCGGGGCCGCGCCAGTCGACCACCGTCGCACCACGCCCGTGGCGCCCCTCGGTCTCCACCTGCAGCGGACGGCGCACCGACTCGAGCACCCCGCCGGGCTGCAGCGCCAGCGCCATCGCCAGGGCATCGGCGGAGTGCCAGTACTCGCCGCGGCGGTCGGCGGACCACTCCCGGGTCCGGCGCGAGATGTCGCGGTAGAACCGTGCCCGCGGGCTGTCCGCGTCCAGCCATTCCAGCACCCGGTCGTGGTGCAGGCCGTGGGCCAGGGTCGCTTCCCAGTCCGCCAGTTCGATGCGCTCGAAAGCGTCGAACACCACCTTGGCCGCCTCCGGGTCGTAGCCGACGTTGAACTCGGCCGCCGCGGTCAGGTTGCCATGGCCGGTTACCGCTCCGCCCATCACCACCAGGCGGGCGACCCGCTCCGGCAGCGTCGGGTCCAGGCGCAGGGCCAACGCCAGGTTGGTCAGCGGCCCCAGCGCCACCAGCAACAGGCGCCCGGCGTGCTCGTGCGACAGCCGCAGGATTGCCAGCGCCGCGTGCTCGCTGTTGGCCTGGCGCGGGCTGGGCGAATAGCCGGTGTCACCAAAGCCATCGGCACCATGCACGTCGGCGGCATCCTCGCAGGGATGCACCAGCGGGCCTTCGGCGCCAGGGAAGACGGGAACCCCGTCCTGCCCCGCCACCTCGCACAGCTTCAGCGCGTTGCGCACGGTATGCGCCAGGCCCACGTTGCCGGCGACGATCGACAGGCCGAGCACGCGGTGGCCAGGGTCGTTGAATGCCATCAGCAAGGCCAGCGCATCGTCGACGCCGGGATCGGTGTCGATCAGCAGGGGAATCGGATCGGTCATGTCGCTCGCATCCTGCAAGGGGCCGGGCAGTCTGTCACCTGCGGCCACGCGCGGCCAGACACCGGGTCACGCCGCGGCAAAACGCACCGCGCCGCCAACCCAGCGCGCGACGATCCGGTCGGCGGTGGCCGGCGAGTGCTCCAGCAGCGTGTCCGACAGCGCCTGCACCCGCGGCAGCAGGTCGGCGTCGCGGGCCAGGTCGGCCAGGCGGAACTCCGCCAGGCCGGTCTGGCGCGTGCCCAGCACCTCGCCGGGGCCGCGCAGCTCCAGGTCGCGCTCGGCGATCAGGAAGCCGTCGTTGCTCTCGCGCATCGTCTCCAGGCGCAGGCGGGCGGTCTGCGACAGCGGCGCCTGGTAGAGCAGCACGCAGGACGACTCCGCGCTGCCCCGCCCCACCCGGCCGCGCAGCTGGTGTAGCTGGGCCAGGCCCAGGCGCTCGGCGTTCTCGATGATCATCAGCGAGGCATTGGGCACGTCCACCCCGACCTCGATCACCGTGGTGGCGACCAGCAGGCCGATCGCGCCGGACTTGAACCGGGCCATCACCGACTGCTTTTCCGCCGGCTTCATGCGCCCGTGCACCAGGCCCACGCACAGCTCCGGCAACTGCTCCGACAGGCGCTCGAAGGTCGTCTGCGCGGCCTCGGCCTCGATGCGCATGGCCGCACCCGCCGCGGCACCCTCCTCGGGCTCGTCGATCAGGGTGCACACCCAGTAGGCCTGGCGCCCTTCGGCGCAGGCGGCGCGGATGCGTTCGACCAGCTGCGGGCGGCGCGAGGCCGCCAGGGCCACCGTCCGCACCGGGGTACGGCCCGGCGGGAGCTCGTCGATCACCGACACGTCCAGGTCGGCATAGGCGGACATGGCCAGGGTGCGCGGAATCGGGGTCGCGGTCATCACCAGCTGGTGCGGGACGATGCCTTCGCCGGCGGCGCCCTTGTCGCGCAATGCCAGGCGCTGGTGGACGCCGAAGCGGTGCTGCTCGTCGATGATCGCCAGCGCCAGGCGCGCGAACTCCACGCCCTCCTGCATCAGCGCATGGGTGCCCACGACCACCTGGGCCTGCCCGGAGGCGATGCGTTCCAGCACCGCGGCGCGGGCCTTGCCGGTGACCTTGCCGGCCAGCCAGGCGAGCTGTACGCCCAGTGGCTCCAGCCACGCCGACAGGTTGGCCATGTGCTGCTCGGCCAGCAGTTCGGTGGGCGCCATCAGCGCCGCCTGACGGCCCGCAGCCACCGCCAGCAGCGCCGCCATCGCCGCGACCACGGTCTTGCCGGAGCCGACATCGCCCTGCACCAGCCGCAGCATCGGCACCGGGCAGGACAGGTCGGCGCGCAGCTCATCGAACACCCGCTGCTGGGCCGCGGTCAGCGGGAACGGCAGCGAGTCGCGCAGCGCCATCGCCAGCACCGGGTCGGCCAGGGCCGGCGCGGCATGGGCGCGGCGCGCGATGCGCTGGCGGCGCAGGCTCAGGTTGTGCGCGAGCAACTCCTCCAGTGCCAGCCGCCGCTGCGCGGGATGGGTACCGGCCAGCAGCGCGGCCAGGTCGGCCTCGCGCGGGGGGCGGTGGACGGTCAGCAGCGCCTCGCGCAGCGAAGGCAGGCCCTCGCGCATCGCGGCGGGCAGCAGTTCGAGCTCGTCGTCACCGGGAATCCGGTCCAGCGCCGCGCCGATGAAGCGCCGCAGCGTCACCGGACCCACGCCCTCGATGGCCGGATAGACCGGGTCCAGGCTCTCGCCCAGCTCGTCCCCGTCCTCCTCCTCGAGCACCCGGTAGCTGGGGTGCACGATCTCCAGCCCGTTCTGCCCCGGCCGGGCGGTGCCGTAGGCACGCACCCGGACGCCGGCGCGGAACTGGTTCACCTGCGCGGAGCGGAAATGGAAGAAGCGCAGCACCAGGGCGCCATGCGACTCGTCCGCCAGGGCGACCTTCAGCACCGGCCGGTAGCGGAATCCGCGCTGGACCGCCTGCACCCGGCCCTCGACCTGGACGGTGTCGCCCGGCCGGACCAGGCCGATCGGGGTGATCCGGGTCCGGTCCTCGTACTGCCGCGGCAGCTGCAACCACAGGTCCTGCAGCGTGAGCAGCCCGCGCGCGGCGAGCTTCTCCGCCATTTTCGGCCCGCAACCGGGCAGGCCGGTGAGCGGCGTGTCGCCGATCGCCGCCAGCGCCGGTGCGGGCCGGGGACTGCGTCTAGCCAAGGACCAGGACGGCGTCGACCTCGAAGGCCGCACCCTTGGGCAGGCCCGACACTTCGATGGTGGAGCGTGCCGGGTACGGGGCCTGGAAGTACTCGGACATGACCTGGTTGACCTTGGCGAACTCGCCCAGGTCGGTCAGGTACAGGCCCAGCCGGACCACCTGGTCCAGCGAGCCGCCGGCCGCTTCGCAGACCGCCTTGAGGTTGTCGAAGGAGCGGCGCGCCTGGGCGGCGACATCACCTTCCACGATCTCGCCGGTCGCGGGGTCGAGCGGGATCTGGCCCGACAGGTAGACGGTCTGGCCGGCCTTCACGGCCTGCGAGTAGGGGCCGATCGCGGCGGGGGCCTGGTCGGTGTTGATCGGGGTACGGGACATGTGCGCTCCGGGCTGGTGGGGACGCGACATTGTAGGGGGCCGGTCAGATCCGCTGGATACCCAGCACCACCTGCAGGCGCCGCACGCGGCGGATCACGTTGGCAATGTGGCGCCGGTCGCGGACCTCGATGCCGAAGCGCAGCACCGCCACGTTGATGTCGCGCTCCAGGTACTCCACCCGGTCGATGTTGGACTCGGCCTCGGCGATCGCGGCCGCCACCCGCGCCAGCGCACCGGGCCGGTTGTCGACCTCGATGCGCAGCGCGGCGGCGAAGTCGCCCTCGACCTTGCGGTCCCAGCCCACCGCCACCCAGCGCTCGGGCGACTTGCGGTAGTCGACGATGTTCGGACAGTCCAGCCGGTGCACCACCACGCCGCGGCCGGAGGTATGGAAGCCCATCACCTCGTCGCCCGGCAGCGGCAGGCAGCAGTTGCCGAAGCTGATCACCCCGCGCTCGGTGCCGGTGATCATGATCCGGTCGTGCGCCAGGGCCGGGATCGCGCCGCCCTTGCGCGGCACCTCGCGGCCGGTCTCGCCGGCCAGCGCCAGCGCCACCTGTCCCGGCATCCGGTTGCCCAGGGCGATGTCGGCCAGCAGCGCCTCCAGGCGCGGATAGCGGTTCTCGCCCAGATACGCCTGCAGGCGCACGTCGGGTACCCGCTCCACCGAGCTGCCCAGCGTTTCCAGCGCACGGTCGAGCATGCGGTGCCCCAGCTGCACCGCGTCCTCGTGCCCGATCAGCTTGAGCTGCTGGCGGATCGCGGTGCGCGCCTTGCCGGTGACCACGAATTCCAGCCACTGCGGCTTGGGCACCGAGGAACGGGCGGTGATGATCTCCACCCGCTGGCCGTTGCTGGGCGCGGTACGCAGCGGCACCAGCCTGCCGTCCACGCGCGCGGCCACGGCCTGGTTGCCCACGTCGGTATGCACCGCGTAGGCGAAATCCAGCGCGGTGGAGTTGCGCGGCAGCGCCAGGATGTCGCCCTTGGGCGAGAACAGGTAGACGTCGTCGGGGAACAGGTCGACCTTGACGTTTTCCAGGAACTCCAGCGGCGAACCGGCCGCGGTCTGCGCCTCCAGCAGCCCCGTGATCCAGTTGTAGGCCCGGCTCTGCGCGCTGTTGGGACCCTCGGCCCCGTCCTTGTACGACCAGTGCGCCGCAATCCCCCGCTCGGCCACCAGGTCCATCTCGGCGGTGCGCAGCTGGACCTCGATCGGGCTGCCGTCCGGCCCGAACAGCACCGTGTGCAGCGACTGGTAGCCGTTGGCCTTGGGAATGGCGATGAAGTCGCGGAAGCGGGCGTCCAGCGGCTTGTAGGTGGCATGCGCCACGCCCAGTGCGTGGTAGCAGTTGGCCACCCGCTCCAGGATGACGCGGAAGCCGAACACGTCCATTACCTGGGCGAAGCTCTTGTTCTCCGCGCGCATCTTCGTATAGACGCTCCACGGCGACTTGACCCGGCTGATGATCCGGTGCTCGAGCTTCTCCTTTGCGAGCCTCTGGGCCAGGGTCGCCTCGATCTTGGCCAGCAGCTCGCGGCGCAGCAGCGGCTGGCTGCGGATGCGCTTCTCGATCACCGCATGGCGCCACGGGTGCAGCGCGCGGAAGCCCAGGTCCTGCAGCTCGGCCTTGACCAGGTTCATGCCCAGGCGCTGGGCGATGGGAGCGTAGATCTCCAGCGTCTCGCGGGCGATGCGGGTGCGCGCCTCCGGCGACTGCGCGCCCAGGGTGCGCATGTTGTGCAACCGGTCGGCAAGCTTGATCAGGATGACCCGCAGGTCGCGCGACATCGCCAGCAGCATCTTGCGGAAGCTCTCGGCGGTCGCCTCCTGGCGGTCGCGGAACTGCAGCTTGTCGAGCTTGGTGACCCCGTCCACCAGTTCGGCCACGGTCTCGCCGAACTCCGCCGCGATCGCCTCGCGGGTCAGCGGGGTGTCCTCGATGGTGTCGTGCAGGATCGCCGCCAGCAGCGTCTCCACGTCCAGGCGCTGCTCGGCCAGGACCTGGGCCACGGCCACCGGGTGGGTGATGTAGGGCTCGCCGGACTTGCGGACCTGCCCGGCATGGGCCGCCGAGCCGACCGACCAGGCCCGGCGCAGCAACGCCAGCTGGTCCGGTGCGAGGTAGCCTGCAGCGCGCTCGAAATCGCGCACGTACTGCGGCAGTTCCGGGTCGCCGGATGCCGGGGTGCTGGTGGTGGGGGATTCAAGCGCGCGCATGCTGGCATCTTGGCGCTGGCCACCGCGGCACGCAACGCGCCATAACGCGGCGACCCCGCACGGGGCGGGGTCGTCGGGCAACACGGCGATGGGCCGGTGGCGCCAAACGGCGCCGGGCGGGACTCAGTCCTCGCCCTTGGCCAGGTCCTCGTCGGCGACCATCTCGGCGGCCGCCCACTCCATCGCCTCGCGCTCCTTGCGCTCGCGCTCGGCCTTCTCCACGGCATCGACGTACTCGGTGTCGATGGCGCGGGCGGCGATCTCGCGCAGGGCGAGCACGGTGGGCTTGTCGTCGGATTCGCTGTTGTCCAGCTGCGGCTCGACGCCGTTGGCCAGCTGGCGCGCGCGCCGGGCGGCCATCATGACGAGCTCGAAGCGGTTGTCGACTACCTGCAGGCAGTCCTCTACGGTGATGCGGGCCATGGGGCTCCTGCCGGCCTGATGGCCGTCATGGGGGATAAAGGGGGTACGGGAGTCTAGCCGACGCACCGGACCGACGGCAAGTTCGCGTTTGCCGTCAAGGGCTTACGGGTCAGCTGCGAGCAGGCTTGTGATCAGCCGCCCGTGCCGGGCCGCCTGCACCGACCGGCGCAGCCGGCTGGCGGTGAAGATCGAGCACAGCTCCTCGACCGCCACCGCGAATTCCTCGTTGACCACCACGTAATCGAACTCGCCGTAGTGCGACATCTCCTCGCGCGCCGCAGCCAGGCGGCGGACGATGACTTCCTCGCTGTCCTGGCCGCGCTTGCGCATGCGCTGCTCCAGCGCATCACGGGACGGCGGCAGGATGAACACGCTGATCGCGCCGGGCACCTTCTCGCGGACCTGGCGCGCACCCTGCCAGTCGATCTCCAGCAGGACGTCGTTACCCGAGGCCAGCTGCGGCTCGACCGACTGCCTGGCGGTGCCCTTCCAGTCGCCATGGACCCGTGCGCACTCGAAGAAATCGCCCGCCGCGACCATGCGCTCGAACTCCGCCTCGTCGACGAAGTGGTAGTGCTCGGCATGCCGCTCGCCGGGACGCGGGGCGCGCGAGGTGAAGGAGATCGACAGGCGGATCGCCGGATCGCGGGCCAGCACGGCGTTGACCAGGCTGGACTTGCCGGCGCCGGACGGCGCGGAAACGATGAACAGGGTGCCGCGCGAGCTCATGGAAGTTGTGCCTTGGGCCGGTCGTGCGGGGCGCACTTTAGCAGAGCGCCCCGGGGACCGGCCGCCGGGCGACGACGCCTATTCGATGTTCTGGACCTGCTCGCGGACCTGGTCGATCAGCACCTTGAGCTCGACCGCGGCGTTGGAGCTGCGACTGTCCACCGACTTGGATCCCAGGGTGTTGGCCTCGCGGTTGAACTCCTGCAGCAGGAAATCGAGCCGGCGACCCACCGCTTCCTTGAGCCCCAGCACCCGGCGCGCCTCGGCGACGTGGGCATCCAGCCGGTCGAGTTCCTCGTCCACGTCCAGCTTCTGCAGCGACAGCACCAGTTCCTGCTCCAACCGGCCCGGGTCAGCCGGGTGGGCCAGCTCGGCCAGGCGACCCTCCAGTTTGTGCCGCTGGCCGGCCCGCAGCGCCGGCATCATCGTGCGGACGTCGGCGGCAATCCGCTCAATGCCATCCAGCCGCTCGGTGATCGCCGCGGCCAGGCGGGCGCCCTCGCGGGCCCGCGCCTCGAGGAAACCGTCCAGGACCTCGTCCAGCAGCGCCAGCACCTCGGCCTTGAGCGCGTCGGCGTCCACGGCCGCGGCGCGCAGCACCCCGGGGAACTGCAGCAACTGGGTGAACTCCACCTGCATGCCCGGGAAATGCGCGCCCAGCCGCGTCGCCGCGCCGGCAAGCTCGGCGATGCGGGCCTCGTCCATCTGCAGGCCCTGGTGCTGCTCCGGTGCGCGCAGCCGCAGCGACAGGTCGAGCTTGCCGCGGCTGACACGCCCGGCGATGCGCTCGCGCAGCACCGGCTCCAGCACGCGCAGGTCCTCGTGCACCCGCATCCCGGTTTCCAGGAAACGGTGGTTGACCGAACGCAGCTCGCAGGCGAGCGTGCCCCAGGGCGTTTCGCGCTCGCCACTGGCGAAGGCGGTCATGCTGCGGATCATGCGTGGTTCCAAAGGGGCGAAGGCCCCGGATGGTAAACTCGCGCGCCCCCTCACCGGTACTCGTGGCATGGCAGCAGTGGTTCCCGACGGCTTCAACCGCCCCAGTGGTCGCGCCCCGGACGAGCTGCGCCCGATCCGCATCCAGCGCGGTTTCACCCGCCATGCCGAAGGCTCGGTACTGGTCAGCTTCGGGGACACCCAGGTGCTGTGCACGGCCAGCGTGGACAACCGCGTCGCGCCCTGGCTGCGCGGCAAGGGCGAGGGCTGGGTGACCGCCGAGTACGGCATGCTGCCGCGCGCCACCCACACCCGCAGCGACCGCGAGGCCACCCGTGGCAAGCAGGGCGGGCGGACGCTGGAGATCCAGCGCCTGATCGGCCGCAGCCTGCGCGCCTGCGTGGACCGCAAGGCCCTGGGCGAGCGCACCATCACCCTGGACTGCGACGTGATCCAGGCCGACGGCGGCACCCGCACCGCCGCCATCACCGGCGCCTACGTGGCACTGGTGGACGCGGTGGACGTGCTGATGCGCCGTGGCGACATCAAGGCACGCTCGGGCCGCCCGCCGATCTTCGGCGCGGTGGCGGCGGTCTCGGTGGGCATCTACCGCGGCGTCCCGGTGCTGGACCTGGACTACGCCGAGGACGTGGACTGCGACACCGACATGAACGTGGTGATGAACGATGGCGGCGGCTTCATCGAGTTGCAGGGCACCGCCGAGGGCCACGCCTTCCGCCGCGACGAGCTGGATGCCATGACCGCGCTGGCCGAGCAGGGCATCGCCCGCCTGGTCGAGATCCAGCGCCAGGCCCTGGCAGGCGCCTGACAGCACCGGGGACCGGGAATGAAGCGCATCGTCGTCGCCAGCGGCAACGCCGGCAAGCTGGCCGAGTTCAACCGCCTGCTGGGCGCCGAGGGCTACGAGTTCATCGCCCAGGGAGAACTGGGGGTGCAGGACATTCCCGAGACCGGCCTGACTTTCGTCGAGAACGCCCTGATCAAGGCGCGCCACGCAGCGCGCGTCACCGGGCTGCCGGCACTGGCCGACGACTCCGGGCTGTGCGTGGAGGCACTGGACGGTGCGCCGGGGCTGTACTCGGCACGCTACGCGGGCGAGCCGGCGGACCCGGTGCGCAACATCGAGCACCTGCTGGCCGGGCTCGGGGAGCTCCCTGACGAACAGCGCGGCGCGTTCTTCCACTGCACCCTGGTGTTGCTGCGCCATCCCACCGACCCGCGGCCGCTGCTGGCCCAGGGCGAGTGGCGAGGACGGATCCTGCACGCCCCCCGCGGAAACGGGGGCTTCGGATACGACCCGGTGTTCCTGGATCCGGCTTCGGGGCGGACCGCGGCGGAGATGGAGCCGGCGGCGAAGGATGCGGCAAGCCACCGGGGGAAGGCGTTGCGGGTACTGAAGCGACACCTGGTTGGCGGGTGATGGCGGTGATCGCGGCACCGCCACCGCTTTCGTTGTATGTGCACGTGCCGTGGTGCGTGCGCAAGTGTCCGTACTGCGACTTCAATTCGCACCAGGCCCGTGGCGAGCCGCCGTTCGCCGACTACGTCGATGCGCTGCTGCGGGACCTGGACCAGGACCTGCCGATGGTCTGGGGCCGGCCGGTGCACTCGGTGTTCTTTGGCGGCGGCACGCCCAGCCTGATGCCCCCGGACCAGATCGACCGCTTCCTGCAGGAGGCCAGCGCGCGCCTGCGCCTGGCACCAGGCTGCGAGATCACCCTGGAAGCGAACCCGGGCACCGCCGAGCATGGTCGCTTCGACGGCTACCTGGCCGCCGGCGTGAACCGGCTCAGCTTCGGCATCCAGAGCTTCGACGACGGCTGCCTGCAGCGGCTGGGCCGGATCCACGACAGCCGCGAGGCCGAGGGGGCGGTGAAACTGGCGACCGATGCCGGCTTCGACAACTTCAACCTGGACCTGATGTACGCCCTGCCCGGCCAGGACCTGGAGATGGCGGCACGCGACCTGGAGCGCGCCGTCGCGCTGGGGCCGTCGCACATCAGCCATTACCAGCTCACCCTGGAACCCAACACCCTGTTCGCTGCCCGCCCCCCGGCGGGGATCCCGGACGACGACCTGTCCTGGGACATGCAGGAGCGCTGCCAGGCATTGCTGGCGGCGGCCGGCTTCGACCAGTACGAGGTCAGCGCCTACGCCCGCCCGGGCCGCCAGTGCCAGCACAACCTCAACTACTGGGGCTACGGCGACTACCTGGGGATCGGGGCCGGCGCCCACGGCAAGGTCACCTTCGGCCACGACGGTTCGATCCTGCGGCGCTGGAAGCCGCGCCACCCGGCCCGCTACATCGAGACCGCCGGCACCGCGGAGGGCATCGGTGGCGACGAGCAGGTCACCGGCTCCCAGCGCGCGTTCGAGTTCATGCTCAACGCGCTGCGCCTGGTGGACGGGTTCGGGCTGGACACGTTCGAGAAGCGGACCGGCCTGCCGCGTTCGCACATCCAGCCCCAGCTTGCCGAGGCGACCGCACGCGGCTGGCTGGAGGTCGCCGGCGACCGGGCGTGCCCCACGGCGCTCGGACGCCGCTTCACCAATGACGTGGTATCCCTTTTCCTGGAACCGCCCCCTTCCGGGACTGCCGGGACAACGACCTAAAGTTCCAGCGGGGCCTGCCGATCTGTACCTGATGACCTCCGGATCCGCCTGCTGATGCCTCCAGTCCCACCGAGTCCCGGTACCACTCCCGCGCCCACCACGCCGCTTCCCGACGGCGTACGCGTCGCGGTGGATGCGCTGCACGCGCACCTGAGGCTGGAGCTCGGGCATCGCGTCGAAGCCGCGCTGGGCGCGGCGCAACGCAAGCTGCACCACCTTGGCGAGGTGTCCACGGGGGCCCTTCTTGAAGCCCACTGGCACGACAACCTCAGGCGCCTGGTCGAGAACCGGCAACGCTTGCTGCCCCGGTTGCTGTCCGACCTGCGAGGCACCCTGGACCGGTTGCGGGATCCGCCGCCCGCGCCAACCCGGTCCTCCACGCTGGCGCCGGTCATCCCCAAGGCCACCGACTTGCGCCTGGTCGAGGAGGCCGAACTCGACGAAGCCGGAATGCTGGATGAGCTGGGTCGCCGCCAGGAAGCCCGCGCCGGCCTTCCCCTGCTGCTGCTGGGGCAGCGCTTTGGCGTCCTTGCCGCGGCCCCCGCATTCGGCGCTGCCTCCCTCCCCGTGGGTGCGCGCGCCCTGGCGGCGGCCTTCATGGAGGCCGCCGGGGAACTCGGCCTCGATGAAGACGCTCGCAAGATCCTGTTGCGCGCCTTCGAACGCGAGGCCCTGGCCGACTATCCGGCCATGGCCGACACGATGAACGCGGTGCTCGATCGGTCCGGGGTGTTGCCGGGACTCAGTTACGTACCCTTGCGGCCGCGGCCTGCTCCAGGTTCCACGACGATCGCCTCCACCGCCCGCCCCCATGTCCGGGACGACGGCAGCAGGGACGAGGTGTCCGCAAGCGCCCCCCTGCTCACCGAAGACCGGCGGATGGCACAGATGCGGCAATGGATGGCCGAGCGCCGCCACCTGCTGGCACGGCTATCGGGGGCAGCGAACCGGACTCCAGCCCAGGTGCTGGGAGAACCCGAACTGGACAATGTCCTTGCGGCGCTGCAGGTCGGACCGTTGACCTCGCGTTCCACGGCGCGGCTGCGCCAGGCCATCCAGGAGCAGGCGCAGCGCATGGGTACCGATGCGACCGTGCAGGACCGGCAGGCGGACTCGCTCGCCCTGTTCGGCGACCTGCACATGCGGCTGCACGAACGCGTCGATCCGTCCGCGCACTCCCTCCTGGCCGGCCTCCAGGTGCCCCTGCTGCGCGTGGCGGTGCGCGACCCCGGTTTCCTCGTACAACCATCCGCCCCGCCACGCCGGTTGTTGGCCACGATCGTGGACGCCACCGCGGGCCACCACGGTCCCGAGGGCCTGGACCCGCAGCTGCTGGAACGGATGCAGGAAGTGGTGCGCGAGCTCGCGCTGAAACACCCCCACGACCCCGAAGTGTTCGAGCAGGCCTGTTCAACGCTCGAGGAGCCCGGCCAGGCAGCGTTGCGGCGTGCCGAGATCGCCGAACGGCGCCACGTCGAGGCGGCACGGGGCCGTGAGCGCCTGCTTTCCGCCCGCCGCAGCGCAACAGCGGCATTGACCTGGGCGATGGGCGAGCAGGACCCACCCGTGTTCCTGCGCAACCTGCTTGAACAGGCCTGGACCGATGCACTGTCGCTCGTCGCCCTGCGCAGCGGCACCAGCTCTCCCCAGTGGCACGAGCACATGGAGACCACGGCGGCGATCAGCCGCGCGATCCGCGACGGTCAGCCCGCGGACGCCCTGCATGTCGACCGGGCCCGCGAGGCGCTGGGGTTGATCGGGTATCACCCGGACCAGGCGCAGGCAATCGCCGGCCACCTGACCGCCACGGGCAACCCCGATGCCGATCCCGCCTCGCGCACGGAACTCGTGCTGGAGATGAAGGAGCGCAGCCGCCTCGGCGTCCGTGACGAGGATGTGCCGCCCGGGCTCCGCGACGGGAACGGCACCGCGCGCACCCGCAGCCAACAGGAGTGGGAGTCCCGACTGGCGCTGATTCCCGACGGCCATTGGCTGGAGTTCGACGCGCCCGAGCGTCCCGGTGGCGTCCTCCGCTTGCGGCTGGCCTGGCGCGGCCAGGACAGCGGGCGCGTGCTCCTGCTCAATGTCCGCGGCCACCCCCCCGCCGAACCGCCGGTCGACAACGTCCAGGACCTGGCTCGGATGCTGGCCGCCGGCCAGGCACGGCTGCTTGGCGAGCGTCTCCCCGAAGTGCTGGAGCATGCCTGGCGCTCGATGGTGGACGGGCTGCAGCCCCACCCCACCCCCCTGGCCGGCGCCCCCTCCGGTACGGAGCCCTCCCGATGAGCGCAGGCGCAGACTTCCGCAGCCGCCGCCACAAGCCCCGTCGGGACGTGGAAGGGCGCATCGACGTGATCGACTGCATGACCGGGCGGACCGTTGGCCGCATCGGCAACCTCTCGGAGAGCGGGATGCTGCTCCGGGTGGATACCCTGTTGCGGCCCGACGCCCTCTACCAACTCCGCTTCGAGCTCCCCGGACAGGGAACCGGGGCAGGCACCATCGAGGTTGGCGTGCACGTGCTGTGGCTGGACCCTGCCAGGGACGGAGGTCCGGGACACGTCCTGGCCTGGGCAGGACTGCACTTCATCCACGTGCCCACGGCGCACCGCAAGCGCCTGCAGGCCTGGGTCGGGCAGGCGTCCTGACCCCTGCCGTTCGACCCCTGACGCGGGCATGCCCGCGGGGCGACAATCCCACCAACCCCCCATATCGAGGAAGACCATGTCCCCGCACGAGCTTGCGTCCACCTACCCGGCCCACGTCGCGCGCATGCAGTCCCTGGCCGATCGCGCCCTGGAGCGGGGCGGCTTCGACCATCTGGTGGTGCCCAGCGGCACGATCCACTACCACCTGTTCGACGACCGCGACTATCCCTACGTGGTCAATCCGCAGTTCAAGGCCTGGGTGCCGCTGGTGCGCAACCCCGGCAACTGGCTGGTGTACAGCCCCGGCCAGCGCCCGAAGATCATCTTCCTGCAGCCGTTCGATTACTGGCACGCGGTGCCGGAGGCACCGTCGGGCTACTGGGTCGAGCACTTCGACATCGTCATCATCCGCACCCCCGAGGAGGCGCTGCCGCACCTGCCGGCCGATGCCTCGCGCTGCGCGATCCTGGGGGAGCCGCAAAGCACCCTGGGCGACCATGTCCCCAACAACCCCGCGGCGGTGGTCCATTACCTCGAGTACCACCGCGCGGTGAAGACCGACTACGAGATCGCGATGATGCGCCGGGCCACCGCCCATGGCGTGCGCGCCCACCGCGCGGCCGAGCGCGCCTTCCGCGCCGGCGCCAGCGAGTTCGGCATCCACCTGGCCTACTGCCAGGCCGCGCGCCAGGACGCCAACGACCTGCCCTACGGCAACATCATCGCCCTCAATGAACACGGCGCGATCCAGCACTACACCGAGCGCGACCGGGTGCCGCCGCGCGAGATCCTCAGCTTCCTGATCGATGCCGGCGCCAGCCATGACGGCTACGCCTGCGACATCACCCGCACCTACTCCTTCGATACCGCCAGCGAGTTCCAGCCGCTGATCGAGCAGATGGAGGCCGCCCAACTGCGGATCTGCGACCGGGTCCGCGCCGGCACCGACTACCCCGACCTGCAGCTGCAGGCCCACCTGGAGGTGTCGACGATCCTCGGCCAGGCCGGGATCGTCGACATGGCACCCGAGTCGATGGTCGAGACGGGGGTCAGCGCCAAGTTCTTCCCGCACGGCATCGGCCATTACATCGGCCTGCAGGTGCACGACGTGGGCGGCTTCCTGGCCTCCGACGAGGGCGGCCGCGTCGATCCACCGGCCGGCCATCCCTACCTACGCCTGACCCGTCGCCTGGAGCCGGGCGCGGTGGTCACCATCGAGCCGGGCCTCTACTTTGCCGAGTTGCTGATGAAGGAACTGGCCGAGGGCGAGCATGCCGGCGCGGTCAACTGGGACCGGGTGGATGCGCTGCGTCCGTACGGCGGCATCCGCATCGAGGACGAGGTGGTCTGCACCGAGGGCGAGCCGGTGAACCTGACCCGCGAGGGCTTCGCCGCGCTGGATTGAGCCCTTCGCTGCAACGCTCCCCGCGCCGCGTATCCGGCGCGGGGAACGGCAAGCGGTCCCGGCCGCCTCAGCGACCGGCCGCCATGAACTCCTCGATTTCTCCGGCGCTGCGGGCCAGGCCGTCGGTCAGCACTTCCAGGCCGTCACGGGTAACCAGCACGTCGTCCTCGATCCGGATGCCGATGCCGCGCCATTTTGCCGCCACGCTGGTGTCGTCCGGACGCACGTACAGGCCCGGCTCGATGGTGAACACCATGCCCGGCTCGATCAGGCGCGACTGGCCGTCGATCCGGTACTCGCCCACGTCGTGGACATCCAGTCCGATCCAGTGGCCGGTCTTGTGCGGGTAGAAGCGCTGGTAGCTGGAGTCAGCGATGCGCTGCTCCAGCTTGCCCTTGAGCAAGCCCAGGCGCAGCAGCCCCTCGGTCAGTGCCTCCACCGCGGCCTCGTGCACGCGCCCGTACGGGTTGCCGGCGCGTGACTCCAGCAGCGCCAGCCGCTGCGCCTCGTGGACCACGTCGTGCAGGGCGCGCTGCTCCTTCGTGAACCGGCCACTGGCCGGGAAGGTGCGGGTGATGTCGGCGGCATAGCCGCGATACTCGGCACCGGCATCGATCAGCACCAGCTCGGACTCGCCGATGCGCGCCTGGTTGTCCACGTAATGCAGTACGCAGCCGTTGGCGCCGGCACCGACGATGCTGCCATAGGCCGGCTCGGCGCCGTTGCGCCGGAACACCGCCTCCAGCTCGGCCTGCAGTTCGTACTCGTGCATGCCCGGGCGCACCGCGCGCATGGCCGCAGCGTGCGCCTCGACGCTGATCTTCGCGGCGCGGCGCATGAAGCGCAGCTCGTCGCGGTCCTTGAACAGGCGCTGCTCGTCGAGCAGGTGGCCCAGCTCCAGGAACTCGTGTGGCGGGCGGTTGCCCATCTTCATCATCGCCCGCACGCGGTTGACCCAGCCGATCAGCTTCAGGTCGAACTCCACGTCGCGCCCGAAGTGGTAGTACACGCGCTGGCGGCCCTCCAGCAGCCCGGGCAGGATGTCGTCGAGGTCGTTGATGGGGTAGGCGTCGTCGACGCCCAGCACCTCCACCGCCCCCTCGGGCCCGACCCGCGGGCCGTCCCAGCCTTCCCGCACCGGGTCGCGCTCGCGGCAGAACAGGATCACTTCCCCGTGGCTGCGCCCCGGCACCAGCACCAGCACCGCCTCCGGCTCCTGGAAGCCGGTCAGGTACAGCAGGTCGGAGTCCTGCCGGTAGGGGTAATACGTGTCCCGGCTGCGGATGCGTTCGGGCGCCGCGGGGATCACCAGGATCGCGTCGTCCCCGGCCATGCGCATCAGCTGGCGGCGTCGGCGGGCATAGGCGGCCGCCGGCATCTTCAGGTGCGCGGCCATCAGTTCAGGCTCTTGCGATGGCGTACGGCCAGAACGCAGTCGCCGTGCAGGAGCAGGGTGGCAACGCGGACGAACTCCTCGATCTCCACCAGTGCCTGCTCGTCTTCTTCGTCGCCTTCTTCCTGGGCCTGGGCCTGGGCAAGCTTGGCCAGGTCGCCGAGTGCCTCGGTGGCCTCCTCCGACAGCGGCGGATTTGCGCCCGCCGCCAGGCCGAACCCGCCCAGCAGCCCCCGGCACCAGTCGAACAGGGCGCCACTTCGCTCCACCATCGGCGCGTCACCTTCCGGCAGGAGCAGGCTGAAGTCGAAACTGCGGTCTTCCAGCTGTGCCTGGCTGGACAGGCGCAGGCGATCCAGCGCGTCCCCCGGCTCCGGCGCGGACAGGGTGTCGTCGGCAAGCACGCGCGCCGGCCAGTCCGGTACCGCGCCACCGCCGCCGGCGATCCAGCCACACAGCGCCCCATGGACCTCCGGGGCGTCGAAGCCCGGCTGCAGCCGGTCAAGCGCGGCCTGCACGTCGGCCAACTCTGGGAGTTCCGGGGTGGGTTCGTGGGCCACAGACAGCGTCCTCAGGGGAAAGGAACCAGTCTAGCAACGGCACCGGGGCGCTGCGCCGCCACTTCTTGACCGGGCTTGCGCCTCTGCTATCGTGCGGCGATGGAACCGTCCGAGCTGCTTGAACAGATGCAGGCGCTGCTGGCCCGCGTGGAGCAGCTCGCCGAGCGCAACCAGCGGCTGCAGGAAGAGAACCGCAGCCTGCGCCAGCAACACGAGTCCCTCGCCATGGAGCGCGCCGGGCTGCTGGCAAAGAACGAACAGGCCCGTACCCGCGTCGAGGCGATGATCGCCCGGCTCAAGTCCCTGGAGCAGAACACGTGAGCAGCAACACGATCCCGGTGAGCGTGCGCCTGCTGGACCGCGAGTACACCGTCGGCTGCGCGCCCGACGAGCAGGACGGCCTGCTCGCGGCCGCCCGGTTGCTGGACGCCCGCATGCGCGAGATCCGTGGCAACAACCGCATGGCGGCACTGGACCGGGTCGCCGTGCTGGCAGCGCTCAACTTCGCCCACGAAGTGCAGCAGGCGCGGGAACAGAAGGGCCTGCATGAGCGCGAGCTGGTCACCACCCTGGGGCGCATGCAACAGCTGCTCGATTCGGCCCTGGCCACGGAACCCCGCTGAGCCGCGGCCCACTGCCCCCCGCACCGCCACTGGCGTCCTGCCCCCACCCCGGTATACTGCGTCCAAGTCCTCTGCTGTGGACGACGGCGTACGCAACATTCGCCTTGTCCCTTAACAGCGACCTCGGGGATGCAGTGCAGGCCAGGAGCGCATGTCCGCCACGTGCGGAAAGCCCGACGGCTCCCACGCATTCCCACCTGAACCCCGGGTTCAAGGTCGTTCGTACGCATCGCCATCGGCGGAGGACCTCAGCATCCACAACGGCGGTACAGGCCACGGGTCGGTACCGCCGTCTGCTTTTCCGCGTCCGGCACCGGAGGCCCGCCCGATGACCCAAACGCGCGACGACCGTTGCAGCGCGATACGCACCCGGGTCCGCCAGGCCCGTCGCGACCTCCCCGCCCCGCAGCGGATCGCCGGCGCCGAGCAGCTCGCGGGGCGACTGCTGGCGCTGCCGTTCGCTCCCACGGAAGGCTATGTCGCCGGGTACTGGGCGATGGACGGGGAGATCGGGCTGCACGCCTGGCAGCTGCGCCTCCCCCCCGGTTGCGTCTACTGCCTGCCGGTGCTCCACGACCGGCTGCTGCGGTTTGCGCCCTGGCGGCCCGGCGACCCGCTGGTCACCAACCGGTACGGGATCCCGGAGCCGGACCTCGCGCCCGCCTCCACGCTCTCCGCCGAGCAGATGGCCCTGGTGGTCCTGCCGCTGGTCGCCTTCGACGGTTCCGGGAACCGGCTTGGCATGGGGGGCGGCTGGTACGATCGCAGCTTCGGCTTCCGGATCGGGCGCCCCGCCCCGCCCTGGCTGGTGGGCGCGGCCTTCCAGCTCCAGCAGGTCGACCAGGTACCGGTGGCCGACTGGGACGTCGGGCTGGACGCTGCCTGCACCGAGGACGCCACCCACCTGTTCCGCGAGTAAAGATGAAACGAAAGACCCGCCGCCACTGGCTGATGAAGTCCGAGCCCGACGCCTTCTCCATCGACGACCTGGAACGGGTCGGGACGGAGCCTTGGGACGGGGTACGCAACTACCAGGCGCGCAACTTCATGCGCGACGGGATGCAGGTCGGCGACCGGATCCTGTTCTACCACTCCAATACCAAGGTCCCGGGCATCGCCGGCATCGCGACCGTCGCCAGCGAGGCGTATCCGGACGAAAGCCAGTTCAACCCAAAGTCGAAGTACCACGACCCCAAGGCCACCCGCGAGGCACCGCGCTGGCATCTGGTCGACGTCGCCTTCGAGCGCAAGCTCAAGCGCGTGATCCCGCTGGAAGAAATCAAGGAGCACGCGGACCAGCTGGGCGAGGAGTTCGCCCTGATCCGCAAGGGCAACCGGCTGTCGGTGTTCCCGGTGTCCGCTGCCCAGTACGACTACCTGCTTTCCCTCGAGTAACAGCATGTCCGAAGCCAAGCGGCTGGCCGCCGAAAAGGCCATCGAATACGTCACCGACGGCAGCATCGTCGGCGTCGGGACCGGCTCCACCGTCGCCTACTTCATCGAGGCCCTGGGGCGCATGTCCGACCGGATCGAGGGGGCGGTCTCCAGCTCGGAACAGAGCTCGGAACGCCTGCGCGCGGCCGGGATCGAAGTCCTGGACCTCAATGCCACCGGCCCGCTGGCGCTGTACGTCGACGGAGCCGACGAGTGCGACCCGCAACGGCGGCTCATCAAGGGCGGCGGCGCGGCCCTGACCCGGGAAAAGATCATCGCCGAGGCGAGCAAGACCTTTGTCTGCATCGTCGATCCGTCCAAGCAGGTCGACGTGCTCGGCCGCTTTCCACTCCCGGTGGAGGTCGTTCCGATGGCACGCAGCCTGGTGGCCCGTGAGCTCATTGCCCTCACCGCCGGACAACCGGTCTGGCGCCAGGCCAGCGAAGGCCGCGGGGTCGTGACCGACAACGGGAACTACATCCTCGACCTCCACGGCCTGTCGATCACCGACCCGGTCCGCATGGAAGAGGCCATCAACCAGATTCCCGGGGTGGTGAGCGTGGGCCTGTTCGCGCGCCGCCCTGCGGACGTGGTGATCGTGGGGGGCGAGCCTCCGCAGGTGCTGTAGCCGAGGGCGCCCCTGCGTGGGCACGAACAGAAAAGCCGGCCTCGCGCCGGCTTTTTTCTTGTCCAAAGAACAAGGCCGGTCCCTTTCGGGGACCGGCCTTGCGGTGTAAATGCTCAGCGATGACCTACTCTCGCATGGGATTCCACACTACCATCGGCGCATGTGCGTTTCACTTCCGAGTTCGGGATGGGATCGGGTGGTTCCACAGCGCTAATTTCACCAGGGAGGCTTTTGGAGAGTCGCACTCGTCCCGGGGGGACAAGGCGCCAGCCTCGCATAGTTCTTGTGACGTAGCGTGCACTTGGATGCTCTTACGACGTTGTCGTAAAGCCAAGGCAACTTGAGGTTATATGGTCAAGCCACACGGATCATTAGTATCAGTTAGCTCAATACATTGCTGTACTTACACACCTGACCTATCAACCACATAGTCTATATGGTTCCTTCAGGGGGCTTGTGCCCCGGGAGATCTCATCTTGAGGCGCGCTTCCCGCTTAGATGCTTTCAGCGGTTATCGCTTCCGAACATAGCTACCCGGCAATGCCACTGGCGTGACAACCGGA
>JAEWFH010000052.1 GCA_023388955.1 Pseudomonadota bacterium
TCGCGCTCGGCGGCGTCAACCTCCACCGGCGCATCCAGGTGCCCGGCCAAGGCCAGCCAGCGCAGCGTCCGCCGCAGGCCGTTGCCACCGGCCAGCAGGTCTTCCAGCGCGAAGCGCGCGTCCTCGCGCGGCTCCAGCAACAGGACCGTGCATCGACGAATCCGCATGCCACCTCATTCCATGGCGCCGCCACAGCGGCAGCGGTGTTGCATTATGCTCGCCTCATCCCGCACCGGAGGCCGGCAGAAGGGGCGCCGCCCTGGGGTCGGGGGCTGAACGGTGAATGATGACCGCCTGCGAAGGCGGTCTGCGTTATGGGCATGAACGCATCTCGAAAGGAACTCCAGGGGGGGAAACGTGGACCCGAAAAAGCCGCTCCATCCGCCGTTTGACCCGGTCGTAATCGACCGCCTGCTTTCCCGACTCGGGGAGGATGATGGCTTCCGCGAGCTGTTCATCAACGACCCGCAAACTGCGCTGTGCCAGATCGGACACCCTGAACCCGAAGCCGCCCTGGCGGGCGCCAGCTGCATGAAAGTGAAGCAGCTGGCCTCCAAGGAACAGATTCTTGCCAGCCGGGAACAGCTCCAGCGTGAGCTGACCTCGGCCGGCGTCTACACGGTCGTCTACTCGTTCGACATCGGCGAAACCGGAGACAGGCTGCGGCGAACCTAAGCCCGGCGCCAGCCCGGCTTGCGTCCGCCCGTCACTGACGGGCGCTATACAGGTCCATCACATTCATCGCCTGCAGCGCCTGGCCACCGAGTGGATCGGCCCAGGCGCGCCCGGCGTGCCCGGCCAACCATTCCTGTTCCAGCTCGGCAGCCCCATGCTGGCCCGCGTCACGCAACACCGCGGCGCGCACTACGTGCCATTGGTAAGGCGCGGTTGCAGCATTCCCCGGATCCAGCATCGCGATGGCGTCGCGCGCCTTTCCATCCGCGCGCAGCTGCTCGGCCGCAGCGGCTTCGTACAATCGCTCCAGCGCGGCATGGGCACTCCGCTGCACAGGGTCGCGCAACGATCCAAGCAGGCCGGCCATTGCGGCATGGTCACCCGCCCGCTGCCCAACCCGTATCGCGGCCAACGCGACCGCCACCGCGTCGTCATGCGGGGACGGCGGTCCCTCCACCACGGCTTCGACCGCCTCACGCGCAAACGCCCGGATCTCCGCGTGCGGAGCTTCCTCCGGGCCACCGGCGGATCGGACGGCGAACGCCTGCAGTTGCAGTATCCGCCGTATGAACGGGGAGGCGTCGTGTGCCCCCGAGGCCGCACGATCCGCTGCGATGGTGGCCTCCTCAAACGCGCCTGCGGCCAGCTTGAGGGCGACCGCCTCAAGGTGGTTCAAGTGCTCCAGCCCGCCCGGCGTGGATGCCACGCCGTCCAGGATCGTCTCCGCTTCTTGTAGCCGACCAAGGCTGCCAAGCGCGGCGGCGACGCGGCGTCCGGGAGGTGTACCGCGGAGTTGCGCAGCACTCCGGAAACTTGCGAGGGCAGCCTCGCCGTCCCCGCTTGCGAGCTGCACCAGCCCTTTGAGGTCAAGGGCCGCATGACGAAGCGGGTTCGCTGGATCGTCCGCCCGGGAAACCGCCGTGAATGCCTCCGGCAGATCTCCCGTACCGAGTTTGCTCCAAGCGTAGTGGTGATGCGCGGCAAAGTAGTCGGGATAGGTTTCCCCAAGCAATCGCCAGGCAGCGGAAGCATTCATTGCGGATGCCTCGTTGAACTCCGCCACCCATGCGTCCAGATACAACGCCTCGCGCGGTGCAAGCCGATCACGCAACGACGCCGCACGCTGCATGTACTCCATGGAAGCCGGTACGTCCGCGGTCGAAAAGAACACCCGCACGGCCCCCACATACGCCAGGGCGAATTCGGGATCCAGTTCGGTCGCGCGCTGGAAATGCTGTAGTGCGAGGTCGTACTTCGCGACCCGGTACGCCTCCAGCCCCAGCGCATACGCCTTCAAGGCATCCAGGCTTGACGTCGCCACCCGTGGCAGCGGCTGGGCTGTGCTGGCCAGCATCTGGGCACTCTCGCCCAGCCCGGAGCGGAGCGCCGCGACTACCGTGTCGATCGAATCCAGCGTCGACTCCGCGCCGGCGCCGTCCGCGTGGCCCACCCACACCGCGGCTTCGCTGGCGGGCTCGACTATTTCCGCCGTCACCCTGACCCGGCCGTGGACCTCTGCCACGGTAGGGACGATGACGGCCTTGGCCCCTTCCCGGATCGCGACTTCAGCGGCGACGGAACGGTCCAGGAGCGTGTCGGCCGGCAGGCGCATGTTGCCCAGCGTCTGCCGCACCTTGAGGTCCCCCAGCACGTTCACATGCCGCGACTGCTCCAGGCTGACCCGGAACGCGACTTCCAGCGAGTCATCCAGCAGCGGTTCGCCGGTCAGGTTGCGCACGTCGGCAAGCACCACCCAGTCGCGCTCGGCAAAGGCGATCGCCGGCTGCGGGCGGGTCAGCAGCCAGCCCGCGCCCGCCATCGCCAGTACCAGCACCGCCTGGACGGCCAGGGCCGCGGGGCGGCGCCACAGCGGCAGGTCGCGCCAGGCCTTGGGGCTGTGCGCGGGCCGGCGCAGCGGGGCGGTGCCGGGCTCGCCGACCTCGAACACCTCCTGCGCCTCGGGCATGCCCTTGAAGTGCCAGCGCCCCCAGGACTTCCAGGCCAGGTGCAGGCCGCGTTCGCCCAGTTCCCGGGCGGCGCGGTGGGCCAGCGGCTCGGCCACCGCCGACAGCAGGATCTGCCCGGGGCGGGCCATGCCCAGCAGGCGCGCGGCCATGGGCTTGGCCAGGCCTTCGACCTCCACCGGCTTGGCGCCCACCCGGACCGCCTCGTCGCTGTTGCGCCAGGTCAGCACTTCGCCCACGTGCAGGCCGGCGCGCGCCTTGAGGTCGACCTGTTGGGCGGCGCCGACCTCGCGCAGGCCGCTTGCGTAGTCCAGGGCGAAGCCGAGGCCGTCGATGGGACGTTCGAACAGCAGCAGCATGCCGTCGGAGCGGTCGATCAGCCGGCCGTGCCAGCGCTGCTGCAACTGCAGGACCAGGTGGTCGTGGGCGCGGAACAGCTCGGCGGCGGCGCCATCGCCGATCCGCTCCACCAGCGCAGTGGACTCGACCAGGTCGGTGAGCAGGATGGTGCGCAGCTGCGGGACCCCGACGGCCCCGGCCGGCACCCGGCCCGGATCGGTACTGGCCTGTGCGAGCACCGCCATCGCGCTAGTCCTGCCCCGCCGTGTCGTCCTGCCACTCCACCCGGTCGCCGCCCAGGCGCTTGGCCCGGTACAGCGCGGTGTCGGCACGGGCATAGCCCTCGCTCCAGCTGTCGTCGGCCGGCAGCAGGCTGGCGCCGATGCTGAGCGCGCACATGCGCGGCGCGGCCTGCGGCATGTCGCGCAGCCCGCGCGCGGTGTCGACGATGAAGCGGGCGTAGCGCAGGGCGTCCTCACGACCGCCGTCGGCCTTGAACAGCAGCGCGAACTCGTCGCCGCCGAGCCGGCAGGCCAGATCGCCGGCGCCGGCCACCGAGCGCAGGATGCTGGCCACGCCCTGCAGCACGTGGTCGCCGGCGACGTGGCCGTGCTCGTCGTTGATCTGCTTGAAGCCGTCGCAGTCGACCAGCAGCAGGCCCAGCCCGCCGGTGGC
>JAEWFH010000125.1 GCA_023388955.1 Pseudomonadota bacterium
GCGGCCTACAACAATTACAAGCCGTCCTATCATTTCTGGGGAAACTTGATGTCCAAGGGGCAATCCTTGCAGGACCCGTTCCTGAATGCGCTGCGGCGCGAGCGCGTGCCGGTGTCCGTGTACCTGGTCAACGGGATCAAGCTGCAGGGCACGATCGAATCCTTCGACCAGTTCGTCATCCTGTTGCGCAACACCGTGAGCCAGATGGTCTACAAGCACGCCATCTCCACCGTGGTGCCGGCGCGCAACGTGCGCGTGGGCCCCGGCGGCGGCTACGTCCAGTCCGGCGAGAACGGCAACGGCATGCCGCGGGACGACGAGGACTGAACGGCGCGAGGCTTGCGTTCCGGCACCGGCACACCCATGTACGGGTGATGGCCAGCCGATGCCCGGAGACGACCCCGCTTGTTTGAACGTTCGCGCAAGGGCGAGCACGCCCTGCTGATCCAGCCCCATGCCGGCGGACCGCCGGATGAGGACGTGCTGGAGGAGTTCACCGAGCTTGCCCGCTCGGCCGGGGCGAGCGTGGCCGCGGTGGTCCCGGCGCGGATCGACCGGCCCAATGCCGCGACCCTGATCGGCAGCGGCAAGCTGGAGGAGGTCCTGGCCGCGGCCGAGGCCTCCGGTGCCGACCTGGTCCTGGTCAACCACCCGCTCACTCCGGTGCAGGAGCGCAACCTGGAGAAGCTGCTCCAGCGCCGCGTGGTCGACCGCACCGGTCTGATCCTGGACATCTTCGCCCAGCGTGCGCACAGCCACGAGGGCAAGCTGCAGGTCGAGCTGGCGCAGTTGCGCCACCTGGCGACCCGGCTGGTCCGGGGGTGGACCCACCTGGAGCGCCAGCGCGGCGGCTCCATCGGCCTGCGCGGGCCGGGTGAAACCCAGCTGGAAACCGACCGCCGGCTGCTGCAGAAGCGCCTGGAGCAGTTGCAGAAGCGCCTGGACAAGGTCGAGGTGCAACGTGCGCAGATGCGCCGCGCCCGCGTGCGCAGCGAACTGCCGCGGGTCGCACTGGTCGGCTACACCAATGCGGGCAAGTCGACGTTGTTCAACGCACTGACCGGTGCCGGCGCCTATGCCGCCGACCAGCTGTTCGCGACCCTGGACCCGACGGTGCGCCGGGTCGACCTGCCTGCGGGCGCGGTGGTGCTGGCCGATACCGTGGGCTTCGTGCGCGACCTGCCGCATGAACTGGTCGCGGCGTTCCGGTCGACCCTCAGCGAGGCCCGCGAGGCCGACCTGCTGCTGCACGTGGTCGATGCGGCCGATCCGCACCGTGAGGAACGCATCGCCCAGGTCGACGAGGTGCTGGCGGAGATCGGTGCCGGCGGCCTGCCGCAGCTGCTGGTATTCAACAAGATCGACCGCCTCGACGAGGCCAGGCCGCGCATCGACCGCCCGGCCGAGGGGCATCCCCGGGCCTGGGTCTCGGCCCGGGACGGCGACGGCCTGGAGATGCTCGCCACCGCCATAGGCGAGGTGCTGGAGCTGCGGCACGTGCGCGGGACCATCGAGTTGCCGTCCCGGGCCGGCCGGCTGCGCGCCCGCCTGCATGACCTGGGCGCGGTGCGCTCCGAGCAGGCGGGCGAGGACGGCTGGCAGCTCCAGGTCGAACTCGCCGAGGCGGAAGCACGGCGCCTGGCCGCAGGTCCGGAAGGGCATGCGCTGGCGCCGTTGCTGCCCACCCCATAGAATCAGCGGTCGCATTTTTTCGGAGCAGGCATGGCCTGGAACTCTCCCGGCAGCAACAATTCCAGCGGCAGGGGACCGCGACAGCGCGGCAACGGTGGACTGGACCAGTTCCTGGACCCGCTGCGCAACCTGTTCGGTGGCAACGGCGGCGGTATCGGCCGCTGGGTGCTGCTGGTGCTGGCGCTGTGGCTTGCGGCGAACTGCTTCGTGCTGGTCGCCGAGCAGCAGCGCGGCGTGGTGCTGCGTTTCGGTGAATACGCCCGCCTGCTGCAGCCCGGCCCGCACTTCAAGCTGCCGTGGCCCTTCGAGCGCGTCATCAAGGTCAACGCCACCGAGATCAAGACCTTCGGCACCACCGTCCCGGTGCTGACCTCCGACGAGAACATCGTCCAGGTCGAGATCAACGTGCAGTACCGGGTCAGCGATCCGCACATGTACCTGTTCGGCACCCGCGACGCGGACGCCATGCTCGCCCAGGCTTCGCTGAGCACCGTGCGCGAGCAGGTCGGCCGCTCCCCGCTGGATACCGTGCTCGGTGCCCGCAACGCACTGGCGGTTTCGGCCCGCGACCAGTTGCAGGCTTCGCTGGATGCCTACCGCACCGGGCTGATGGTGACGGAACTCAACCTGCCCAACGCCCGCCCGCCGGAGGAGGTCAAGCCGGCCTTCGACGACGTCAACAGCGCCCAGCAGGACCAGGACCGCCTGATCAGCGAGGCCGAAGCCTACGCCGCGCAGGTGGTGCCCGAGGCGCGCGGCCAGGCCGCACGCGTGCGTGCCACCGCGCAGGGCTACCGGGAGTCGATCATCGCCCGCGCCCAGGGTGACGCAGACCGCTTCTCGATGCTGGTCACCGAGTACCAGGACGCGCCGGAGGTGACCCGCAAGCGCCTGTGGCTGGAAACCGTGCAGGAAGTGCTGGCCGACAACCGCAAGGTGGTCGGGGGGGACTCCAGGCAGCTGATCTACGTTCCCATGGAAGACGCAGGCAACGGTGGCCGCGCGTCCAACCCGTCGCCGCCGCTGCTCACCCCCGAGCTGGTGGTCCCCGACCAGGCGCAGGGCGCCGACGCAGGCGCGGTACGCGGTCCGCGCCCGGCCGGCCGTGAGGAGGTGAGCCGATGAGATACCCGATTGTCGTCGCGCTCGTCGTCGCCCTGGTGCTGGGCCTGATGGGTGGTACCTACGTGGTGCGCGAAGGCCAGGTGGCCATGGTGCTGAACCTGGGCCGCGTGGACCGGACCGACATCGGCCCCGGCCTGCACTTCAAGTGGCCGCTGATCGAGCGCGCCCTGGTCTTCGACCGCCGCCTGCAGGTGCTGGACGCCGAGCCGGAGCGCTACCTGACCTCGGAGCGCAAGGACGTCGCGGTGGACTTCTTCACCGTCGGCATGATCTACGACGTGGGTGCGTTCTACCGCGCCACCGGCGGCGACGAGTCGATCGCGGTGGACCGCCTGGCCCCGATCATCAAGGACTCGCTGCGCAACGAGATCAACTCGCGCACGCTCACCGAGATCGTGTCCGGTGACCGCTCGGAGATCATCGAGCAGCAGCTGGAAGGCATCAACCGCGGTGCCAGCACCATCGGTATCCGCATCATCGACCTGCGCCTGAAGCGCATCGACCTGCCGACCGACAGCCAGGTCATCCAGGACGTCTACCGGCGCATGCGCGCCCAGCGCCACCAGGTGGCCAGCCGGCTGCGCGCGGAGGGTGCCGAGGAGGCCCAGACGGTGCGCGCCGAGGCCGACCGCCAGCGCCAGGTGATCATCGCCGAGGCCGAGCGCGACGCGCAGCGCCTGCGCGGTGAGGGCGATGCCGTCGCAGCCTCCACCTACGCCGAGGCGGCCAACCGCGACCCGTCCTTCTATGCCTTCCAGCGCAGCCTGGAGGCCTACCGCGCGGCGTTTGCCGATGGCAAGGGCGTGATTGTGCTGGATCGCGACGACGAGTTCCTGCGCTACCTCGACAGCGACCGCTGAGGCGGCGATGGCAGGTGAGCTGATGGCCGCGGCCTGCCTGGCGCTGGTGCTGGAAGGGCTGTTCCTGTTCGCCGCCCCGCGCGCCTGGCGCGAGGCGATGATCCATCTGGTGCAGCTGGGGGAATCCCGGCTGCGCCGGATCGGCGCCGCGGTGCTGGTGGTGGCGCTGCTCGGGCTGTGGGTGGTGCGCGGCGCCGTTTGAGCCGCGGTGACCGGACGGGCCGTGCGCGCCCCGTCTACTCCCCGATGCCGGCCTCCAGCGGTACGTCGTGCTCGCGCAGCCAGGCGACCACGGCCTGGCGCTGGTCCCTGGCTTCGGCAGACAGCGAGGAATCCGGCGTGCGGAAGAAGTAGGCCTGGAAGCTCGCGTCCTGCCCACCCATTGCGTGCGGGGCGGCGCCGGCCTCCAGCAGGGCGAGCACGTGTTCCCCGGCGTTGATCATGGCGGCCCGGTGCAGTGCGGTGTAGCCCTGGGCATCGGTGGCGTTGGGGTCGGCCCCGGCTTCCAGAAGCATCGTGAACTGCGCGGTGGTGCGCGGGGAAACGGCGACCGCCAGCGGGGTCTCGCCGTTGCGGCGGTTGCGCGCGTCCGGATCGGCGCCCTGCGCAAGCATCCGCTGCAGATAGGCAGGGTCGTCGGCCAGCGCGGCGGTATGCAGGGCCGTGGTGCCGTTGAAGCCCTCCGCTTCCGGGTCGGCTCCGCTGTCGAGCAGGGCTTCGAAGCCGGCGCGGCTGCCCGACAGGATGGCGAACTGCAGCAGGTTGACCCCGTCTTCGCCCTGCGCATCCGGGTCGGCGCCTTCCTGCACCTGGGTGCGTACCGCGTATGCATTGCCATGCCGGGCGGCACTGGCGAGGGCCGCGGCCTCGGCGTCATCAAACGGCAGGTCCATGGGTTCTCCGCTGCAGGCACTGGTGGACACGAGGGCCGCCAGCAGCAGGGTCAGCGTTGCGGACTGGCGGCAGGGCATGTCCGGATACTAGCGCTCAGAAGCGACTCTTGAGCCAGTTCCAGCCATCGGTGAGGGCCTGGTCCACCACGCCGATCCCTTCGCTGGCCTTCTGGACCACCCAGCCACCGGCATCGGCAACCGTTTCGACCACGTCGCCCACGACCCGGGGCACGCTACCCAGCAGCTCGCCACCGGAGCGGGTCACGTCGGCCACGCCATCCACGATTGCATGGCCCACCGGGTGGGTGATCCCGTCGGCCGCCTGCTCAAGCTGGTTGGCAGCGTCGCTGGCCATCCCTTCGATGGTGGCCCCGACCACGTCGGTGGCGGTGTCGACGAACTCGCCGGCCCCCTCCAGCGCCAGCCGTGCATGGGAGCCGCCCGCATGCCACTGCGCCTGGACATCGCGGCCGGCTTCGGCCAGTCCAGCGGCTTCGGCCAGGTCGCCCTGGTGGCGCTCGAGGTCGGCACGGAAGGCGTCCACGCCCTGGGCGACCTCCTCGGTGACCCGGCTCTCGACCTCGCGGCTGTTGAATGGCGCCATCAGCGTGCGCTCCACGCTGGGCGGGTTCTGGTAGCCCTCCTGCCAGGGCTGCTGCTGCAGCATCGTGTCGATCAGGACCTGCTGCTCATGGCTGCTGGCCGCCCGGCCCAGGTATCCGATGCCGCCTGCCACGAGCCCGGGGATGCCGGGCAGCTGCGACAGGTCGTCAAGCGCATCGTTGATGCGGTCGGCCAGCTCCGGGTCCACCCCGGCGTGTTCCAGCCCGTACTCGATCACGCTGTCGGCGAGTTCGCCCTCGGGCTTGACGATGATCTGGTGACCGATGGCGTCGGGCGCGAGCGCGGCGGTGATCCAGCCCTCCTGGACCTGGGTGAGGGCGTCCTCGTGCATGGAGTAGCGGCGCACCTGGCCGTCTTCGGCCTGTTCGCGGAACTGTGCGCCGTCCAGGCCCAGGCGCTCGAAGGTGCGGTCATGTACGCCGGAGGGGTCGAAGGTGACCGCCGGAATGCCGGTCACCGCCGACGCCACGGTGGCCAGGCCGCCACCCTGGGAGTGCCCGGTGATCACCAGGTTGGTATAGACCGGGTTGCCGGCGGCATCCACGCCCCTTTCGCCGAAGGCCTGGGCGAACTCCTGGGCGGCCTGGGGAGCCAGGCGGTCGAACTCGTCGGTGTACTGTCCGGTGCCCTGGGCGAAGTTGGTCACCCAGTCGGCGGCGCCATCCGAGGTTCCGCGGTAGGCCAGCACGTAGTTGCCCTGGCCGTCGCTGAACACCTCGGCCCGGAACTGGCTGCCCGGTACGTCCAGCTTCCCGGGATCCATGCCCGCGGCCTGCAGCTGGGCGTCGTCCAGCATCGTCCACCCGCACAGGTCCACCTCGCCGTCCCCGTACACCGCCGTGGACATGCGCATCAGGTCGACGTCGATCTGCCGGCCGTCGGTGCCGGCGACGTGCGCGGAGAACCCGGTGGCCTCGTAGGGCATGGCCGGGGCCGGTCCACAGGACGGCGGCGCGGCCACCTGGGGATGCCAGGAAGGCTCGGGGCGATGGGCGGGGGCGCCCGTGGCCGGACTTTGCGGACGGTCCGGGGAGGGCGGCGGCGGTGGCGCAGCCCGCAGGGTGGACGGAAGGGCGGACAGGGGGGTGATCATGTGCATGGCGCCGGCGTCGGTCCTTGGTGCCTGCGAGCTTTGCAGCATCCGTCCCGCCGCAGCCATTGGGGCCGACCCTAGCGGGACTGGCCCGGAACCACGGAAACCCGGATAATGCCGAAAAGCCGGGGGAGCGTTCCCACCGGCTTTTTCTGTGCGTGCCGCCGGCGCCTTCCGCGGCCTTGAATGCTCGGGAGCATCAACAACATGGGTCAGTCAGTCGTCGTTATCGGTGCCCAGTGGGGCGACGAGGGCAAGGGCAAGATCGTCGACCTGCTGACGCAGGACATTGGCGCCGTGGTCCGGTTCCAGGGCGGCCACAACGCCGGCCACACGCTGGTCATCAACGGCCACAAGACCGTGCTGCACCTGATCCCGTCGGGCATCCTGCGCGAAGGTGCGCTGTGCCTGATCGGCAACGGCGTGGTGCTGCACCCGGGTGCGCTGCAGAAGGAAATCGGCGAACTGGAAGCCAATGGCGTGGAAGTGCGCTCGCGGCTGAAGATCAGCCCCGCGACGCCGCTGATCATGCCGTACCACATCGCCCTGGACCAGGCACGCGAGAAGGCCGCCGGTGGCAAGGCCATCGGCACCACCGGCCGCGGCATCGGCCCGGCCTACGAGGACAAGGTCGCCCGCCGGGGCCTCCGCGTCGCCGACCTGCATTACCCGGAGCAGCTGGCCGACCAGCTGCGCAGCGCGCTCGACTACCACAACTTCGTGCTGACCAGGTACCTGGGCGTGGACGCGGTGGACTTCCAGCAGACCTATGACGAGGCGCTGGCGTTCGGCGAGTACGTGGAGCCGATGAAGTCCGACGTCGCCGGCATCCTCCATGACCTGCGCAAGCAGGGGAAGAAGGTGCTGTTCGAGGGCGCGCAGGGGTCGTTGCTGGACATCGACCATGGCACCTACCCGTACGTCACCAGCTCCAACACCACCGTTGGCGGCGCGCTTGCCGGTGCGGGCGTGGGGGCGGATTCGATCGACTACGTGCTGGGCATCTGCAAGGCGTACGCGACCCGGGTGGGCGGTGGTCCGTTCCCGACCGAGCTGCACGACGAGGACGGCCAGCGCCTGCGCGACCGCGGCCAGGAGTACGGCGCCACCACCGGCCGCCCGCGCCGTTGCGGCTGGATCGACATCGTCGCACTCAAGCGCGCGGTGGCCATCAACGGCATCAGCGGCCTGTGCATCACCAAGCTCGACGTGCTCGACGGCATGGAGACGCTCAAGATGTGCATCGGCTACCAGTACCGTGGCAAGCAGACCGAATACGCCCCGCTCGACGCCCAGGGCTGGGAGGAATGCGTCCCGGTGTACCTGGAGTTCCCGGGCTGGCAGGAGAGCACCCACGGCATCACCGAGTGGGACAAGCTGCCGCCGGCGGCGCGGGCCTACCTGCGTGCGCTGGAGGAACTGGCCGGCTGCCCCCTGTCGATCGTCAGCACCGGTCCGGACCGCGAGCACACCATGGTGCTGCAGGACCCGTTCGCCTGACCCGCCCGTCCGGCCGGGTCCGCTTCCCGGCGCGGAATGCGTTGGGACAGGGACATGGTCTCGGGGAAGTGGGGTGCGAGAGGATGAGGTGGCTGCCGGGCCGGGGCGTCCGGCTTCGTCGGCGCGCGCCCGGCACCGGCTGGCGTTCCCGCGTCGGGTGTATCCGTTGCGGATGCTCGGCATGGGGCTGTCCGGGCTGCCGGTGGGCGTGGTGCTGTGGCAGCAGGGCGCGGGCTGGGCCACCTGGGTCCTGCTGGCGTTGACCTCGCTGGCCTGGCCGCAGCTGGCCTGGCTGCGCTCGCGGGCCAGCGCCGACCCCTACGCCACCGAAAAGCACAATCTGGTCCTTGATTCGGCCTTTGCCGGGCTGTGGGTGTCGCTGATGCACTTCAACGTGCTGCCCGCCGCATTGCTGCTGACGCTGGCCACGGTGGACAAGATCAACACCGGCATCCGCGGGTTGTGGCTGCGCTCGATGCCCTGGATGTTCGGCGGGGTGGTGCTGGGTGCGGTGCTGTCCGGTTTCGCCGTCCAGCCGCGCACCGACATGCAGGTGATCCTGGCCTGCATGCCGATCCTGCTGATCCACACCATCGCGGTCAGCCTCCACTCCTATTACCTGATCCGCCGCGTCCACGTGCAGAACATCCGCCTGGACGAGCTCAGCAGCGTGGATCCGCTCACCGGCCTGGCCAACCGCCGGCAGTGGGAAGAGGACGCGACGCGACTGCTGCAGGCGTGGCACGAGGGGGGCGCGGCGGTGAGCCTGCTGGTGGTGGACGTGGACGACTTCAAGCGGATCAACGACACGCACGGGCATGCGGTTGGCGACGATGTGCTCTGCGCGGTCGCCGCGATCCTGCGCAGTTGCGTGTGCGCGGACAGCCGGGTCGGGCGCAATGGCGGCGACGAGTTCGCGGTCGTGATGCCGGCAAGTGGCGAACTGGCAAACCAGGTCGCGGGCCGGATCCGGCGCAAGGTCGAGGAATGGCGGCTGCCGGGCACGCGGGAGCTGGTGTGCACGGTGAGCATTGGCGTCGCCCCGGCGAATGCAGGAGCCACCACGCTGCGGCGCTGGATGATCGCCGCCGACGTGGCGCTCTATGGCGCCAAGCGGGGCGGGCGCAACCGGGTCGGCCCCGCCGCGGAGGCGATGCGCGAAGTGGCCTGAGCCACGGCGCTGCCTCCAGCGGGGTCCTCCGGCATCATTGGCTGGATGTCCAGCCTCCACCAGCCCGGTCCCGGGACCACCCGTCGCTCCATTGCCCGCCAGGCCTGGCCGATCATCCTGGCCAACGGGTCGGTGCCGCTGCTGGGACTGGTCGATACCGCGGTGATCGGCCATTACGGCACGGCGGTGGACCTGGGGGCCCTGGCGCTCGGCGCGCTGCTGTTCAACTTCATCTACTGGAGCTTCGGCTTCCTGCGCATGGCCACGACCGGCTTCACCGCGCAGGCGGCGGGCGCCGGGGACGAGGCGGAAGTCCGGGCGACGCTGGCCCGGTCGGTCCTGATGGGCGTCGGCCTCGGGGTCGTGCTGCTGGCCCTGCAGGCGCTGCTGGTTGCCGCCTACTTCGCGCTCATGGACGCCAGCGCGGCGGTCGAGGCGACCGGGCGGGAGTACTTCCAGGCACGGATCTGGGGCGCGCCGGCGGCCCTGGCGCTGTATGCCTTCAGCGGTGCGCTGATCGGCCTGGGCCACAGCCGCGTGCTGTTGCTGGTGCAGCTGCTGCTCAACGGACTCAATGCGGGGCTCGACGTCCACCTGGCTGGCAACCTGGGGCTGGGTGCCTACGGGATCGGACTGGGTACCGCCATCGCGGAGTGGACGACCTGCCTGGTGGCCACGGTGGTGTTGTGGCGGACGCTGCGGGCACGGCATACCGACCCGGCACCGTTCCTGCAATGGGAGCGGATCGCGGACGGCGAGCGGGTGCGGCGCATGCTGTCCGCCAATGGCGACATCATGGTCCGCACGCTGTGCCTGCTGCTGGGCTTCGGCTGGTTCGCCAACCAGGGCGCGCGCTTTGGTGACGTGACACTGGCGGCCAACCACCTGTTGTTGCAGCTGGTGTCGTTCAGTGCGTTCTTCCTGGACGGGTATGCCTTCGTCGCCGAGGCGCTGGTGGGCAGTGCGGCGGGGGGGAGGGACCGGCTGCGTTTCCGCCGGGTGGTGCGCCTGTCGAGTGAGCTGGCCCTGGGTACGGCGGTCGTGCTGGCAGCGGGGATCTGGCTGCTGGGCGGGCCCGTACTGGGCATGCTGACGTCGCTGGAGGCCGTACGCATGACGGCCATGGCCTACCTGCCCTGGACCGCGCTCTACGTGCTGCTGTCCGTGGCGGCCTTCCAGCTCGACGGGGTGTTCATCGGGACCACCCGCACGCGCGAGATGCGCAACGCCGGTCTGTTGTCGCTCGGCGTGTTCGTGCTTTGTGCCTGGCCTGCGGCCCTGCTGTGGGGCAACCACGGCTTGTGGCTCTCGTTCGTGGTGTTCGTGGTCGCCCGGGCGCTCGCGCTGCTGCCGTATTACCGCCATCTGGAGGCGTCGCTCGCGACCGGGGCACGACCGGCCTGACGGTCACTTGGCGTGCATCCGGGAGTGGGATAGCGTTGCACGGATGCCGACCGGATCTTCGCCCCGAGTGCCCCCATGACGCCCGTCCCGGATCCGGATGCAGTGGCCATCGCGCCTGCCCGTCCGACGCTTGTCGACGCTGATTTCCGGCTGCTGGTGGATTCGGTACGCGATTACGCCATCCTGCTGCTGGACGTGCACGGGAAGATCACCAGCTGGAACCTGGGGGCGCAGCTGACCAAGGGCTACACCGCGGATGAGATCATCGGCCGGCATTTCTCGGTCTTCTACACCCCCGAGGACCTGGAGCGTGGTTGGCCAGAACACGAGCTGCAGGTGGCCCTGCGCGAAGGCCGCTTCGAGGACCAGGGCTGGCGCCTGCGCAAGGATGGCAGCCGGTTCTGGGCCAGCGTGGTGATCACCGCGCTGTTCGACGGCGAGGGGCGGCACTACGGGTTCGGCAAGGTCACCCGCGACATGACCGCGCAGCGGCGCATCAGCAAGCTGGAGAGCCAGGAGCGCCACCTGCACCAGTTCCTGGCCGTGCTGGGGCATGAGCTGCGCAACCCGCTTGCGCCGATCTCGAACGCGGTCCAGCTGATGGAGATGCAGGAACTGCCGCCGGCACTGCAGCTCACGCGTGACATCCTCCATCGCCAGGTGAACCACCTCACGCGGCTGGTGGACGACCTGCTGGACGTGGGCCGCATCGTCAGCGGCAAGGTGCACCTGCGGCGGGAGCCGATCGACCTGCGCGAGGTGGTGTCGGAGGCGGTCGAGGCCGCCAGCCCCCACATGCAGGCCCGCCGGCATGATTTCCGCGTGGAGGTCCCGGACCGGGCGGTGCCGGTCCGGGGTGACAAGGTACGGCTGGTGCAGGTGCTCAACAACCTGCTCAACAACGCCGCCAAGTTCACTCCCGGCGGTGGCCTGGTGAAACTGTTGTTGTCGGTGCATGCGGACATGGCCCAGTTGTGCGTGTCCGACAATGGTCCCGGCATCCCGCCGGCGGAGCAGGCGCACGTATTCCAGCTGTTCACCCAGAGCCAGGACACTGCCGATCGCCACCACGGCGGCCTCGGCGTGGGCCTGAGCATGGTCCACCAGCTGGTGGAGCTGCACGATGGCGCGGTAAGCGCGTTCAGCGCCGGCGAGCCAGGCAAGGGCGTCGAGTTCGTCGCCGAGCTCCCGCTCCAGGAATCGGAGCCCGCCAGCCGTCCGGCGCAATAGCCGCAAAGCGGCATCTTGCGCCGGACGGGGTGGGTCAGGAGACCATGGGCTCGCTGAAGGCTTCGATCTCGCCCTCGTACTCGTTGATCGGCACGCAGCTGCAGAACACGTTCTTGTCGCCGTAGACGTTGTCCACGCGTGCCACCGGCGGCCAGTACTTGTGCTGCTTGAGCGAGGGCAGCGGGAAGGCCGCCAGTTCGCGCGTGTAGCCGTGCGTCCACTCGCTGGCCGAGACCTGCGCCGCGGTGTGCGGGGCGTGCTTGAGCGGGTTGTCCTCGCGGTCGGCCTTGCCGTCGGCGATCGCCTGGATCTCCTCGCGGATCTGGATCATCGCGTCGATGAAGCGGTCCAGCTCGGCCAGCGACTCGCTCTCGGTCGGCTCCACCATCAGCGTGCCGGCGACCGGGAAGCTCAGTGTCGGGGCGTGGAAGCCGAAGTCGATCAGGCGCTTGGCGACGTCCTCGGCGCTGATTCCGGTGGTCTTCTCCAGCGGGCGCAGGTCGAGGATGCACTCGTGCGCCACCAGCCCGTTGCGGCCGCTGTACAGGGTCGGGTAGTGCTCCTGCAGCCGGCGGGAGATGTAGTTGGCGTTGAGCATCGCCACCTGGCTGGCCTTGCGCAGGCCGTCACGGCCCATCAGCGTGATGTACATCCAGCTGATTGGCAGGATGCTGGCGCTGCCGTAGGTGGCGGCGCTGACCATGCCGCCGGTGCCGACGCCTTCGGTGAGGCCTGCGTCAGTTCCGCGGCTGCCCCCATCCGCCCTCTGGGCACCTTCCCCCGCTTGCGGGGGAAGCGGGTAGGCGCCGGGGAGGTACGGGGCCAGGTGCGACTTGACCGCGCAGGGGCCGACGCCGGGGCCGCCGCCGCCGTGCGGGATGCAGAAAGTCTTGTGCAGGTTCAGGTGGGACACGTCCGAGCCCCACTTGCCCGGGGCCGCCAGGCCCAGCATGGCGTTGAGGTTGGCGCCGTCGGTGTACACCTGGCCGCCGTGCTGGTGGACGATGTCGCAGATCTCCACCACGTCCTCCTCGAACACGCCGTGCGTGGAGGGGTAGGTCATCATGATCGCGGCCAGGCGGTCGGAGTACTGCGCGGCCTTGGCGCGGATGTCCTCGACCTCGACGTTGCCGTTGGCGTCGCACTTGGTGACGACCACCTTCATGCCGCACAGCTGCGCGGACGCCGGGTTGGTTCCGTGGGCCGACTCGGGGATCAGGCAGATGTCGCGCTGCCCCTCGCCGCGCGCCTCGTGCCAGGCGCGGATCGCCAGTAGGCCGGCGTACTCGCCCTGGGCGCCGGAGTTGGGCTGCAGGCTGACGTTGTCGTAGCCGGTGCAGGCCACCAGCATCTGCTCCAGGCCGCGGATCAGCTCCAGGTAGCCCTGGGCCTGGTCGATCGGGGCCAGCGGATGGATGTTAGTGAACTCCGGCCAGGTGATCGGGATCATCTCGGCCGTGGCGTTGAGCTTCATGGTGCACGAGCCCAGCGGGATCATCGTGCGGTCCAGCGCCAGGTCCTTGTCCGAGAGCATGCGCATGTAGCGCAGCAGCTCGTGCTCGGAATGGTGGGTGTTGAACACCGGGTGGGTCATGAACTCCGACTCGCGCAGCAGGCCGGCCGGCAGCGCGTCGGCGGTTTCACCGTCCAGCGCGTCGATGTCGCCCAGCTCGATGCCGAACAGGCCGGCCAGCGCGGTGATGTCCTCGCGCGTGGTGGTCTCGTCCAGGCTGATGCACAGGCTGGAGGCGTCGACATGGCGCAGGTTGATGTGCGCGGCGCGGGCGCGCTCGTGGATCTGGCCTGCGTCGATGCCGGTGACGTGCAGGGTGTCGAAGAAATCCTTGCCGACCCCGACGCCGGCCTTGTGCAGCGCGCCGGCCAGGATGGCGGCCAGGCGGTGGGTGCGACGGGCGATGCGGACCAGGCCCTCGGGGCCATGGTAGACCGCGTACATCGAGGCCATCACCGCCAGCAGCACCTGCGCGGTGCAGATGTTGGAGGTCGCCTTCTCGCGGCGGATGTGCTGCTCGCGGGTCTGCAGGGTCAGGCGGTAGGCGTTGTTGCCCTCCACGTCCACCGACACGCCGATCAGGCGGCCCGGCATGGAGCGCTTGTAGGCGTCGCGGCAGGCCATGAAGGCCGCGTGCGGGCCGCCGAAGCCGAACGGCACGCCGAAGCGCTGGGTGTTGCCGATCACGATGTCGGCGCCCCATTCGCCCGGCGACTTCAGTACGGTCAGCGCCAGCAGGTCGACCGCCACGCAGACGATGCCCTTGCGCGCGTGCACCGCCTCGACCAGCGCGCCGTAGTCACGCGCGTTGCCGAAGGTGTCCGGGTACTGCAGCAGCACGCCGAAGGCTTCGGTTTCCGCGGCCCGGGCGTCGTCGCCGATGACCAGCTCGATCCCCAGCGGCTCGGCGCGGGTGCGCAGCACTTCCAGGGTCTGCGGGTGCACGCGGTCGGACACGAAGAACACGTCCGACTTCGACTTCGAGGAGCGCTTGGCCAGGGTCATCGCCTCGGCCGCCGCGGTGGCCTCGTCCAGCAGCGAGGCGTTGGCGATCTCCATGCCCGTCAGTTCGGCGCACATGGTCTGGAAGTTGATCAGCGCCTCCATGCGGCCCTGCGAGATCTCCGCCTGGTACGGGGTGTAGGCGGTGTACCAGCCCGGGTTCTCGAGGATGTTGCGCAGGATGACGTTGGGCACGTGGGTGCCGTGGTAGCCCTGCCCGATGAAGCTGCGGAACACCTGGTTGCGGTCGGCGATGTCGCGGATCTTCGCCAGCGCGTCGACCTCGGTCATGGACTCGGGCAGGTCCAGCGCGTCCGGGGTGCGGATGGAGGCGGGGACGATCGCGTCGGTGAAGGTTTCCAGCGACTCATGGCCGACCACGCGCAGCATCTGCGCGACCTCGGCGTCGTTGGGGCCGATGTGGCGTTCGATGAACGCGTCGTGGTGCTCGAGCGAACGCAGGGAGGTGTGCTGGGTCATGTCGGGACTCGGGACGTGGGCGGGCCGTGGCCTGCGGGCGCAGGCCGTGGGGTGCCCCTCTGTCCTTTTGCCTGAGAGTTCAAAGCGCGGGGAGGGATGCGCTTCATGCCCCTTCGGCGCCGGATCGAACCGGTCTCTCCAGAGTGTCCACACCCGGCGGTTTGGGGGCCTGAGCGATTACGGGCGTTGCGCCTTCGGCAGCGGGCCGTGGCCCGCTTCTCCCACCGGGGGGTTGCAGCTTCCCGATTATAGGCGTTCGGCAACGGTTCGCGCCGCCCTGCCGAAAGACCCCGCCGGGTGGCGGGGTCCAGGGGACGATGCTCAGCGGCCGTCGCCGTCCGCGTCGCCAGGCAACGCACGCTCGACCCGGTGCCAGGCCGCGCGGGTCGCTTCGCGGGCGTCCTGCCACTCCAGGCGCGAATCGCCGCGATAGCGCGTCTCGTAGTCGCTGCGCAGCTCGGATTCAACGTCGTTGAAGTCCCGCCCGTCGTAGCGGGCCCGGGCCTCGTAGCCGGTACGGTAGGCCGGGCCGTAATCCTGGTAGGTGTAGTCCGGCTTCACATAGGACTCGGCGCGGTAGTTCTGCTCCCAGTATTGGTTCTCGGCGGTGGGGTCGATGCGCTCGGCGACGCCCTTGCCGGCCAGTCCGCCGGCGACGGCACCCACCGCAGCGCCCACCGCCGTGCCCACGGGGCCTGCAGCAGAGCCGATCGCGGCGCCGGCGACGCCGCCGCCCGCGGCGCCAACCCCGGTGCCGACCGGGTGTGAGCCCGGAGCGCCGGAGATCGGGTCGCGGTTCTGGTCGCGGTTTTCGCGGTTGTCGTTGGCCATGTCGTGTACTCCTGTTCTTGTAATGGGTTCCGCAGGGAATGCCCGCGGTGTTCAGTGGTAGCGGTCGAAAGCCCCGCCGTGGCCATGGTCGCCCTCGGTTCGTGCCCGTGGCGTCGTCGCCTCGCGCCCATCAACCCGTATTCTCTTCTGCGTGGGCGGAAGGTTCCGCAGCAGCCGGTGCCGGGCCCCGGGGGATATCATGCGGCGCCTCGGCCCTTCGACCGGGCGTGGAGCACGGCGTGGAACTGGGTCTGGACGTCATCGCGGCGCTGATGGCCGTGGCCTTCGTGGCCGGCGTGATCGATGCGATGGCCGGGGGCGGGGGCCTGCTCACCATCCCAGCGCTGATGGCGGCCGGCGTGCCGCCGGTGGCGGCGATCGCCACCAACAAGCTGCAGAGCAGCTTCGGTACCGCCAGCGCGGTATACGCCTTCGCCCGCAAGGGGCGGATCGACTTCCGACGCTTCCTGTGGCCGGCGGTGGCGGCCTTCGTCGGCTCGGTGGTCGGTGCCTGGGTGTTGCAGCGGCTGGATCCTTCGTTCCTGGAAGGATTCGTCCCGATCCTGCTGTTGCTGATGGTCGTCTATTTCCTGGTCGCCCCCAAGGCGAGCGAGGAGGACCGCCACAGCCGCCTGGGCAAGGCGTCGCTGATTGCGATCGTGGCGTTGATCGGTTTCTACGACGGCTTCTTCGGGCCGGGTACCGGGTCGTTCCTGACCACGGTGCTGGTGGCGCTGTTCGGCATGGGGCTGGTTTCGGCGACGGCCCACACCAAGCTGCTGAACCTGGCCAGCAACATCGCCGCGCTGATCACCCTGGTGATTGGCGGGCACGTGCTGTGGCTGGTCGGGCTGGTGATGGCGGTGGCCAGCGTTGCCGGTGGGCAGGTCGGGGCCTGGCTGGCGATGCGCATCGGCGGGCGGATGATCCGGCCGGTGCTGCTGGTGATGGCCGTGCTGCTGATCGCCAAGCTGTTGTCGGATCCGGAAAATCCGTTGACCGCGTTCCTGTTCGGACGTTGAGGGGGCTGTTGCACCCCGCATTCACCCGTGGGGTGCGATAGCCATAGCCGTATCGCACCAATGGGAAAACCACGATGACCCTGACGACTCCCGCTGCCTTCCTCGGCCACGGCAGCCCCATGAACGCGCTGGAGCGCAACCGCTTCACCGACGCCTGGCGTGCCTTCGGGGCCAGCGTGCCGCGGCCGCGGGCGATCCTCGTGGTGTCGGCGCACTGGTACGTCAATGCCACGGCGGTGACCGCCATGGCGCGGCCGCGCACCATCCATGATTTCTACGGCTTCCCGCGGGCGCTGTTCGACGTGCAGTACCCGGCCCCCGGCCTGCCGGAGCTGGCGGAGGAGGTCGCCGAAGTCGCACGACCCGATTACGTGGGTCCCGACCTGGACGGCTGGGGGCTGGACCACGGCACCTGGTCGGTGCTGGTGCATGCATTCCCGGAGGCCGACATCCCGGTGGTGCAACTGTCGATCAACGCGCTCAAGCCGCCGCAGTGGCACCTGGAGCTGGGCGCGCGGCTGGCGAAGCTGCGCGAGAGCGGGATCCTGCTGGTGGGAAGCGGCAACGTGGTCCACAACCTGCGCGCGATCGACTGGAAGCAGCCCGATGCCGGGTTCGACTGGGCGCGGCGTTTCGACGAGCACGCCCGCGAGGTGATGACGCAGCGCCCGGCGAACGCAGCCTCGCTGGTCGAGCACCCGGACTACGCAATGGCGGCGCCGACCCCGGAGCACTTCCTGCCGCTGCTGTACATCGCCGGCGCCGCCGCCGCGGTGGGGGAGCCGGCGGAAATACTTGCCGACGGCTACGCCTACGGGTCGCTGTCGATGACCTGCTACGGGCTTGGGACCGACTGTCCGCAGACCGGCATGGGGCTGCCCGGGGCGGCGCCGCTTTCGACCGAGGTACCGGCCGAAGCCAGCAACCTGTGATCCACGGGCAACATCCCCAGCCATCCCGAGACCAGCTCCAGGACCAGCTCCGGCCGCTCCTTGTGCGGGAAGTGCGCGACCCCCGGCAGCATCCGCATCGTCGTCGGCCCCTGCGGCAGCGCGGTGATCCGCCGTGGGTGCCGGGCGCTGCCGTATTCGTCCAGCGTCCCGTGGAGCGCCAGCAACGGGCAACGCACCCGGCGCAGATCGTCGTCCAGCGTCCAGTCGGCGAAACCCGGGTCCAGCCACGTATCCGCCCAGGCATCCAGCACCCAGCCGGCCTTGTCCCCGTGGTACTTCACCAGCCGCGCCAGTTGTTCCGGCGGGCGGAACTGCGCGCTCACCCGCGCCACGCCCTGCAGCGTCAGGTCCTCGGTGAAGGCCTGCGCCGAAAGGCTGACGATCGCCTCGCAGTCCCCGGGCCAGGCCGCCGCGCAGGCCACCGCCATCCCGCCGCCGATGCTGTGGCCGAAGGCGATGAATGGCCCGATGCCCAGCGCCTCGCGCAGCTGGCGGAACCCGGTCCGGGCCTCGTCGTCGATGAAATCCAGTTCCAGCCGGCCCGAATGCCGATCCGAGCGTCCGTAGCCCCGGCGGTCGTAGGCGATGACTTCGCGGCCGGTGGCGGCGGCGAGCAGGGCGGGGAACCGGCGCCACTGGGCCACGCTGCCCAGTGAGTCATGGAACAGCACGATGGGTGCGCCGGTGGCGTCCACAGGCTGCCAGCGGGCAGCGAACAGACGGCCGGCAGGAGTGGGGATCCAGGCCGCACGGGGTTCTGCGTTGCTCATCGGGGCACGATAACGTGACAGAGCGGGCGGACGGCGGAACGCGCCCGCTGACCCTCGTCCACCGCTTCATCCCACGTCCTGCCCTACCTTCAGCCAGACTCCCACCCGGAAGCCCTCCCATGGCCGAAGAAACCCCCAAGACCCCGCTCGACCACGTCACCGACCTGTCCACGCAGCTCAAGGAGATGCGGCACTACTCGAAGAACAACGTCGAGCTGCTCACCGCGCAGTGGCTGAAGTTCGACGAGGGCAAGCTGAAGAAGCTGGGCGAGTCGAAGACCATCGAGGACCTGATGACGCGGCAGGGTGAGTTCCACGACGCGCTGGAGGCCGCGATCGCCGAGCTGGACGAGCTGGCGGAGGAATTGAAGCCACCGCCGGAGGAGGGCTGAGGGTTAGGCTGTCGCAACGGGTGCCCGACACCCGAACGGAAGCGTTCCATGGCAGTCGAAATCGAACCGCGCTGGCACCTCAGCCACGGCACCGAGCAGGGCCTGTTGCGCATCTCCATCGCCGTGGTGGTGGCCTTCGCGGCGGTGGGCGTCGTCCTGGGCCTGCTGTCGGGCTCGTTCGCGATCATCTTCGACGGCGTCTACTCGCTGATCGATGCCTGCATGACGATGGTCGGGCTGCTGGTGGTCCGGCTGATCGCCGCCTCCAACGCCGGTGGGCTGCGCAACAAGCGGCTGGTCGACCATTTCACCATGGGCTTCTGGCACCTGGAGCCGATCGTGCTCGGGGTGGACGCGCTGCTGCTGACTGGCGCGGCGGTCTATGCGCTGATCAATGCCATCGCCTCGTTCCTGGGCGGCGGGCGCGAGGTGCAGTTCGACCTGGCGGTGGGCTATGCCGTGCTGACCGTGGTGGTGAGTTTCGCGATGTGGCGGTTCCAGCTGCGTGCCAACCGCCGCATCCGCTCGGGCTTCGTCGCGCTGGACTCCAAGGGCTGGCTGATGTCGTGCCTGATCTCCGGTGCGCTGCTGGTCGCCTTCGCCGCGGGCTGGATGCTGCAGGGCACGGAGCTGGACTGGGTCACGCCCTACGTCGATCCGGCGGTGCTGGCGCTGGTGTGCGTGGTCATCATTCCGATGCCGATGGGCACGATCCGCCAGGCGCTGGCGGACATCCTGCTGGTCACTCCGGCCGACCTGAAGGAGCACGTGGACACGGTCGCGGCGCAGATCGTCGAGAGCTATGGCTTCCTCGACTACCGGGCCTACGTGGCCCGGGTCGGGCGCGGGCGCCAGATCGAAATCGCCTTCGTCATCCCGCCCGGCGAGCCGGCGCGGACGGTGGAGGAGTGGGACCGGCTGCGCGACGAGATCGGGGATGCAATCGGCGGTGACACCCCGGACCGGTGGCTGACGATCGTGTTCACGGCCGACCCGGAATGGGCAGACTAGGGCAGCCCATAGCTGTGGCTCCTGCGGTACATGTGCTCACATGGGCCGGATGACATCGGGGTATCCAGGGGGAAGGCGATGAACCTGCTGCACGTGGGCAGTACCGGGCTGGTGGGCCGCCACCTGCTGGAGCAGGCGCTGGCGGACGATCGGGTGCGCTCCGTGGTCGCCCCGGTACGCCGGGCGCTTCCGCAGCGTCATCGCAAGTTGCTGGCGCCGGTGATCCACTTCAACGCGCTGCCCGCCGATGCGCCGTGGTGGCGGGCCGATGCGGTGGTCTGCACGCTCGGCACGACGATGCAGAAGGCGGGTTCGAAGGACCGCTTCCGGCTGGTCGACCACGAGTACCCGCTGGAGGTCGCACAGCTGGCGCGCACGCATGGCGCGCGGGTGTTCGTGCTCAATTCGGCGATCGGGGCCGACCCCGGCTCGGCGATCTTCTACAACCGGGTGAAGGGGGAGCTGGAGCGCGACCTGGAGGCGCTGGGCTTCGACTCGCTGACCTTCGTGCGGCCCGGCCTGATCGGAGGCGAGCGCGACGTCCCGCGTCCGCGGGAGGAGCGGGCGGCCCGGCTGCTGCGGGCCCTGGGGCCTGTGGTGCCGCGCCGCTGGCGGATCAATCCGGCGCAGAAGATCGCCGCGCGGATGCTGGAGGCGGCGCTGGAGGCAAGGCACGGGACGCACGTGGTGCGCTCGACCGAGCTGGTGTGACGGCAACGCGCCTGTGTGCGGATACCGGCGCGTTGCGCCAGGAAGGCTGACCGGCCAGCTGGCGTTCCGTTCAGCTTGCTATGCTGGCGCGCTTCGAGGAGACCCAATGAGCCGGTTGCCACGCTGGCGGCGGGTGCGTGCCTGATGTCCGCATCCCCGGCCACGCCTCCCCCCGCGATCCCGACCCGCCGCCTGGCCCTGCTTCTGGCGGGGCTGTCGATGTTTGGTCCGTTCACCATCGACACCATCTTCCCGGCGTTCCCGGCGATGGGCGCCGAGCTGGGCGCGGACAAGCTGGCGATGCAGCAGACCATCAGTTTCTACCTGGTGGCATACGCGGTGATGAGCATCGTCCACGGTCCGCTGTCGGACGCGTTCGGACGCCGGCGGGTGATCCTGGGCGGGCTGGTGGTGTTCATCCTGGCCTCGGCGGGCTGTGCGCTGTCGGACGAGCTGGGCACGCTGCTGCTGTTCCGGGTGTTGCAGGGGCTGAGCGCGGGCGTGGGCCTGATCGTAGGGCGTGCCGTCATCCGCGACGTGCTCGAGGGGCCAGCGGCGCAACGGCTGATGAGCCAGGTCTCGATGATCTTCGGCGTCGCGCCGGCGATCGCGCCGATCATCGGTGGTTGGCTGATCGGCTGGGGCCACTGGACGCTGATTTTCTGGTTCCTGGTGGCGTTTTCGTCGCTGGTGCTGGTGGCCATCTGGCGCGGCCTGCCGGAAACCCTGCCTCCGCTGGAGCGTTCCAGCCTGTCGCCGCGCGCGCTGTGGGTCGACTACCGGATGATCGCGTTCAACCCGCACTTCCAGCGCCTGGCGGCCGCGGCGGCATTCAACTTCGGCGCGCTGTTCCTGTTCATCGCCTCCGCGCCGGCGTTCGTGCTCGACCTGCTGCAGTTCCGCGGCCAGCCGCTGGACGAGCAGGACTTCGCCTGGTTCTTCGTACCGATGATCGGCGGGATGATGCTGGGCGCCTGGCTGTCGGGGCGGATGGCCGGGCACGTGGATCCGTTCCGGCAGGTCGCGCTGGGCTTCGCCGTGTCGGCGGCTGCGATGGCGCTGGGCCTGGGCTACAACCTCGCCGTCGACGCCCCGCAGGTGCCGTGGGCGGTGGTGCCGGTGGCGATGAACTCCTTCGGCATCGCGCTGGTGTTCCCGATCCTGACGCTGATGATCCTCGACCTGTTCCCGCGTCACCGTGGCGCGGCCTCGTC
>JAEWFH010000172.1 GCA_023388955.1 Pseudomonadota bacterium
TTGGCCGCCAGCGAAGCCCGGTCCAACCGGTCCAGCAATGCGGTCAGCCCCGCCAGGTCGCGATCCACCCGACGCAGCAGCCAGTCCAGCGCGGCCTCGTCGAACTCCCACCCGCGGCGGCGGGCGCGCTGGCGCAGCACTTCCCGGCGGCCCTCCTCGTCCAGCGGGTGCAGGACGACGCGGGTGCACTGGGACAGCCGCGAGCGCAGGTCCGGCAGCCCTGGGGGCAGGCCGTCGGGCGCCACCCGCGCGGCGTAGAGCAGCCCCGTCCCGGCAGCGCGGGCCCGGTTGTGGGCATCGAACAGCGCCAGCTCGTCCTCGCGCTCCCCGGCGACCGCGTCCAGCCCGTCCAGGGCCAGCAGGTCACCGCCTTCGAGCGCCTCCAATGCCTGGCGCAGGCGCCCGGCCGCACTGGCCAGCGGCAGGTAGGTGGCCCGTCGCCCGGCCTCGTGGGCCAGGGCGCAGGTCGCCAGCAGCAGGTGGGTCTTGCCGGTGCCGGCGGGTCCGGTGACGTACACAGCCTCGCCCCCGCCGGTGGCCAGGGCGTGCAGCTGGCCGGCCACGCCTGCGGGCGCGCCGACGAAGGTTTCGAGCCGCTGGTCGGCGGGATGCCGCAGCGCCAGTGGCAGCTGCGGTGGTTCCGCGACCCGGCGGGGCCAGTCCGGATTCACTCCTGCTCCGGCTCCCGGGGGTACTGCGACGGATCGCCGTCGACCACGATCCGGTTGTTGTGGCCGGCGTACAGGCGGCTGTGGGTGTAGCGCTCCTCGGCGAAACGCAGCAACACGTTGGCCACCGCCGCGCACGGCAGCGCGATCAGCATCCCCAGGAAGCCGAACAGCGTGCCGCCAGCCATCACCGCGAAGATCACCGCCACCGGATGCAGGCCGATGCGGTCGCCGACCATCTTTGGCGTCAGCCAGTAGCTCTCGATCACCTGGCCCAGCCCGAACACCACCAGCACCCCGGCCACGTGCTGCCAGGTACCGAACTGCACCAGCGCCGCCACGCAGCCCATGATCACGCCGCTGGCCGGGCCCACGTAGGGCACGAAGGTCAGCAGGCCGGCGATGATGCCGATCAGCAGGCCCAGGTCCAGGCCCACCAGCCACAGCCCCACGCCATACATCGCGCCCAGGATCAGCATCACCAGGAACTGCCCGCGCAGGAACCCGCCCAGCACGTCGCTGGATTCGGTGGCCAGGCGCTTGACCGTCGCCAGGTGGTCACGCGGCACCAGCGAGGCCACCTTGGCCACCAGCAGGTCCCAGTCGCGCAGGGCAAAGAAGGTGATCACCGGCAACAGCACCACGTTGGCGGCAAACGCCACCAGGGCGAAGCCCGAGCGCGACAGGTAGCCCAGCGCGGTGCTGGCAAAGCCACCGGCGCGGTCCCAGTTCTCGCGGATCAGGTCGAACACCCGGCTGAAGTCGAGCCAGGAGGAAATGTCGATGCCGGTGCGTGCCTCCAGCCAGGGCATCGCGGTGGTCAATACCCAGCCCCGGTAGGACGGGATCGCGGTGACCAGGGTCTGGATCTGGTCGCGGATCATCGGCACCAGTAATAACAGGAACAGCACCAGCACCAGGGTCATCGCGGTGAAGACCAGGATCACCGCCGTGTTGCGCGAGCGCCCGGAACGCTCCAGCCGGTCCACCAGCGGGTCGCCCAGCCAGCCCAGCAGGGCACCGAGCACGAACGGACTCAGGATCGGCGACAGCAGCCACACCACCCACAACACGAACAGCACCACCGCAGCCAACTGCAGCCGGCGCAGGAAGCGGGCAATCTCCTGCAGCGGGTCGGTGATCGGCTGCATGTCAGCGCAGGCGGTACGTGGCGCTGCCGGCGGCAGGCGCCGGTCGCGGACCGGCTTCGCCCGGCAGCGCGTCATCGCCCGCCAGGACCGCCTCGCCCGGCAGCGGCGGCGTGTATTCGGCTACCAGCACGTCATCGCCCTCGATCATCAGTTCGAAGCCCGGCAGGCCGGAGACGAGCACGAGCTCGTACTCCATCCGGCCCGGGACCGCCTGCAGCGGGCGGATCGCCTGCACCACCGCCAGGCCCTGCAGGTAGCCGGACAGGCGCAGGTAGTCCTCGGCGCTGTCGATGCCGGTGAAGGCAACCCGGTATTCACCGGCCTCGCCGGTCACCGTGCGCTTGGCGTAGCGCGCGACCAGCGCGTCGGCGGCGCCGTCGGCGCCGGTGGCCAGGACCTGGCGCGGGCTGGCGCCGTCCTCCGACCACTGCGAGAGCACTTCGCCGTCGTCGAGGAAGCTCCAGTCCGCCTTCCAGCCGCCGCCACTGCGGTACATCTTGCCGACCAGCTGCATCGGCGAGCGGTAGCGCGAGGAGGCCTGGCGCACCGCCACGGTGTCGCCGCGCCAGATCGCCGCCACCAGCGCGCGCTCGGCGGCGCTGCCACCCGGCAGGCCCAGCTGGTAGCCGCGCACCCTGGCCCGGTCCAGGGTGGGGCGTGCCGCGTCGGCCTGCGGTACCCCGACCAGGCGCGGCCCGCTGCCGTCGTCGATCGCCAGCCACAGCACCGGCTTCGGACGCGGCGTCGGCCACACCGCCAGGCCCAGCGCGGAGGCCAGTGCGTCCACCTTGTCCTCGTCGAAATGCACCACCAGGGTCGTGGTGAAGGTCGGCGCGCCACTGGCCGACCGCCCCTCGTCCTGGCGGTAGGCGTGGTCGCGCACGTAGCGGCCGGCCTGGCGCAACTCGTTGCGCACGCCCGGCGCCGAGGCCGCGGTGCTGTCACCGGAAAGCTTGCCCAGCACCTGCGCCAGCGCCTGGGCGAAACCCCGCTCGCGCTCGCCCTCGGCCTGGCTGTTGACCTGGACCTCGGCCGAGTACATGTCCGTCGCGCCCGGACGGTCGCCTTCCACCCGCTGGGCCGCCGCCGGCGCGACGGCGAGCAGGCAGGCGAACAACAGCGCCATCGTGGCCAGCCAGCGGCCGGCCGCAGCGCGTGGGTATTCGATCAGGTGGCCGGTCGCACGCGCCATGGGAAGCTCCGCAGGTTGCAGCATCAGCAGCCCGAAATGGTGCCGCATGGGGGCAGGCGCGTCCATCGGTGCCTGCCCTTCGCCCGCGCGCGTGGGACTCAGGGCTCCGGCCCGCAGGTACGGGCACCCTGGACCAGAGGGGCAAGCCCCCGCTCCGCCGCCAGGCGGGCGATGGTCTCCCTGTGCCGTGGCTCCTGTCCGCACACGTCGTAACCCGCGTCGAGCAGCAATGTCGCCAATTGGGGATGCCCGGACAGGAGCGCGAACATCATCGCGTCACCGCCATCGCGCCGGTAGCCCGGCTCCGCGCCTGCCTCCAGGAGGGTTTGCGCAACGCGGGCACTGCCGCACGAGCCGGCCTGCAGTAGCGCAGGGCCCAGAATCGCGGACGTGGAAGGCACGTCGCTGCGGGTGAGCAGGAGCCGTAGCGCCCGTGCCGAGTCCGCGGTCGCAGCTGCCACCAGCAGGTGCTCCACGACCGGTGGCTCCATTGGGCCCACGGCCGACAGTGCGCGGTCCGCGGCTTCCGGATCATCCACCCACATCGCGTGCAGCAACTCGCGCTGCTCGGGCCGCAGATCTCCCGCCCACGCCGCCGGCAGGAAGACGGCCTCGGCAGCCTCCCCACCATCCGCGAGCATCACCGCCGCCAGGGCGGCAGCAGATACGCAGGGCTCTCCGAAACCCGACTCCACGCCGAGTGCCCGCGGTCCCCCTTCCTCCTGCGGATCGCCGTTGGTGACATTGAAAGGCGGCGCACCCGCGGAAACAGGTGAAAAATGCGCCCAGAGCCCCAGCACGGAAGCACAGGCTAACGCACACGCCCTCATTTCCGGAGTTCACTTTGTAAAAAATTGAGAAATACATCCTCCGCGGAGCCGCCGTTGTCGTAAAGTGACCAATCTATTTGTGCGGCATTCCAATTAATTAGCGAACCCGGCGCGTGAGGCGCATGTACTCCAGCCGCCCTATAGTATGCGATGTCCCTCAGAGCAGACTGGATGGTGATCTTCGCAAGATTGACCGAAAGGTTGGAATAATCAATAGCAGAAAACACAGAGCCCGCAGCCCCTGTGTTTGCAGAAGCCAATTCGGCCAACTGAATAAAAGCTTTGAGGATCTCCCGCTCTTGCTCATTAAGAATATTATCTTCGCCCTGACCTATACTATCAACATCCCTATCGTATGGTGGCGCCATATTACTAGGAAAGCCGATCATGGACATAAACCAGAGGAAGACGCTGTCGGAGCTATAATCTCCATCCGGCTTTGAAGCAACTACACGGGGAAGGTCGACAATATTATCAAACCCGGAGCCCCCCGCCCCAGATCCAAAGCTAGAATTGGAAGGAAAGCTGCTTACCGGCGAAACTTGCATAGCACAACTCCTTTTGTGGTGGATACCCCCGCATTGCCCTACACTTGGGGGTACGCCTAGGTGAACGTCCATGCATGTGCCGCGACTGTCAACTGGCTGAGGGAAGAACTGCGCGCGGCGGCTTCCCTATCGCGGACCCAAGTGCAGGTGCGACCGGGAAACCGCAGCCGGTTGGTGTTGGTAGAATCGCCCGCCAGCACCGCCCCCGGACAAGCCATCGTGACCGACCCCAGCCGCAGCCCCACCCCCCGCGTTCCCTTGACCTACCGCGATGCGGGCGTCGACATCGACGCCGGCAACGAGCTGGTCGAGCGCATCAAGCCGCTGGTCAAGCGCAGTTTCCGGCCCGAGGTGATGGGCGGGCTGGGCGGCTTCGGCGCGCTGTTCGACCTGTCCGGCAAGTACCGCGAACCGGTGCTGGTGTCCGGCACCGATGGCGTGGGCACCAAGCTCAAGCTCGCCCAGCAGCTGGGCCGGCACGACACCATCGGCATCGACCTGGTCGCCATGTGCGTCAACGACGTGCTGGTACAGGGTGCCGAGCCACTGTTCTTCCTGGACTACTTCGCCACCGGCAGGCTCGACATCGACACCGCCGCGGCGGTGGTCGGCGGCATCGCCCGCGGCTGCGAGGAGGCCGGCTGCGCGCTGATCGGCGGCGAGACCGCGGAGATGCCGGACATGT
>JAEWFH010000182.1 GCA_023388955.1 Pseudomonadota bacterium
AGGAGGACCTGGGGCGGCGCGACTTCACCCTCAATGCGATCGCGCAGGACGCGGATGGCCGGCTGGTCGATCCCTTCGGTGGCGCGGCCGACATCGAGGCGCGGGTGTTGCGCCACGTCGGGCCGGCTTTCGTCGAGGACCCGTTGCGGGTGCTGCGGGCGGCGCGCTTCATGGCCCGGTTCGCACCGCTGGGCTTCACCGTGGCGGAGGAGACCCTGGCGCTGATGGGCGACATGGTGGACTCCGGCGAGCTGGCCGAACTGGTCCCGGAGCGGGTCTGGCAGGAACTGCGCAAGGCGGTGTCGGCGCCGCGGCCGTCCGCCTTCCTGCAGACCCTGCGCAGCTGCGGCGCGCTGGCGGTGGTGCTGCCCGAGGTCGACGCGCTGTACGGAGTTCCGCAGCGCGCGGAGTACCACCCCGAGGTCGACACCGGGGTGCACGTGGAGCTGGTCTGCGACATGGCGGCGCGGCTGGCCCCGGACAACGACCTGGTCGGCTTCGCCGCGCTGGTGCATGACCTGGGCAAGGCGCTGACGCCGGCGCACGTGCTACCCAGGCACCTGGGGCACGAGCAGGCCGGGGTCGCGCCGCTGCGCGCGATGTGCGCGCGGCTGCGATTGCCTTCGGAGCACTGCCGCTTCGCCGAGATCGTCTGCCGCGAGCACCTCAACGTGCACCGTTTCGGCGAGCTGCGTGCCAGCACCGTGGTGAAACTGCTGGAGCGCTGCGACGCATTCCGCCGCCCGGAACGGATCGAGTTGCTGGCGATCGCCTGCGAGGCCGACAAGCGCGGCCGTACCGGGCTGGAGGACCTGCCCTACCCGTCGCGCGAGGACCTGCTTGCCGCCCACGCCGCCGCCTGCGCAGTGCGGGCCGCGGACCTGCCACCGGGACTGGAAGGCCCGGCGATCGGCGAAGCCATGCGGCAGGCGCGGGTGCGTGCGGTCGCCGGAGTCACCGGCAAGAGGCCCTGAGCCCGGAGTCCTGATGAGCCCGGAGCCGGCGCGCTGTCCCGGCGTGGCTCAACCGGCGCTGCCACCCCGCTCGCACGCGCCGGCCAGGCACCGGTCCACGCGCTGCAGCAAAAATGCCAGGCGGGTCCGCGCCAGCAGCAGCCCGACCGCGATCCCGGTCGCGTTGGCAAGCACATCGGCAAGTTCCGGAGTGCGGTCGGCGGTGAACGCACCCTGGGCCAGTTCAATCGCGATGCCGAAGGCCAGCAGCCCCACCGCCGCCAGCAGGTGGGCGCGCCGCGTAGCGAACAGCATCCCCGCGTAGCCCGACATCAGCGCGTAGCCGGCGGCGTGCTGCAGCTTGTCGGCACCCGGGAACAGGCCCACGTCCGGCAACCCGCTGGACGGCATCAGCGAGCCGGTGGCCACCAGTGCCAGCAGCGCCGCCCAGCCGGCCAGCCACAGCCGGGGAAACTCGAAGCCGCGCACGAGGCTACAGCCGGTGGCTCAGGTCGCCGGCCATGAAGGCGACGCCGAACTCGACGTCCTTCTGGAACCCCATCACCTGGAAGCGCTCGCCCATCTCCGTGGGCAGGGTCAGCTTCTTGACCTCGTTGGTGCGGCGCTGGCGCTCGGCCTCGTCCTTGATCTTCTCGATTCGGCCCAGCACGTGGTTCATGCCGTTGCCGAGCAGGAAGCTGGCCTGGCTGCAGTACCCGGAAAACTCGAAGCCGGCGGCCACCCCGGCCTCGGCCAGGGCGGTGAAGTCCACCGAGGCGGTGATGTCCTGCAGCCCCGGCCACGCCAGCGGGTCGCCGTGGACGTGGTGGCGGTAGTAGGCGCGCACGGTGCCGTCGTCGCGCTCGGGCAGGTAGTACTCCTGGCGCGCGTAGCCGTAGTCGACGAACAGCATCGCCCCGCGCTGCAGGCCACCGGAAACCGCCTGGATCCAGTACGGCAGCTGTGGCAGCGCCTCGCTGCGATAGCCATCGGGGAAGCGCCGCTCAAGCCGCTGCTCCAGGAAGCGCACCGTGTTGGACAGGAACGCATCGGCCGGGCGCAGTACCCGCACCAGCCGGCCCTCCTCGACCGCCACGTACTCCTCCAGTACCTCGCCGCCGTCCTCGTCGTTGCCCCCCTCGATGGCGAAGCGCGAGGTCGGCAGCGCGTCGATCACCTCGTTGGCGAACACCACGCCATCCCAGTCGTCCTCGAACGGGCCGTCCAGCCACTCGACCAGGTCGAACACCGGCGGGATCAGCCGCTGCTGCAGGCGTTCGCGCTGGCGCTCGCGCAGCTGCGCGCTGGGTTCCAGGATGCAGTAGCGGTCCGGCAGCGCGTCCAGCTCCAGCAGGCGCTTGAGCGCGACCTCGGCGAAGGCCCCGGTGCCGCCCCCCAGCTCCAGCAGGCGCGACTGCGGACCGATCTGCTGCAGCACCGGGGCGATCGCCTCGGACACGCAGGCGGCGAATACCGGGCCCAGTTCCGGGGCGGTGACGAAGTCGCCCTCGGCCCCGAACTTGCTGGCCCCGGCGCTGTAGTAGCCCAGCCCCGGCGCGTACAGCGCCAGCTCCATGAACTCGCGGAACGAGATCGCCCCACCGGCCTCGTCGATCCGGGCGCGGACCAGTTCCTGCAGCCGGGTGCTATGGGCGAGCGCCTCGGGCGAGGGATCGGGAAGCGTGCTGGCGGTCACGGCGTCATCCTGCAAAGCGGCT
>JAEWFH010000015.1 GCA_023388955.1 Pseudomonadota bacterium
TCCGGCGCGCAGCGCGCGATCGGCACCGGCGTGCTCGGCGGCATGATCGTCGGCACCTTCCTGGGCGTGTTCTTCATCCCGCTGTTCTTCCTGGTGGTCGAACGCATCTTCAACCCCGAGCTGCGCAAGGAACCGCTGACCGAGGGGGAGGCCGAAAACCGTGAATAAGCAACTGATCACCACACTGGCGCTGGCCACCAGCGTCTTCGTCTCCGGCTGCGCCATGCTCGAGCCGCGGGTGCCCGAGGCCCAGCCCTCGATCCCCGCCGAGTGGCCACTGCCGCCGGTCACTTCGGCCGGTGCCGACGCCCATCCGCCGGAAGCCACCACCGAGGGGCTGGTCGTGGCCGACGTCGGCTGGCGCGATTTCTTCGCCGACCCTCGGCTGGAGGAACTCATCGCCCAGGCGCTGGACAACAACCGCGATCTGCGCGTCGCCATCCTCAACGTCGAACGCGCCCGTGCCCAGTACCGCATCCAGCGTGCCGACCGGCTGCCGTCACTGGGTGCCAACGCCACGCTCGAGCGCACCGGCGGCGATGCTCCTGTGCAGGAGATGTACACCGCCGGGGTGGGCCTGGCGGCGTTCGAACTGGACCTGTTCGGCCGCGTGCGCAACCTGAGCCAGGCGGCACTGCAGCAGTTCCTGGCGACCGAGGAAAGCGGGCGTGCCGCGCAGCTGACCCTGATCGCCGAGGTGGCCAATGCCTGGCTCACGCTGGCCGCGGACCGCGAGCTGCTGGAGATCTCCGAGCGCACCCTGCAGACCCACGAGGAGTCCTGGCGACTGACCCAGCAACGACATGAGCTGGGTGCGGTCTCCGGCCTGGAGCTCAACCAGTCGCGCACGCTGGTCGAGACGGCACGCGCCGACGTGGCCCGCTATGCCGGCCAGGTGGCGCGCGACGGGAATGCGCTCAACCTGCTGGTGGGCCAGCCGGTGGAACCGTCCCTGCTGCCGGACCGGTTCCTGCCGCAGGTCAGCGGGCTGGGCCCGCTCCCGGCCGGCGTCCCGGCCGAGGTGCTGCTGCGCCGCCCGGACGTGATGGCCGCCGAGCACCGCCTGCTTTCCGCCAATGCCAACATCGGCGCGGCACGGGCGGCGTTCTTCCCGTCGATCAGCCTGACCGGCATGGTCGGCTCGGCCAGCCCCGAGCTGTCGGGCCTGTTCGAAAGCGGCACCGGCTTCTGGAGTTTCAGCCCGCAGATCAACATCCCGATCTTCCAGGGAGGCCGGCTGCGGGCCGCACTGGGCATGGCGCATGTCGACCGTGACATCGCCCTGGCCCAGTACGAGCGCGCGATCCAGGCCGGCTTCCGGGAGGTCGCCGATGCCCTGGCACTCAGCTCCACCCTGGCCCGCCAGCGCGATGCGCTGGAGGACCTGGTGGAGGCGTCCGGCAATGCGCTGGAGCTTTCACAGGCGCGCTACGACGCCGGGCTGGTGAGCTACCTGGAGCTGCTCGACGCGCAGCGCACCCATTACCAGGCGCAGCAGTCGCTGGTGCAGGTCCAGCTGGGCGAGCAGGCCAACCGGGTCACGCTGTACCGGGTACTGGGTGGCGGCTGGGTCGAGCGCACGCCATGAACGCGACCAACGCCGACTGCAAACCGCTGCAGCGCGCCGAGGCACAGCGCGACCGCATCCTGGATGCGGCGCGCCAGTGTTTCATCGAACATGGTTTCCACGCCGCGACCATCGCCAACATCGCCGAGACCGCCCAGGTCAGCGCGGGGCTGATCTACCGCTACTTCGAGAACAAGAACGCGATCGTGCTGGCGATCATCGAACGCCAGTTGCGCCAGGCCCAGCGGGACATCGCCCAGTTGCAGGCCGGGATGGACGTCGCCGACCTGGTGCCGCGCCTGGCCACGCTGTGGCACAAGGATGATCCGCGCTGCCTCGACCCGGTGCTGTTCCTGGAAATGAGTGCGGAGTCCACCCGCAACCAGGAGGTCGGCGAGGCGCTCCGGCAGGCCGACCGCATCAGCGCCGACGATTTCGCCGGCTGGCTGGAACGCTTCGCCCGTGCCCAGGGCGCCCGCCCCGCCCCCGCCGAGCTGCGCGCCCGCGGGGTCGCCATGCACGCCTTGATCGCCGGGCTCGCAGTGCGCCAGGCGCGCGATCCCGAGGTCGACCAGGACCTGCTGTGCGAGGCCATCGGCAAGGTCATTCCGGCGCTGCTGAGGTTCGACCCCGCCCCCTGACTGTGCCATCATTGCACGCTTGCCGGCGGCCCCGCCGCCGGACCTCCATGGTGGCCCCGTTGGCCCCTCGCGACGCTAGGTCGAAAACCCCGCCAGGGCCGGAAGGCAGCAACGGTATCGACTGACGCGGGCGCCGAGGCAAGTCGGCGGGGCCACCGCCATATCCGCCGTCCGCAGGCTTGCCACTGCAGGTCGCAACCGGTACAACCAACCTGTCTCCAGGGGGATATGGAATGGGACTTCTGAAGCGACTGTTCGGTGGCAGGTCCATTGAAGGGGCCACCGCCACGGCCGCAGCGCCGGCAATGCCGGAGGGCCGCACCATCCGGTATGACCCCGGCCTCGTGGACGGGTTGAAGGACGACCACCAGGAGCTGGTGGCGATGTACACCTCGCTGGGCGAGCGCGTCGCCGCCGGCGACTTCCACGGGATCGACACCGCACTGCAGGAGTTCAAGGTCCGGCTCGAAGCCCACCTGCTGACCGAGAACGTTCGCTTCTACGTGTACGTGGAGCAGTCCATGGAAGGCGACGAGGCCAACAGCGAACTCATCCGTGGTTTCCGCAGGGAGATGAACCAGATCGCCCGCGGCGTGGTCGAGTTCGTCCGCCGGTACCGGCAGCAGCCGGTGGGTCCGGCGACCCAGGCGCAGTTCATCCGCGAGCACGGCGAGGTCGGCCGGCTGCTGGCGCAGCGGATCGCACGCGAAGAGTCCGAACTCTACGTGCTCTACCAGCCGTGACCACGGGCGGGCGCCGAGCCCGCCGTCAACTGCCCGCCCGCAGGGCCTGGTCGGCCGGCAGCGCCACGCACTCGCCGGGGCGGGCCACGCGGTAGCCACGCGCGACCAGGGCCTCGCCATCGGCCTGGCTGGCGTAGTGGTAGAACACGCAGCGCTGCAGCAGCGCGGGCGGGTATTCCCGCTCCAGGTCGTCGATGCCGCTGTGCGAGGGGTTGCCATGCAGCCCGCAATCATGCGCCACCAGCTCGCCCTGCCCGGCCACCACTGCCAGTACCTCGGGGATCGGACGGGTATCCCCGGTCCACACCAGGCTGCCGGGCAGGCGCAGCCCGAACGCGGTGTCCGGCCAGTGGTGGCGCACCGGGAACACCTCCAGCCGCACCCCGTCATGCCAGAACGCCTCGCCGACCGGCACCAGCTGGAAGGCATCCCAGAAATTGACCCCGCCCTCGGCGAGCACGTTGGGATAGTCGGCCACCCGCTTGTGCAGCAGCGGAACCACGGGCGCCGGGACGTACAGCCGGACCGGGCCCGCGCGACCGCGATCGAACCACGCCTGGACGAACAACCGCTCGAAGCCGGCAACGTGGTCCAGGTGGACATGGGTGACGAACAGCGCATCGGGCGCCGCACCGTAGTGTTCCAGGCAGGCCGTCAGCCCCTCGCCGCCGCAATCGATGGTGAGCCAGGGCCCGCCGTCGCGCTCGATCGTGGCCATTGCCGAGCCCAGTTCGACCGCGCTCGCGTTGCCCACCCCATGCAGTCGCAGCTGCCAGCGGTCACCGCCGCCCGTTTCCATCAGCAACCGCGCTCCCAGGCATTGTCGTAGGCGCGCCGCAGACGCTCGAAGTCGGCACTGACGGCCTCCAGCGTGCGCTCGCCGCGCAGCTTCTGTACCGAACGCCACAACCGGCGCAGGTTGCTCTCGCGCCAGCCGGTTTCCGGGATGCGCAGCCGGCCACGGTCCAGGTCGATGACCCAGCCCCGCCCGCGCTGGTCGAACATCAGGTTGTGCGCATTGAGGTCGGCGTGGTCCAGGCCCGCCCGGTGGGCGCGGGCGATCAGGCGGCCGGCCTCCTCCCACGGCGC
>JAEWFH010000078.1 GCA_023388955.1 Pseudomonadota bacterium
CGCAGGCAGTACAGCATCAGGCCGATGCCGAGCATGCCGTACACGCCGAACAGCGCGGTGTGGCCGTGGGCCGCGGTCAGGTTGGTGCCCTGCATGAAGTACAGCGCGATCGGCGTGTTGATCAGGAAGCCCAGCAGGCCGGCACCGATGAGGTTCCAGAAGCTGACCGCCAGGAAGCACATGATCGGCCACTTGTAGCGTTCCATCCACTTGGTGGCGCGGCCGTTCTGGAAGGTCTCGTAGGCCTCCCAGCCGATCAGCGCCAGTGGCACCACTTCAAGCGCCGAGATGCTCGCGCCCACCGCGATCACCGCCGTGGTCGTGCCGGCGAAGTACAGGTGGTGGAACAGCCCCAGCACGCCGCCGGCCATGAAGATGATGGTGGCGAACAGCACGCTGTTGGTCGCCGTCTTCCCGCGTACCAGGCCCAGCTTGACGAAGATGAAGCTGATCACCGCCACCGCGAAGACCTCGAAGAAGCCTTCCACCCACAGGTGCACGATCCAGAAGCGCCAGTAGGTGATGATCGAGATGTGGGTGTCTTCCTGCCACATCAGGCCGGCGCCGAACAGCAGCGCGATGGCGACCGTGGAGAGGAAGAACAGCCCGGCGATCGAGGTGATCTCGCTCTTGCGCCGCAGTGCCGGCCACAGGGCCCGGCCCATCAGCAGCAGCCACAGCAGCAGACCGATGAACAGGAAGATCTGCCAGAAGCGACCGATGTCGGTGTACTCCCAGCCCTGGTGGCCGAACCAGAAGTTGTTGGCCAGCCCGAGCTTCTGCATCACCGCCATCCATTGGCCGGCGAAGGCACCGACGACGATGATGATCAGGCAGGCGAACAGGAAGTTGACGCCGATGCGCTGGAACTTCGGCTCATGGCCGGAGATCGCGGGCGCCAGGTACAGGCCGGTGGCCAGCCAGGCGACTGCGATCCACAGGATCGCCAGCTGGGTGTGCCAGGTCCGGGTCAGCGCGTAGGGCAGGATCTCGGCCAGCGCGAAGCCGTAGGCCTCCTGGCCCTCCACCTGGTAATGCGCGGTGGTCGCGCCCAGCAGGATCTGGGTCAGGAACAGCGCCATCACCAGCCAGAAGTACTTGCCGACCGCCCGCATCGAGGGGGTGACCACGATGCTGAGCGAGGGATCCTCCAGCGGTGGCTCGACCTTGGGCTCCCTGCCGTGCCAGACCGCGTAGTGCCACCCCAGCAGGCCGATGCCGGCGATCATGAACAGGATCGAGAACATCGACCACATGAAGCTGCTCGCACTGGGCGTGTTGCCGATCAGCGGCTCGTGCGGGAAGTTGTGGGTGTAGGTCAGGTCGGTGTCGTCGCCGCGCTCGGTACCGGTCGCCCAGGAGGCCCAGAAGAAGAACGCGGTCATCGCCCGCCGGTGCTCCAGGTCCGGGACCGGGTTCTCGCGCAGGGCGTAGGCCTCGCGCAGGTCGGCGGTGGCCGGATCATTGGAGAACACGCTGATGTAATGCGCGGCGACCTGGTCGATCGCCACCGCGCGCTCGTCGGAGATGGTGATCGTGCCCGTGGCCGGGTCGTAGGTGTTGGCACGGAACTGCGGGCGCAGCTGCGCCTCCAGCCGTGCCTTCTCCCCGTCCTCCAGGTCCGCATAGGCGGTGCCGTACTGCGCGCGCGCGCGGATGTCGAGGATGGCGACCAGCTCGCGGTGCAGCCATTCGGCCGACCAGTCGGGCGCCAGCAGTGCGCCGTGGCCCCAGATCGAGCCGTTGTGGTGCCCGCCGATGCTCTGCCAGACCTGGCGGCCGGTATCGATGTCATCGCGGGTGTAGACCACCTGCCCGCTTTCGGTGACCACCTGCTCGGGTATGGGCGGCGCGGTCTGGTAGATGTCCCGCCCGATCCACAACATGATGCCGAAGCTGACGATGAGCAGGGCGCTGAGCCCTATCCACAATCGCCTTGTCGTATCCATAGCGCATTCTCCTGGAAGGTGCGGGAAGTCTGGTTTGGCGCGCGCACGGTCGACCTGATCTGGGTCAAGTCAGTCAGCGTTTGGCTTTGCGAAAGTTCCCCGAACACGCGAGACCCGTACAGGGTGTGTTCGGCAATGTAAGCGATGCGTGAAGCGTGCGCGACTCAGCCGCGCAGGACCGGCCCCGCCAGTTCTTCCAGGCGCTCGCGGTCGGTCAGCTCCAGGTCGCGCCGGTCCACCGCCACCAGCCCGTCGCGCTGGAAGCGCTTGAGCACCCGGCTGACCGTCTCCGGCGCCAGCCGCAGGTAGTTGGCGATGTCGGTGCGCGGCATGGTCAGCTGGAAGCGGTTGGGCGAGAAGCCGCGTGCGGCCAAGCGCCGCGACAGGCCGATCAGGAACGCCGCCATGCGCTGGTCGGCGGTCCAGTCCCCGGCCAGCAGCGCGGCGCGCCCGATGTCACGGCTGAGCAGCCGGAACAGGTGCCGCTGCAGGCCCGGCAGCTGGGTGGCTAGCACCGAGATCTTGGGGAACGAGAACCGGCACAGCATGACCGTGTCCAGCGCCACGGCATTGACCGGGTAGCGGTCGCCGTCGATGCCGTCCAGGCCGATCACCTCGCCGGGCAGGAAGAAGCCCAGCACGTGCTCGCGCCCGTCGCGGTCGACCATGTAGGTCTTGACCGTGCCGGCGCGGACCGCGGCGATGGCCTCGAACGGGTCGCCCTCGCGGAAGATGTGGTCGCCGGCGTGCAGCGGGCCGGTGTGCTCGACCAGCATGTGCAGGTCGCGCAGCCCGCTCTTGTCCATCCCCTCGTCCAGGCAGGCCTGGGAGAAGGCGCAGGTCGAGCAGAAGCGGAACTCGTCGCCGTCGTCGGCGAGCGTGCGCGCGTCCTGGCGCGGGAACGGCGTCAACGCCACCGGGCAACTCCCATGCGGCTCAGATCGAGCGTGAGAAGCGGGGCGCGGCATCCGCGGCAGGCGGTTTCAGGTAGGCGTCGAAGCACATGGCAATGTTACGCAGTAACAGGCGCCCGCGCGAGGTCGCGCGGATGACGCCGTCCTCGAACCGCACCAGGCCGTCCTCGACCAGCGGCTGCAACTGCTCAAGGGCGTCGGCGAAGTAGCTGTTGAAGTCGATCAGGTAGCGCCGCTCCAGCGCACCGACCGGGATCTCGCCCTGGCACATCAGGCGCTGGATCAGGTCCGCGCGCAGCTGGTCGTCCTCGCTCAGCTGCATCCCGCGGAACACCGGCAGCCGGCCTTCGTCCAGGGCGATCTGCCAGCTGGGGAGGTCGCGCGGGTTCTGGCTGAAGCTGTCGCCGATGTGGCTGATCGCGCTCACCCCCATGCCCACCAGGTCGGTGTCGGCGTGGGTGGTGTAGCCCATGAAGTTGCGGTGCAGCCCGCCGCGCTCCTGGGCGCGGGCCAGGTCGTCGTCGGGCAGGGCGAAGTGGTCCATGCCGATGTAGACGTAGCCGGCGTCGGTGAGCTTGCCGATCGCCAGCTGCAGCAGGGCCAGCTTGTCCTGCGCGCTGGGCAGCTCGTCGGCGTTGATCTGGCGCTGGGCCTTGAACATGTGCGGCAGGTGGGCGTAGCTGTACACCGCCAGCCGGTCCGGGCGTGCCTCCAGCACCGTGTCCAGGGTGCGCGAGAAGCCCGCCAGGTTCTGCCGGGGCAGGCCGTAGATCAGGTCGACGTTGACCGAGCGGAAGCCGGCCTGGCGGCAGGCCTTGATGATCGCCAGGGTTTCCTCGACCGACTGGATGCGGTTGACCGCCTCCAGCACCGCCGGGTCGAAGTCCTGCACGCCCAGGCTGGCGCGGTTGAAGCCGATCCGGCCCAGCTCCAGTACGTCGGCGGGCTTGACGAAGCGCGGGTCCAGCTCGATGGAGATGTCGCGCTCGCCGGACTGCGAGAAGGTGAACTGGCTGCGCAGCGCCTCCACCACCTCCTCCAGCTGGGCCGGGGACAGGAAGTTGGGCGTGCCGCCGCCGAAATGCAGCTGGATCACCTCGCGGTCGCGGTCGAACAGCTCCGCGGTCAGCGCGATCTCGCGGTACAGGCGGGCCAGGTAGGTCTCCCCGCGCGCCAGGTCGCGGGTGATGATCCGGTTGCAGCCGCAGTAGAAGCACGGGCTCATGCAGAACGGCACGTGCACGTACAGCGACAGCCGGCGCGGGATCGGGTCGCCATTGCTGGCCGCCGCCGCGGCGTGCAGCGCCTCCTCGCCGAAGTCCGCGTGGAACTGCGGTGCGGTGGGGTAGGAGGTGTAGCGCGGACCGGGCCGGTCGTAGCGCTGCAGCAACTCGGTGTCGAAGGAGGGTTGGCTGGCCATGCGCTGCAGGCTACGGGCCGCGCGGGCGGCCCGCCTTGACCGGTGTCAACCCGCCCGCGGGTCGTTGCCGGGGGCCGCCGCCGTTCAGGCCGGCGGCAGCGTATCCGCGGGAACCCGTACCCGACCTTCCATCAGCACCCGGGCACTGCGGCTCATGACGGCCTTTGCAACGCTCCACTGGCCGTCGACCTGGCGCGCCTCGGCCCCGACCCGCAGGGTGCCCGAGGGGTGGCCGAAGGTGACCGCGTTGCGCTCGCCGCCACCGGCGGCCAGGTTCACCAGCGTGCCCGGCACCGCGGCCGCGGCGGCGATGGCCACCGCGCAGGTGCCCATCATCGCGTGGTGCAGCTTGCCCATCGAAAGCGCGCGCACGTTGAGGTCGATGGCGCCCGCGGTGATCGCCTTGCCACTGCTGGCGGCGTAGTCCTTCGGCGCTGCCACGAAGGCGACCTTGGGGGTGTGCTGGCGTGTCGCGGCACCCGCCAGGTCGTCGATCAGGCCCATGCGCAGCGCCGCCTGGGCGCGGATTGCCTCGAACATCGCCAGTGCCGCCGGATCGCCATTGAGGGCCGGCTGCAGCTCCGTGCCGTCGCAGCCGACGTCGGCGGCGTTCACGAACACCGTGGGGATGCCGGCCGAGATCATCGTCGCCTGCAGCGTGCCCAGGCCGGGAACCTCCAGTTCGTCGACCCGGTTGCCGGTGGGGAACATCGAGGCGGCCGCGTCATCGCCTCCGTCCTCGGACGGGTCCATGAACTCCACCACCACCTCGGCGGCCGGGAAGGCCACCCCGTCGAGCTCGAAGTCGCCGGTTTCCACCACCTCGCCACCGGCGACCGGCACGTGGACCACGATCGTCTTGCCGATGTTCGCCTGCCAGACCCGCACCGCGACGGTGCCGTCCTGGGGCACCCGGTCCGCGTCCAGGAAGCCGTTGGCCACCGCGAACGGTCCCACCGCCGTGCTCAGGTTGCCGCAGTTGCCCGACCAGTCGACGAAGGCGCTGTCGATCGACACCTGGCCGTAGAGGTAGTCGACGTCGTGTCCGGGCTGCGAGGGCTTGGAGATGATCACGCACTTGCTGGTCGAGGAGGTCGCCCCGCCCATGCCGTCGGTATGCTTGCCGTACGGATCGGGCGAGCCGATCACCCGCATCAGCAGCGCATCGCGCGCCGGGCCGGGGACCTGCGCCGCTTCCGGCAGGTCCTGCAGGCGGAAGAACACGCCCTTGGAGGTGCCGCCGCGCATGTAGGTGGCCGGAATACGAAGCTGGGGAATCTGTGGCATGAGTACTCTCTATGGTGCGAAGCAGGGCCGGGGGGAGGGCGGCTCTTCAGAACAAACTCGCCTGCGAAACCCGCGCCGCCGCCGGCCCGAGCGCCCAGCGGCCAAGGGTCTCATAGCCGTACGGCTTGCCACCGCCGACCACCAATTCAACGACATCGACCGGCCATTCGACCGGCCTCATCGGCTGGCTGGGCGGAAGCTCCCCGCGGAAGCCGTAGCTGAGCGTGACGTGCGGCGTATGGCCACGGCCCGCCGGCAGGCCCTGCCGTTCCACGGCGGCGTTGACCGCGGCGACCAGCACATCCAGCTCAGTGCAGCCGCGGCGCTGCCTTGCATCGACATTGAAGCTCCCGCGCTGGTTCCTGGCTGCCTTGATCTGGTCGAGTTCGAGGGGCAGCCGTCAGGCGGCCTTGCCTTCCAGGAAATCCTGCGCGAACCGCTGCAGGATGCCGCCGGCGGAGTAGACCGACAGCTCGTCGGCGGTGTCCAGGCGGCAGGTCACCGGCACCTCGACGCACTCGCCGTCGCGGCGCTGGACCACCAGCGTCAGCGTGGCGCCCGGGGCCGGCTCGCCGACCACGTCGTAGGTCTCGCTGCCGTCCAGACCCAGGGTCTTGCGGGTGGTGCCAGGCTGGAACTGCAGCGGCAGCACGCCCATGCCGACCAGGTTGGTGCGGTGGATGCGCTCGAAGCCCTCGGCCACGATCGCCTCCACCCCGGCCAGGCGCACGCCCTTGGCGGCCCAGTCGCGCGAGCTGCCCTGGCCGTAGTCGGCGCCGGCGATGATGATCAGCGGCTGGCGGCGTTCCATGTAGGTCTCGATCGCATCCCACATGCGCATCACCTCGCCCTCCGGCTCCAGCCGGGCCAGGGAACCCTGCTTGACCTCGCCATCGACCACGGCCATCTCGTTGATCAGCTTGGGGTTGGCGAAGGTCGCGCGCTGCGCGGTCAGGTGGTCGCCGCGGTGGGTGGCGTAGGAGTTGAAGTCCTCCTCCGGCAGGCCCATCGAGGCCAGGTATTCACCCGCGGCGCTGGAGGCCATGATCGCGTTGGACGGGGACAGGTGGTCGGTGGTGATGTTGTCGCCCAGCACCGCCAGCGGACGCATGCCGGTGAGCGAGGGCTTGCCGGCCAGCGCACCTTCCCAGTACGGCGGGCGGCGGATGTAGGTGCTCTGCGGGCGCCAGTCGTACAGCGGCTCGACCTTGTGGCCGAAGGCGGCGCGCGGGCTGAACATCGGCTCGTAGACCTGGCGGAAGTGTTCCGGCTTCACGTGCGCGGCGACGATCGCGTCGATCTCCTCGTCGCTCGGCCACAGGTCCTTGAGGGTCACCTCGTTGCCGTCGGCGTCGACCCCCAGCACGTCCTTCTCGATGTCGAAGCGCACCGTGCCGGCGATCGCGTAGGCCACCACCAGCGGCGGCGAGGCCAGGAAGGCCTGCTTGGCGTAGGGGTGGATGCGCCCGTCGAAATTGCGGTTGCCGCTGAGCACGGCGACGGCGTACAGGTCGCGGTCGATGACTTCCTGCTGGATCTTCGGGTCCAGCGCGCCACTCATGCCGTTGCAGGTGGTGCAGGCGAAGCCGACGATGCCGAAGCCCAGGTTCTCCAGCTCGTCCAGCAACCCGGCGTCCTGCAGGTACAACTCGACTGCCTTGGAACCCGGCGCCAGCGAGGACTTCACCCACGGCTTGCGGACCAGGCCGCGGCGGTTGGCGTTGCGCGCCAGCAGGCCGGCGGCGATCACGTTGCGCGGGTTGGAGGTGTTGGTGCAGCTGGTGATGGCGGCGATGATCACCCCACCGTCCGGGATCAGCCCCTCGGCCTCCTGGGCGCGCGCGGCCGGCAGGTCGGCGGCGATGCCGCGCTCGGCCAGGTCGGCGGTCGCCAGCCGGCGGTGCGGGTTGGACGGGCCGGCCATGTTGCGGCCCACCGAGGACAGGTCGAAGTGCAGGGTGCGTTCGTACTCGGCGGTGGCCAGCGCGTCGGCCCACAGGCCGGTGTGCTTCGCGTAGGCCTCCACCAGCTGGATCTGCTCCTCCTCGCGGCCGGTCAGGCGCAGGTAGTCCAGGGTGTTGTCGTCGATGAAGAACATCGCCGCGGTGGCGCCGTACTCGGGCGCCATGTTGGAGATGGTGGCGCGGTCGCCGACGGTCAGCGCCGCCGCACCCTCGCCACGGAACTCCAGGTAGGCGCCGACCACCTTCTGCTGGCGCAGGAACTCGGTCAGCGCCAGCACGATGTCGGTGGCGGTGATGCCCGGCTGCGGCTTGCCGGTCAGCTCCACGGCGACGATGTCGGGCAGGCGCATCCAGGACGGATTGCCGAGCATCACGCTCTCCGCCTCCAGCCCGCCCACGCCCACCGCGATCACGCCCAGCGAGTCCACGTGCGGTGTGTGGCTGTCGGTGCCGACGCAGGTATCGGGGAAGGCCACGCCGTCGCGGACGTAGATCACCGGCGACATCTTCTCCAGGTTGATCTGGTGCATGATCCCGTTGCCCGGCGGGATCACGTCCATGTTCTCGAAGGCCTCGGCGGTCCAGTCGATGAAGTGGAAGCGGTCGGCGTTGCGGCGCTCCTCGACCTCGCGGTTGCGGTTGAACGCGGCCGGATCCGACCCGTCGTATTCCACCGCCAGCGAGTGGTCGACGATCAGCTGCACCGGCACCACCGGGTTCACCTGCGCCGGATCGCCCCCCTTCTCGGCGATCGCATCGCGCAGCCCGGCCAGGTCGACCAGCGCGGTCTGGCCGAGGATGTCGTGGCAGACCACGCGCGCCGGGAACCACGGGAAGTCCAGGTCGCGGCGGCGTTCGACCAGCTGGCCGAGGAAGGCGTCGACCCGGGCCGGTTCGGCGCGGCGGACGATGTTCTCGGCATGCACGCGCGCGGTGTAGGGCAGCCGGTCCCACGCGCCGGGCTGCAGGCGGTCGACCGCCTCGCGCGCGTCGTAGAAGTGGAGGTCGGTGCCGGGGAGGGGCTTGCGGTAGAGGGCGTTGTCCATCCGCCCATTCTAACGGGCGGCTGCCGGGTGGGCCTGTTCCTGTCCGTACCTGGCCAGCGCCCTCGCCACGGCATCGCCGCAACGTGCCGCCAGTCCGCGGAACGGCCCGGACACGCCCATACAGTCCGCCACCAGCGCCCAGAACCGCACGGCGGCGTGCGCGGCCTGGCTCCACTCCGCGTGCTGCCCGGGCACGGGAGGCACCACGGTGAACGTGCGTTCGACCACCTCGCCATTGCCGGCCGGGCGGAACAGCATCGGCAGCATGTCGTAGGCCGGCGCCAGCGCCAGCGGCCGGGTGTCGCTGAGCGTCAGGGCGGCATTGCCCAGATGCATGTCGGTGTTGCCGATCAGCGCCCCGAACCAGCCGATCACGCGCAGGCGGTGCGCATCGTCCGGCCGCAGCCAGCCGTCGTCCTGGAGCTGCTGCGCATAGCGCCACCAGTCAATGCGGCCATGGCCGTGGAAGGCGGCGTCCAATGCGGCCAGGGAGACAAAGCCGCGGCGCCCTCGCAGGGGCGTGCGGTCAAAGCGCGTGGACTCCAGGAACACCCGACCGGACCCCTCGAGGATCTGCGACCCGGCAGCGGGAAGCCGGTGCTCGCACAGCACCGTCGCCGCGATGTGCTCGCACTGCAGGAGGTCGCCCCAACGCCGGCCCGCGGGTGTCGTGGTGCGCTCGCTGAACTTCACGATCAGCGATCGAACGCCCTCGTCCCCGTGCACATTGGCCAGGAACTTGGGCTGCTCCCCGCCGGCCGAGGAGCCGGCCAGCTCGCCGCGCAATGCAGCTTCGGCCAGCTGCGGATAGCGCGCCTGGCGATCCTCCGGCAGCAGGACATCGTCGTGCGACAGGCCCAGCTGCAGCGCCGCCTGCAAGGCCGCATCGCCGAGCACCAGGTCCCCGGGCTGGTCGTGGCCGTGGTGCAACAGGCCGAGCACGATGTCATCGGCGCCCCAGCGCAGCAGGTCATCGGGGGCACCGAGCCGGCGGGCGACGTGCTGGACGAACATCCGCCCCAGGAATCCCTGCGGGCGCTGGTTTCCGGGCGTCAGTCGTCGAGCTGCTGGGCCAGGTAGTTCGGCTCGCCGATGCGGGCGATCAGGGCCAGCTGGGTCTCGATCCAGTCCACGTGCTCTTCCTCGGACTCGAGGATGTCGGCGAACAGGTCACGGCTGACGTAGTCGCCGATCGACTCGCTGTAGGCGATCGCCTCGCGCAGCAGCGGGATGGCATCCATCTCCAGCGCCAGGTCGCACTCCAGGATCTCGCGCGGACCCTCGCCGATGCGCAGCTTGCCCAGTGCCTGGAAGTTGGGAAGGCCCTCGAGGAACAGGATCCGCTCGGCGAGCACGTCGGCGTGCTTCATCTCGTCGATGGACTCCTCGTACTCGTGCTGGGCGAGCTCCTTCAGGCCCCAGTCCTTCAGCATCTTGGCGTGCAGGAAGTACTGGTTGATCGCGGTCAGCTCGTTGTAGAGCGCCTTGTTGAGGAATTCGATGACCTTCGCGTCGCCCTTCATGGCCGTGCTCCGTGGTGGGGATGCAGACGACTCTAGCGCGATGCCGCCACGCGTGACGGAACGCGAATCAGGTGCAGCAAGAGGGCGTCAGGCGGCCTGGTCGAGCAGCGGAAGCCGGAGCTCCGCACGGGCCTCGGCCAGCAGCAGGGTGGCATCGGGGATGCAGCTGCCGCAGCACGATCCCGCGCCGGTGCGCATGGTCAGTTCCGCCATGGAGGCGCAGCCCGCGGCGGCGGCCTGGCGGATGTCCTTGTCGGTGACGGCGTTGCAGATGCAGACGTACACGGCGGAACCGGCTGGCGCGCCGGGAAGTGGCGCGGAGCCCATTCCACTACGAATGAGAATGAGTGTCAATCATGCGCGGGCAGGGCGTTGTGCTTGCGTTGCCGGCGGCCGCCGCCGGCGGCGGGTGAGCTCCGGCCGCGGTTGCGGCACCGCGTGCGCCCCCGCGATCTCGCGCGCGAACGGGGCCAGGTGCTGCAGCGCCCGCACGTAGACCCCGCGCTTGAACATCACCACGTGCTCGGCGGGGTACCAGAAGTCCACCCAGCGCCAGTGGTCGAATTCCGGCTTGTCGGTGAGGTCCAGGCGCACGTCGGACTCCCGCCCGGTCAGCCGCAGCAGGAACCAGACCTGCTTCTGGCCGATGCACACCAGCTTCTCGTGGCGGCGGATGGCGCGCTCGGGCAGCCGGTAGCGCAGCCAGCCCGGCGTGGTGCCCAGCACCTCGACGTGGGCCGGCTCCAGGCCGGTCTCCTCGTTCAGCTCCCGGTACATCGCCTCGATGGGCGTCTCGTCGGTGTTCATCCCGCCCTGCGGGAACTGCCAGCCGTCACGACGCACCCGCCGCGCCCAGAACAGGCGCCCGTCGTCGTGCATCAGCACGATGCCCACATTGGGGCGAAACCCGTCCGGATCGATCACGGCGGACTCCCGAAGCGTCACTGTGATCGACTCTGCCACGGGGGGCAGGGGCCGGCAAGGCGGACGGAGCGCGGGGATACAGGTTCAGGCAGCAGCCGCCACAGGCGATTGACACCCGGGGCCGGGGAGCGGAAAATTGCCGGTTCCGAGTGGCTATGTAGCTCAGACGGTTAGAGCGCGAGACTCATAATCCCGAGGTCGGTGGTTCGATTCCACCCATAGCCACCAACCGGATTTCGCAGAACCTCCACGATCCCGTGGGGGTTTTTTGCTTTCAGGGGTTGCGTCGACAGTCTTCCGTGCGCGGCCGCGGCACCCCCTGCAGCCAGTACGCAGAGGAGCGGCCACCGGTGTCGGCGCGCTCCAGGACTCCTGCCTCCACCAGTGCACGCAGGTCGCGCAGGGCCGTATCGGAGGAGGTGCGGGTCAGTGCCGCCCACTTGCGGTTGGTCACTGGCTGTTCGAACTCGTCCAGGACCTTGTTGAGCGCCTTGACCTGGCGCCCGGTCAGCGACACGTGCGCGACGCGCTGCCAGAACATCGCCTTGGCGAGGACCCGGTCGAGTTCGGTGTCGGATCGGCGTACCGCGCGCAGCAGGCAGTCCAGGAACCATTGCCCTCTCCGGACAGCGCCTTGTCCAGACCCTCACGGCTGATTCCGGTGTCCCGCGCCAACTGACTCATGTTCCGCGCGCGCCACCACCCCGAGCGCATGCGCGATGTACGCCGGATCATTGCC
>JAEWFH010000059.1 GCA_023388955.1 Pseudomonadota bacterium
CCGGCCAGGTCGAGGTGGTGGCCGAGCGCATCGAGGTGCTCAACAAGGCCGAGCCGCTGCCGTTCCACGCCCACGAGAACCCGGGCGAGGACATCCGCCTGAAGTACCGCTACCTGGACCTGCGCACCCCGGAGATGCAGCGCCGGATGCGCACCCGCACGAAGCTGGTCGCCGCCCTGCGCCGCTGGCTGGATGCGCGCGACTTCCAGGACATCGAGACCCCGATCCTGACCCGCGCCACGCCGGAGGGCGCGCGCGACTTCCTGGTGCCGGCGCGCATGCACCCGGGCGAGTTCTACGCCCTGCCGCAGAGCCCGCAGCTGTTCAAGCAGATCCTGATGATGTCCGGCTTCGACCGGTACTACCAGATCGCCCGCTGTTTCCGCGACGAGGCCCTGCGCGCCGACCGGCAGCTGGAGTTCACCCAGCTGGACATCGAGTTCGCGTGGGTGGAGGAGCGCGACGTGCAGGACACCGTCGAGCGGATGATGCGCGAGGTGTTCAACGAGGTCATCGGCGTGGAGCTGGGCGGGTTCCCGCGCATGACCTGGGCCGAGGCAATGCGCCGCTACGGTTCCGACAAGCCGGACCTGCGCAACCCGCTGGAGCTGGTCGACATCGCCGACCGGGTCCGCGGCTGCGGCTTCAAGGTCTTCGCCGAACCCGCCGCCGACCCGGCCGGCCGCGTGTGCGCGCTGCGCATCCCGGGCGGGGCGAAGCTTTCGCGCAAGCAGATCGACGAGTACGCCGCCCACGCCGGCAAGTACGGCGCCAAGGGCCTGGCCTACGCGAAGATCGGCGAGGACGGCGCGGTGAATTCGCCGGTCGCCAAGTTCTTCGACGAGGCGGCCTTCCAGGCGCTGCTGGAAGCCACCGGGGCCGGCAACGGCGACCTGGTGTTCTTCGGCGCCGGCGCGCATGGCACCGTGTCGGACTTCATGGGCGCGGTGCGGCTGAAGGCCGGCAGGGACTTCGACCTCGTCGCCGGCGGCTGGAAACCGCTGTGGGTCACCGACTTCCCGATGTTCGAGTACGACGACGAGGCCGGACGCTACGTGGCGCTGCACCACCCGTTCACCGCGCCGGCCGTGGACAGCATCGAGGACCTGCGCGCCAACGCCGCCACCGCGGTCAGCCGTGGCTACGACATGGTGCTCAACGGCAACGAGATCGGCGGCGGCTCGATCCGCATCCACCGCCCGCAGATGCAGGCGGCGGTGTTCGAGCTGCTGGGCATCGGCGCCGACGAGCAGCAGGCCAAGTTCGGTTTCCTGCTGGACGCGCTGAAGTACGGCGCCCCGCCGCATGGCGGCATCGCCTTCGGCATCGACCGCATCGCCGCGCTGATGGCCGGGACCGAGTCGATCCGCGACGTCATCGCCTTCCCCAAGACCACCGGCGCGCAGTGCCTGATGACCGATGCCCCCTCGCCGCTGGAGGAGTCGCAGCTGGCCGAGGTTCACATCGCGGTGCGGACCCCGGCAAAGGGCGGGCAGGGCGGCTGAGGCCGGGTGGAGATCCGCCGCGCCACCGTCGAGGACGCCGGGGTGTTGTCGGCCCTGGCCGCGCGGACCTTCACCGAGACCTTCGGCCACCTGTACCCGTCGCGGGACCTGCAAGAGTTCCTTTCCACCAGCTACGCGGTCGACCGCCAGCGGGTGATCCTCGCCCGGCCTGAATACGCCGTCTGGCTGCTGGAGCACAAAGGCGAGGCGGTGGGCCATGCCGCAGCCGGCCCGTGCGGGTTGCCGCACCCCGACGCGCGGCCGGACGACGGCGAGCTCAAGCGCCTGTACGTGCTGGCCACGCACCAGAACGGCGGCTGGGGCGGACGGATGTTCCGCCAGGCGCTGGACTGGCTGGAACGCGACGGCCCGCGCACGCTGTGGATCGGCGTGTGGTCACGGAACCTGGGCGCGCAGCGCTTCTATGCCCGGCACGGCTTCGTACACGCCGGCGAGTACGAGTTTCCGGTGGGGCGGGTACGCGACCGCGAGTTCATCCTTCGCCGCGGACCCGCGGCCGCGCCCCGGCACTTCACTGCCACCGGGTAGGTCGCTGGCGCACAATGGCGGTACCCCTTTCTGGAGGTGATGCCATGAGACTGCACCTGCTCACCGCCGCCGCCGCGATCTTCCTGGCGGCTTGCGCAACCACGCCGCCGGCTTCCAGTGGACCGGGGCGGCTGGAGACCGGCGGACCGGTCACGGTGTCCTGGAACGACCCGGCGGACTTCAGCGAGATGACCCGGGGCCGGGACCGCATGGAGACCCTGCGCGGGACCTGGGTAGGTGATCTCGCCGAGTACCTGCGGGACCGTGCGGCCGCGCGATTGCCATCCGGGGAACGCCTGGAAGTCGATTTGCTCGACGTGGACCGTGCCGGTGACTACGAGCCCTGGCGCGGGCCCGATGCCGACGACATCCGGATCACGCGCGACATTTACCCGCCCCGCATCACGTTGCATTTCCGGCATCTCGACGCACAGGGACAGGTGCTGGCCGAAGGCGAGAGGCGGCTCACCGACCCCGGCTTCATGACGCGCTCGCGGGTCCACCGCGATACCGATGCATTGCGCTACGAAAAACAGTTGCTGGACGATTGGCTGGACCGCGAGCTGGGGCGGCGCTGAGTGCAGGGCGCACACCGGGATGCGCTGACCCGGGTCCTGCTGCTGCACGGGTTGTGGATGCCGCGGGCCTCGATGCGCTGGATGGCCGGGCAGCTGCGGCGGGCCGGTTTCCAGCCGCAGCTGTTCGGCTATGCCTCGGTCACCGAAGGCCTGCGCGGTACCCTGCCGGCATTGCGCGCGCGGCTGGCCGAGCCGACCCACGTGCTGGCCCACAGTCTGGGCGGGGTGATGGCGGTGCGGACCCTGCAGCGTTTTCCCGGCCTGCCGGTCGGCCGCATCGTGTGCCTGGGGTCGCCACTGTGCGGCAGCGCCGCCGCCGAAGGCCTGGCCACGCGCCCGCTGGGCCGGCGCGCGTTGGGCCGCAGCGCACGCCTGTTGAGCCGCGGCTGCAGGCCCTGGGACGGGCATGCCGATCTGGGCGTGGTGGCGGGCGACAGCCCGCTGGGCTTCGGCCAGGCGCTGGGCCGGTTCACCGGACCCAGCGACGGCACCGTGGCGGTGGCCGAGACCCGGCTGGAAGGGCTGGCCGACCACATCGTGCTGCCGCTCAGCCACAGCGGCATGCTGTTCTCCGCGCGGGCGGCGGCGCAGGCCATCGGGTTCCTGCGGCACGGGCATTTCCGCCATGGCGGGGCCGGGCCCGATGAAGCAGGCGGCGGCCTATAATCAGCGCTTCCGTCGCAGTGGCGACAAGGCAATAAAGAGCAGCAATGGCAGGCCATTCCAAGTGGGCCAACATCCAGCACCGCAAGGGCGCGCAGGACGCCAAGCGGGGCAAGGTCTTCACCAAGCTCATCCGCGAGATCTCGGTCGCCGCGCGCACCGGGGGCGGGGACCCGACCAACAACCCGCGCCTGCGCACCGCGATGGACAAGGCGCTAGCCGCCAACATGACCAAGGACGTCATCGAGCGCGCGGTCAAGAAGGCGACCGGCGAGCTGGAGGGCGTGAACTACGAGGAGATCCGCTACGAGGGCTACGCGCCTGGTGGCGTGGCGGTGATCGTCGACTGCCTGACCGACAACAAGGTCCGCACCGTGGCCGACGTCCGGCACGCGTTCGGCAAGTTCGGCGGCAACCTGGGCACCGACGGCTCGGTGGCCTTCATGTTCGCCAAGCTGGGCGTGCTCAGCTACGCGCCCGGCTCGGACGAGGACGCGGTCACCGAGGCCGCCATCGAGGGCGGCGCCGATGACATCGTCACCTATCCCGAGGACGGCTCGATCGACGTGCTGACCGCGCCGGAGAACTTCGAGGCCGTGCGCGACGCCATGCGTGCCGCCGGCCACGAACCGGCCGAGGCGGCGGTGACCTGGCGCGCCGACAACGACGTGGCGGTGGAAGGCGAGACCGCGCAGCAGGTGGCCAAGCTGCTGGACTGGCTGGAAGACCTGGACGACGTCCAGAACGTGTATTCGAACGCCCAGCTGGGCGAGGACGCCTACGCCTGACCTGCCTGCCGCCTGTCGGGGCGGCAGCGGCGCGGGGCACCGGAGGGGACAGAACCCGTGAGGATCCTGGGGATCGACCCCGGCTCGCAGCGCACCGGTGTCGGCTTGATTGACGTCGCCGCCGACGGGCGCTGCCGCTACGTGCATTGCGAGGCGCTGAAGCTGGTCGACGCCGGGGACTTCCCGGCGCGCCTGGGCCTGCTGTGCGACGGCCTGGACCGGGTGCTGGACGAGTGGCGGCCGACCCACGTGGCGATCGAGACCGTGTTCATGGGCAAGTCGGCGACCTCGGCGCTCAAGCTCGGCCACGCCCGCGGCGCCGCCCTGGCCACCGTGGTGCGCCGCCGGCTGGAAGTCAGCGAGTACGCGCCGCGGGTGATCAAGCAGTCGCTGGTCGGCCGCGGCGCCGCCGACAAGGAGCAGGTCCAGCACATGGTGCGCCTGCTGCTCAACCTGGCCAACGGCACCCGCCTGCAGGCCGACGCCGCCGACGCGCTCGCCGTCGCGCTGACCCATGCACACATGAGCGCCACCGCCGCCCGCACCGGCGTGGGCGTGGCACTGCTGCGCCGGCGATGAGGCGCGAACCCGTCATCCCCGCGCACGCGGGGATCCACGGACGTCCATGGGTTCCCGCGTGCGCGGGAACGACGGGAAAGAAGAAGGGAGTTGCACGATGATCGGACGCCTGAAGGGCACCCTGGTACACAAGCAGCCGCCGTGGCTGCTGGTCGACGTGGGCGGGGTGGGGTACGAGCTGGAGGCGCCGATGAGCACCTTCTACGACCTGCCCGAGGTCGGCCGTGAGGTCGTGCTGTCCACGCATTACGCGCAAAAGGACGACAGCGTCTCCCTGTACGGCTTCCTGACCGAGGCCGAGCGGCGCCTGTTCCGCGACGTGCAGCGGGTCACCGGCATCGGCGCCAAGATCGCCCTGGCGATCCTGTCCGGCGCCAGCGTCGACGAGTTCGCGCGGCTGGTGCAGGCCGGTGACACCGCCGCGCTGGTCCGCATTCCGGGCATCGGCAAGAAGACCGCCGAGCGCATCGTGGTCGAGCTTCGCGACCGCGCCGGCGACCTGATCGGCATCGGTGGGCCGGCCGGTGGCGGTGGGGGGGCGGCCGATCCGGAGACGGAAGCGGTCATTGCGCTGCAGCAGCTGGGGTACAAGCCGGCGGAGGCGGCGAAGATGGCCCGCGCCGCGACGGCCGCCGGCGACGACGCTGCAACGATCATCCGCAAGGCGCTACAGTCCGCGCTTCGCTGACCCGGCCACGGCCCACGCGGCCGTGCACGACACCATGCCCCGATCCCGTTCCGCCCGCGCCCGCGGTGCCGACATCCCCACCCACGGCAAGTCCGGGCTGGCCGGCCTGGTGATGGCCGCGATCGGCGTGGTGTTCGGCGACATCGGCACCAGCCCGCTGTACACCCTGAAGATGGCCTTCAGCCCGGCCTACGGCCTGGCCGCCAACCACGACACCGTGCTGGGCATCCTGTCGCTGGTGTTCTGGGCGCTGGTGCTGGTGGTCACGGTCAAGTACGTGACGATCATCACCCGCGCCGACAACGAGGGCGAAGGCGGGATCATGGCGCTGATGGCGCTTGCCCAGCGCACCCTGGCCGGACACCCGCGCTCGAGCTACCTGGTCGGGTTGCTGGGGGTGTTCGGCGCGGCGCTGTTCTTCGGCGACGGGGTGATCACCCCGGCGATCTCGGTGCTGTCCGCGCTGGAGGGGCTGGAGGTGGTCGCCCCCGAGCTGGGGCGCTGGGTGGTGCCGTTGACGGTGCTGGTGCTGGTGGCGCTGTTCGCGGTGCAGCGTTTTGGCACCGAGCGGGTGGGCAAGGTGTTCGGCCCCGTCACCGGCCTGTGGTTCCTGGTGCTGGCGGTGCTGGGCGTGGCCAACATCCTCCACGAGCCGGAAGTGCTGCAAGCGATCAACCCGCTGTGGGCGGCGCGCTTCTTCGCCGAGCACAGCTGGGGCGGGGTCTTCATCCTCGGCGCGGTGGTGCTGGCGGTCACCGGCGGGGAGGCGATCTACACCGACATGGGCCACTTCGGCGCCCGGCCGGTGCGCATCGCCTGGTACGGCTTCGTGCTGCCGGCGCTGATGCTCAACTACCTGGGCCAGGGCGCAC
>JAEWFH010000061.1 GCA_023388955.1 Pseudomonadota bacterium
GACCGTGTTCCGCGCCGGCTTCACCCGCGGCGTCGAGCGCATCGGCGGTTTCGGCGGCAAGGCCGACGCGCTGGCCAGCTGCGAGATCTACACCGGCAACCCGGGCTGCTTCCGCGAGTCGATGGACAACATCCTCACCGCGACCCCGGCCGACCTGCAGGCGTTGGCTGGCGAGTGGCTGGACGAGGGTTCGCACACCCTGGTGATCGTCCCCGGCGAGCGCACCCCGCTGCCGGAGGAGCCGGCGGTGGATCCGGAGCCGTTCGTGATGCCGGCGGTCGACCCGCAGTACTCGGTTACCGCCAGCAGCGTGGACCGCAGTACCGGCGTGCCGCTGCCGGACCGGTTCCCGGAGCTGGTCTTCCCCGAGCTGCAGCGCGCCACGCTGTCGAATGGCCTGAAGGTGATCCTCGCCGAGCGCCACACGGTGCCGGTGGTGCAGTTCAACCTGCTGCTGGACGGCGGCTACAAGGCCGATGCCGCCGGGGGCCGCGAGCTGGGTACCTCCAGCTTCACGATGGGCATGCTGGACGAGGGCGCCGGCGACCACGACGCGCTGGGCTTCGCCGCGCGCGCCGAGTCGCTGGGTGCCAGCCTGGCTGCCGGTGCCTCGCTGGACGGCGGCAGCGCGAGCCTGTCGGCGCTGAAGGACCAGCTCGATCCGTCGCTGGAGCTGTTCTCGCAGATGCTGCGCCAGCCGCGCTTCGAGCAGGCCGAGATCGACCGGGTGAAGGCGAGCTGGATCGCCGGCATCCAGCAGGAGAAGGCCAATCCCAACGCCGCCGCGCTGCGCGTGTTGCCGCCGCTGCTGTACGGCGAGGGGCACGCCTATGCGATGCCGTTCAGCGGCTCGGGCACCGAGGCCTCGATCGCCACGCTGACCCGTGACGACCTGGTGGCCTACCACCGCGACTGGGTGCGTCCGGAAGGCGCCACCCTGGTCGTCGTCGGCGACACCACGCTGGAGGAACTGGTGCCGATGCTGGAGCGCCACCTGGGCGACTGGCAGGGCGAAGGCCAGGCCCCGGCGCCGGTCGAGGTGGAGCAGGTCGCGCTGCCGGAGGGCCCGCGGGTGTTCCTGATCGACCAGCCCGGCGCGGTGCAGGCCAACATCTTCGCCGGCCAGCTGGTGCCGTCGAACCGTTCGCCCGACGCCACCGAGTTCGAGCTGGCCAACACCATCCTCGGCGGCCAGTTCAGCTCGCGCCTCAACATGAACCTGCGCGAGGACAAGCACTGGGCCTACGGCGCCTACAGCTTCGCCAGCGGGGCGCTGGGGCAGCGTCCGTGGATCGCCTTCTCGCCGGTGCAGATCGACCGTACCGCCGATGCCCTGGGCGAGCTGCAGCGCGAGATCAGCGAGTTCGCCACCGGCGTCGCGCCGCCGACCGCCGAGGAAACCGAGAAGGTGCGCGCCACCGAGATCCGCAGCCTGCCGGGTGCCTACGAGACCGCCCGTTCGGTCGCCGGCACCATCGCCGGCATGGTCCGCTATGACCGTCCCGACGACTACGTGTTCCAGCGTCGCGACGAGATCGCCGGGCTGACCGCGCCGCAGCTGGACTCGGTGGTGCAGCGCACCCTGGATCCCTCCGCGCTGACCTGGGTGGTGGTCGGCGACCTGGGCCAGATCGAGGTGCCGGTGCGCGAACTGCAGCTGGGCACCGTCCAGGTGCTCGACGCCGACGGTCGTCCGGTCCAGGCCGACTGACCGCCGTTCCAGCGCTGCCGGACGCAGGCGACCGTGCTGGCACGGTTCAGCCTGCGGCCGGCGGCGTTGGCCAGAATCCCCTGACCGTCCCTGAAGGAATCCGCCATGCGCCTGCCTGTCCTGGTCCCCGCCGCCCTTGCCGCCACGCTGCTGTCCGCCGGCTGCACCTGGGTCCACATGGCGCCCGGTGCCAGCGCGGTGCGGGTGATGGCCGCCGGCAACCCGCCCGCCTGCGAGAAGCGCGGCGAGGTCGCGGTATCGGTGAAGGATTCGGTTGCCTTCTACGACCGCAACCCGCTGCGCGTGCGCGAGGAGCTGGAGACGCTGGCGCGCAACGAGGCCCCCGGCCTCCAGGCCGACACCGTGCAGCCGCTGGGCCAGCCGGTGGACGGGGAACAGCGCTTCGCCGCTTACCGCTGCGGGGGCAATCCCGCGGTCCCGGCGACGCCGCAGCCGCCGCGCAGCGGCGCGACCACCTACCCGGTTGGCGGCTGAGTGCCGCACCCGTGGAGGGCACGCAACCGGGATGGTTAATGCAGCGCCTTGCCCAAAGCGTTAATCTGGCGTGATCCCTGCGGTACGGTTGCCACTTCCATGCTCTTCCAACACGTCGCCATCGCCGGCCTGGCCCACATCGATGCCCCGCGCCGGCTGAGTTCGGTGGAAATCAATGCGCGCCTGCAGCCTACCCTCGACCGGCTGGGCATCCGTGCCGACGTGCTCGGGGACATCGCCGGCGTGCACGAGCGGCGCCTGTGGGATGGCGACATGCTTGCCTCCGAGGCCGCCACCCTGGCCGGGGTCAAGGCCCTGGCCGATGCCGGCATCGATCCGGACAAGGTCGGCCTGCTGGTCAACACCTCGGTCAGCCGCGACTACCTGGAGCCGTCGACCGCCTCGATCGTGTCCGGCAACCTGGGCCTGTCCGAGGACTGCCAGAACTTCGATGTCGCCAATGCCTGCCTGGCCTTCATCAACGGCATGGACATCGCCAGCCGGATGATCGAGCGCGGCGAGATCGACTATGCGCTGGTCGTGGACGGCGAGACCGCCGACCTGGCCTACGAGAAGACCATCGAGCGCATGACCCGCGCCGATTCCACCGCCGAGGACTTCAAGAACGAGCTGGCGACCCTGACCCTGGGTTCCGGCGCGGCGGCGATGGTGATGGCCCGCGCCGAGCTGGCCCCGGGCGCCCCGCGCTACCGTGGCGGCGTGACCCGCGCGGCGACGCAGTGGAACAAGCTCTGCCGCGGCAACATCGACGGCATGGTCACCGATACCCGGATGCTGCTGCTGGAAGGCGTCAAGCTGGCGCAGAAGACCTTCCAGGTGGCCACCAACAAGCTGGGCTGGGCGGCCGACGGGCTGGACGAGTACGTCATCCACCAGGTCAGCAAGGTGCACACCGCGGCTTTCACCAAGGCCATGGGCATCGACCCGCGCAAGGTGCTGACCATCTTCGGCGAGCACGGCAATATCGGCCCGGCCTCGGTGCCGATCGTGCTCAGCAAGCTGCGCGAGATGGGGCGCCTGCAGAAGGGCCACCGCATTGGCCTGCTGGGCATCGGCTCGGGGCTGAACTGCTCGATGGCCGAGGTGGTCTGGTAGGACCGCCTATCCGGCCGGACAGGCCGGGTCCCGCCCCGCGTACACCTCGCAGATCCCGCGCCGGCAGGCCACGCCCTCCGCGGTGTTGGCCGGCGGGCAGTCGCGCAGGTTCATCTGGATCTGGTGGGAGCGGAACTCCGCGCCCGCCGGGCTTGCCTGCGTACCCGCTTGCGCGCTCGCGCCGTCCTTGCCGGCCAGTTGCCCGACCAGGCGGTCCATGCCCGATTCCGGTGCCGGACGGGCGTGGATGTGGCCGAGCAGCGTTGCCAGCAGCGCCGGGCTTTCCACTTCCGCAGCGGTATCAGCCGCATGCGGACGGGCAGGAGCCGCGGCCTTTGTTTCACGGCGGTCGACGAACGGGTTTGAAGCCACGCCGCCGGTGCCCGAATGCGCCATTGCGGCGAAGGGTGAATCAACTACGGAACCGGGCGCGGGATCGGGCGTGGACAAGCTTGAGGGGCCCAGGGCTACCTCGGTTGGCAGGACCTGCTCCTCGATGATGGTCGCGGCACCCGCGGCTGCGCCGGGTGCCGACGGCCCTGCAACGCCCGCCACCGGGGCCGTGGTGCGCGGATCAGTGGAAGGACGGGCTAGCAGCACTACGGCCAGTGCTGCCGTCGCCAGCAGCGCAACGGCGAGCCACCACGGCCGCGCGCGCACCGGGGGGGGCGCGTCGCTGGCGTCGATCGAGGGGAGGATGCGCCCGGACGGCGTGGCGCCGTGCGTGGGCTCGTGGCCGCCGGCCAGCAGGCTGGGGCGGCGGGTCATGGCATCGTGCCGTTCCACCTGGTCTCCTTTCCTGGCCGGTCCGCCCGGCAGGCCGCGCTTGCAAGGGCACGGGCGCCGGCATTCTGTGCCCCCCGCGAGCGGCGCGTCAATCCGGGCGCTGGCCACCGCGGGGACGCGGGGCGACAATCGCCCCCGGACCAGGGAGGGCCCAGGGATGCTGCTCGGGATGGCGCTGTTCTTCGTGTTGAGCGTGGTGCTGGCGTGGCTGGCACTGTTCCCGTCCGCGCGTGCGACGGTCGCCGGCGGGCTGGGCCGCGCGTGGGGACGACTGGCGGCCGCGGGGGACCGCGCACAGGTGGCATCCGGCCGCCGCGCCGGGGCCGCGGGCCGGGCACTGGGCCTGCACGGGCGGGCGGCCTCGCGCTTCCTCCATCGAAACCGGGCGCTGGCCGTCGCCGCGCTGGCGCTGCTGGCTGTCCCGCCCCTGGTGGTGCTCACCGCGCGCCGCGACGTGGTGTTGGAGGAGTTCGATCCGTCGGTCATCGCGGCCGCCGACCGGCACGTGCTCGAACTGCTGCGCGGCGAGCGCCTGGCGCCGCCGCCGGACCTGCCGCCGGCGGTGTTCACCGCGGCCGAGGCCGAGTTGCAGCGCAGTGCGGCCACGACCCATGCCCCGGTCGCGATTGCCAGTGCCGACCGGCGCTGGGAGCGGGTGGATGCCGGGCTGCGGCAAAAGGTCCTGGCCATCCACCAGGCCATGGCGCGGCAGGGCTACCGCATGGTGCTGGTGGAGGGCTACCGCAGCCCGGAGCGGCAGGCGGAGCTGGCCCGGCGTGGCAGCGGAACCACCCTCGCCGGTGCCGGACGCAGCTGCCACCAGTACGGCCTGGCGGTCGACAGCGCGCTGTATCGCGATGGCCGGCTGCAGTGGGACATGGAGGATCCGTGGACCCGCCGCGGCTACCTGCTCTACGGTCGCCTTGCGGTGGATGCGGGACTGGAGTGGGGCGGCAACTGGCGCCGGCTCAAGGACTACGTGCACGTGGAGATGCGCGGGGACTGCCACCAGGCCCGGCGCGCCGCGGGCTACTGAAGCCGCCGTCGCAGGGTGAACCGCCGGCCCGGTCCTGCTATCGTCCCGGGTCGGCGAACGGAAGTCGCCGGATTCCCCGTTTCCCGACGGGGCTGCCAGGGAGCAAGGCGCATGTCCGCATCCAACGCTGGTGCCCACCGGAGGCCGTCATGAAGGCGGCTGCGCTGCTGCGCGCGGGGGGGCTTGGCGTGCTGGTGTTCGGCGCCACCTGGCTGGCGGCGGTGCTGTACTGGCGCGCCAGCGCCACCGAGGTCACCTCCGGACACCTGCTGGTGTGGCTGCTCGTCCTCCCGCTGCTGCTGTTCACCGCCCTGCTGGGCCTGCGAGCGCTGCTGCGCCGCCGCCGGGCAGGCCGCGCCACGCCCCCGGCAGGGGAGGAGGAAGGCAACGCCGCGTCCGACGCCGTTCCTGCCACGCCGGACCGCCCGCTGTACCTGCATGCGGCCACCGCCTGGACGCGCGCCGGCAGCGACCCGGACGTGATCGCGGCGGCGCTCGCGAACCCGTCCCGCCCGCCGCTGCATCCCGGGTTGCGCGACTCCATGGGCCTGCCGGTCTTTGCCGCCGAGGCCGGGGACGTCGATCCCGGGTGGAGCGCCGGCTGGCTCGGCCGCCAGCTCGGCGAGCGCGTGGCTGCAGCGCAGCCCCCGCACGTGCTGCGCGCGCTGGCGCTGCTGGAACCGGTGGCCGAAGACCTCCTCCTCGCCGCCGCCGCGTCCGTCGCGAACCCCGCCCGCCCCGGGCTTGCGGTGCCGGCGGAGGACACCGGCCTGCATCCGCACGCCATGCACCACTCACGTTCGGCACGGGCCCCCGGCGGTGCCGCGCCGACGCCGCCGCTGTGCATCCAGCTGCTGTTGCCCGCGGCCTGGCCGGCACCGGTTCGCGAGGCCGCGGCCGCCCGGTTGGCGGAACTTGCCGCGGCCAGCGGCCTGGACGCAGGCCGTTTCATCATCGAAGCCTGTGCCGCGAACGGACCGGACGATGTCTGGCGCGCGCTGGAGCGGGCCGCCGCGCAGGACCTGGATGCGCCACGAGTGGTGCTGGCCACCGAATCGATGCTGGATCCGTTGCGGATCGAACAGTTCGAAGCCCGCAACCAGCTGCTGGTCAGCGGCCATCTGGAAGGCCGGATCCCCGGCGAAGCCGCGGCCGGCCTGCTGCTTGCCGCCGCGCCCCTCCCGGCGCCGGGCGACCGGCCTCCGGTCCGGATGCACCGCTGCAGCCGGGCCGATGCCGGGCGTGGGCGCGAGGCCGTTGCCGGCTCCGCACGCCTGTTGCAGGACGCCGTCCGCACCGCCGGCCTGGAAGACGGGCCCCGTTGTGTGTTCACCGACGCCGACCATCGTCCCAGCCGGGCGGTGGAAGCGGCGGGGGCGATCCACGCCGTGCTGCCCGAGGCCGAGCTCGCCGTCGCCGCCCGGCACCTCGGCCTGGCCTGTGGCGATGCAGGCCTGGCCGCGCCGCTGGTGCTGCTGGCCGCAGCGGCTGCCCACGTGCACGTGGCTGGCGCCCCCGTCCTGGTGCTGGGCCTGGCGGGCGACGCGCGGCGTACCGCCCTGGCCCTGTCGCCGGTCCCGGTCCCTGGGCCGTCGCCGACCGATCCGGCGCGCTCCCCTGAAACCCACGCCGCCGCGGAGGCGGCGACCGCCTGAGCATGGACGTACCGCAATGAGAAGTTTCTGGATGAACCTGCGTTACTGGTTGAGCGACTACCGGGTGCTCGCCGCGCTGGCGCTGCTGGCCGCGTACTTCGGCCGGGACGGCCTGCTGGCGGCGGGAGGGTGGCTGCTGGCGGCCGTGTTGATCGGAGCGGTGGCCTGGCTGCTGGTCGTGGCCATCCGCCGCTGGCGCGCGCGCAAGGCTGCCAAGGGGCTGGACGACATGGTGGCGGGCCAGGCCGACCAGGCGGTCGCCAGCGCCGAGCCGGCCGCGAAGGCGCAGGCCGAGGCGCTGCGCGAGCGCATGGCCGAGGCGGTCAAGGCGATCAAGTCCTCGCGGATCGGCCAGGCCCGCGGCACCGCCGCGCTGTACGAGCTGCCGTGGTACGTGATCATCGGCAACCCGGCGGCCGGCAAGAGCACCGCGATCCTCAACTCGGGGCTGCGCTTTCCGTTCGAGGACAACCGCAGCGCGGTGATCCACGGCCTGGGTGGCACCCGCAACTGCGACTGGTACTTCACCACCGAAGGCATCGTGCTCGACACCGCCGGGCGCTACTCGGTCAGCGCCGGGGACCGGCTGGAGTGGCTGACCTTCCTCGACCTGCTCAAGAAGCACCGGCCGCGCGCGCCGATCAACGGCATCCTCATCGCCGCCTCGATCGCCGAGCTGTCGGGCAGCAAGCCCGAGTTCGCCATCGACCTGGCCAAGAACCTGCGCCAGCGGGTGCAGGAACTGACCGAGCGGCTGGAGGTGCACGCCCCGGTCTACGTGGTGTTCACCAAGGCCGACCTGATCAACGGGTTCTCCGACTTCTTCCGCGGGCTGGACCCGGCCGAGCGCGAGAATGCCTGGGGCGCCACGCTGCCCTATGAAGTAGGTGCCCAGGACGATGCGCTGGCCGCCTTCGACCGCCACTTCGACGAGCTCGCCGACGGGCTGCGCGAGGCCGGGCTGGCGCAGATGGCGATGGCCCGCGGCCGCGAGGTGGCGCCGGGGCTGCTGACCATGCCGATGGAGTTCAACGGCATCAAGCCGGCACTGCGCACCTTCATCGCCACCCTGTTCGAGGACAACCCCTACCAGTTCAAGCCGGTGTTCCGCGGCTTCTATTTCACCAGCGCGCTGCAGGAGGGCGTGGCGGTGCAGCCGGCCACCGAGCGGGTGGAGCGGCAGTTCGCGCTGTCCTCGGGCGAGCCGCTGGAGGCGGTGGCGCCGGCGGACTCGAGCTACTTCCTGCAGGGGCTGTTCCGGCGCGTCATCTTCGCCGACCGCGGGCTGGTACGGCAGTACGCCAGCCGCGGTCGCGCGCGGCTGCGCTACGCCTCCTTCTTCGCCGCGGTGCTGGTGCTGGGCGGCGCGCTCGCGGCCTGGACCTGGTCGTACACCGGCAACCACCAGCTGGTGGCCGACGTCACCGCCGACCTGGAGGAAGCGATCGCGGTGCAGGAGGGCTCGGTGGACCTGGGCTCGCGCATCCACGCGTTGCTGGCCCTGCAGGACCGCCTGGAGCAGCTCGAGCGCTATCGCGACGACCGTCCGCTGGGCCTTGGCTTCGGCCTCTATCAGGGTGAAGCGCTGGAGGCGAAGCTGCGCCGGGAGTATTTCCACGGCATGCGCCAGGTGATGCTGGATCCGGTGACGGCCCGGCTGGAGGACTACCTGGCGCAGGTGGTCGCCAACCGCGCCTCGTTGCAGGCGCCCGCCAGTGGCGTGGAGGCGGCGGGCGAGCCGCAGCAGGCGCGTGACCCGGAGGGCGGACAGGCGCAGCTGTACGAGGAAGCCTCGCCGACCGACCCGCAGGATGCCTACAACGCACTCAAGACCTACCTGATGCTGGCGGATCCGGCGAAGGTCGAAGGGCTGCACCTGGGCGACCAGCTGACCCGCTTCTGGCGGGGCTGGCTGGAGGCCAACCGTGGCGACATGCCGCGCGAGGAAATGCTGCGCGCCGCCGGCCGGCTGATGAGCTACCACGTGCGCCAGGCCGGCGAGCCCGGCTGGCCGCTGCTGGAAACCCGCTATGGCCTGGTCGACGACAGCCGCCAGGCGCTGCGCCAGGTGATGCGCGGCGCCTCCGCCCGGGACCGCGTGTACGCGCAGATCAAGGCGCGCGCCGCCACCCGCTTCAGCCCGGTCACCGTGGCCGGCCTGCTCGGCGATGCGCACTCCGGCGGCCTGCTGGCGGGCAGCCACCAGGTGCCGGGTGCGTTCACCCGCCAGGCCTGGGAGGAGTACGTTGCCGATGCGATCGCCGAGGCTGCCGGCACCGAGCTCAGCAGCACCGACTGGGTGCTGGAGTCGACGGTGCAGAGCGACCTGACCCTGGCCGGCAGCCCGCAGCACATCACCGCCGAGCTGGCCGGGCTGTACAAGGCCGAGTACGCACGGGAGTGGCAGCGTTTCCTGGAAGGAGTCAGCGTTGCGCGCTTCGATGGCTTCCCGGATGCGGTCGAGCGGATGAACCTCCTGGGCGATCCGTCCGCGTCCCCGTTGCGCACGCTGCTGGAAGCGGTGAACCACGAGACCGTGTGGGACAACCCGGCCGCTGCAAGCGAACTGGCCGGGGCTGCGCGTGGCGGCATCGTGGCCTGGTTCAACCGGGTGGTGATGCGCCGCAATCCCACGCCGGTCGCGATGCAGCTCGACCCGGAGACCGGCCGGCAGCAACCCGCGGAGGCCGGCCCGGTCGGCAGCCGCTTCGCCGGGCTTGCCCGGCTGCTGGCGCCGCACGAGGGCGGCCCGTCCCTGATGGACCGCTACTTCGAATCGCTGGGCGGCGTGCGCAGTCGCCTCAACTCCATCCACACCCAGGGGGATCCGGGTCCGGGTGCGCGCAAGCTGATGCAGCAGACCCTCGATGGCGAGGGATCGGAATTGTCGGCGACGCTGCGGCTGGTCGACGAGCAGATGCTCAACGGGTTGGCCGCGGACGAGCGCGGGATGCTGCGTCCACTGCTGCTGCGGCCGCTGGTGCAGGGTTTCGCCGCGCTCGTGGCGCCGACCGAGGACGAGCTCAACCGCACCTGGGCGGCGCAGGTCCACCAGCCGTTCGAGGAGGGCATCGGCCGTCGCTATCCCTACGCCGCGAACGCGGACGTGCAGGCCGCCCAGGGTGACATCGACCGCATCTTCGGCCCGTCCGGGGCGATTGCCCGCTTCGGCGAGGAGGCCCTGGGCACGCTGGTGATCCGCCGCGGCAATACCCTCACGCCGCGGCGCTGGGCCGACATCGGCATCGGCCTGGGGCCGGAGCTGGTCGCCGGCTACGGGCAATGGGTCGGGGGCAGCGCCGCGGACAGTCCGCAGATGGTGTTCCAGGTGCTGCCGATGCCGGCGCGCGGCCGCGAGTACTCGCTGGTGGTGGATGGCCAGCGCCTGCGCTACCGCAACACCCCACCGCAGTGGCACACCTTCCAGCTGCCGGGGGAGGGCGTGCCCGGGGTGGAGATCACCGCGGTGACCGGCGACGGCCGCGAGGTGCAGGTGTTCAATGCGCCCGGCAATGGTGCAACCGAGGCCATGTTCGCCGCGGCACGCGCCTCCGAACTGGGCGACCAGCATTACCGGCTGACCTGGGAGCGGGGCGGGGCGGAGGTTTCGGTGGAGTTGCGGATCATCAGCTCGGTGCAGCCCAATGCCACGGCCAGCGATTCCATCGGCTTGCGGTTGCCGCCGCTGGTGGCCGGCACCCCCGCACCGGAAGCCCCCGGCGCGGGGAGCGCCGGGGTGGTGGCCAGCCCGGCGGGGACCCGCTGATGGCGGTGGCCGAGGCGCGCGAGGCGCAACTGCCGGTGGGCTGCTTCGGCAAGCTGCCCAGTCGCGGCGACTTCGTTGGTGGCGAGGGCAGCCACCAGCTGATGCAGATGCTGGACCGCTGGAGCGGGGATGCGCTGGAGCGGATGGCCCGCAATCCGGCCTGGCGCCAGCTCTACGACGAGGCGCCGCCGCTGCATTTCGCCTTCCTGGGCTCGGCGAACCGGGTCGCCGTGGGCGGCCACTTCCTGCCCAGCCGTGATGCCTCCGGACGGCGCTTTCCGTTCCTGCTCGCATGCCGGATGGAAGTGGCGCGGCCGCTGGGCTTCATCGCCCGTGCGCCACTGGCACTGTCGCGGCCGTGGTCGCTGATGGGACGGCTTGGACAACAGGCGCTGGCGGCCGACGACGCGGCACCTGCGCTGCGCGACATCGCCGCCACGCGGCTGTCGATCGGCCCCGGCACCCAGGCCTGGGACGGGGCATTCGAGGACTTCCTGGAGTTGCAGGACATCGCCGCGCTGCAGGCGCTGCTGCGTGGTTCCGGGCATCCGCACCTGTCCCTGCGCCACGCCCTGCCGGCGCTGGGCCTGCTGCTGCAGCCGGTGGCGGCCGCGGCCGGCGGGGTCGACAAGGGCCTTGCCCTGCCACTGCCCGCCGACCCCCTGTACCGCCCGCTGGTGGCGGCGTTCTGGCTCGACCTGGCGTCGGGCTTCCTTGGCCGCGCCGACTTCGAGCTGGTGCTGCTGCTGCGCGAGGGCACCGGCGTGGACGGGCAGGGACCGTGCCTGTTGCTGGGCTTCAACGGTGCGGATGGGCGCACCCTGCATGCCGCGCTGGACCCGGCCGAGGCCGCGCAGCGCTTCATTCCGATCGGCGAGGCGGACTGGGTGGAGGAGCAGCTGTCCGCCGACCACGGTCTCAACAAGCTCGCCAGCCACCTCGACCGCGGCGAGCTGGCGCTGGGCACCGCGCGCACGGCCTTCAACCGGACCTTCCTGGGAACCTGACATGCACGCTGATCCTGCACGCAACCGCTTCCATGCCCGCGCGCTGGGCGTCCTGTTGCCGGCCCTGTTGCCGGCCCTGTTGCTGGTGGCGCCAGCCGCGCTGGCGCAGTCATCCGCCGCCCCGGTCATCGCCGCCGGCACCGTGCCCGACGAGGCCAGCCGTGCCGCGGTGCTGGCGCGGCTGCATGCGCTGTACGGCGCCGCCCGGGTGGTCGACCGCATCGAGGTCGACAGCGTGGTCGCGCCCGCCAACTGGGCCGAGCGCGTGGCCGGAATGCTCGATCCGGCGCTCACCGACGTGTCCGGTGGAGAGCTTGTGATCGACGGCAACAGCGTGCGCATCCGCGGCAACGTCGCCAACGAAGCCCGGCGCCAGCAGGTCGCCAGCGTGCTCGCCACTGCGGCCGGCCCCGGCTACCAGATCCACAACGGACTGCGTGCCGAAGGCGCCGACAGCCAGGCGGTGCTGGACCAGGCCCTGGCCGACCGCATCATCGAGTTCCGCAGCGGCAGCGCCGAGCTGACCGCCGGTGGCCGCGCGATCCTCGACGAGATGGCCGCCGCACTGGCGGAGATCGGTGGCCAGCAGGTGCAGGTGATCGGCCACACCGACAGCGTCGGCGCGCGCCAGGCCAACGTGGCGCTGAGCCTGCAGCGGGCCATCGCGGTCAAGGCCTACCTGGAGGCCGCTGGCGTGGACGCCGACAACCTCGGTGTCCAGGGTTTCGGGCCCGACCGGCCAGTCGCCGACAACGCTACCGACGAGGGCCGCGCGCGCAACCGGCGGATCGAGTTCCGCGTGCTGTGACCCCGGGTGCAGGCACGGGCGGCGCAGGCACGGGGCGGCTCCCGGCCACGCCCGGCCCGGCCCGCTGC
>JAEWFH010000081.1 GCA_023388955.1 Pseudomonadota bacterium
GGACCGCGGCAATGCGCTCCAGGCCCATGCCGGTGTCCACGCACGGGGCCGGCAGCGGCGCCATGGTGCCGTCGGCCTGGCGGTCGAACTGCATGAACACCAGGTTCCAGATCTCGATGAAGCGGTCGCCGTCCTCGTCGGGCGAGCCCGGGGGGCCGCCGAAGTACTGCTCGCCGTGGTCGTAGAAGATCTCGGTGCACGGACCGCACGGGCCGGTGTCGGCCATCTGCCAGAAGTTGTCCGACGCGTACGGCGCACCCTTGTTGTCGCCGATGCGGATGATCCGCTCCTCGGGCACGCCAATCAGGTCGCGCCAGATTGCGTAGGCCTCGTCGTCGGTCTGGTAGACGGTGACCGTCAGGCGCTCGGCCGGCAGGCCCCACACGGTGGTGAGCAGTTCCCAGGCCCAGCGGATCGCGTCTTCCTTGAAGTAGTCGCCGAACGACCAGTTGCCCAGCATCTCGAAGAAGGTGTGGTGGCGGGCGGTGTAGCCGACCTGGTCGAGATCGTTGTGCTTGCCGCCGGCACGCAGGCAGCGCTGGACGTCGGTCGCGCGCACGTAGCCGGGCTTCTCACTGCCCAGGAAGACGTTCTTGAACTGCACCATCCCCGAGTTGGTGAACAGCAGCGTCGGGTCGTTGGCCGGCACCAGGGGCGCGGACGGCACGACGGTATGGCCGCGCTCCCGGAAGAACTCCAGGAACTCGCGACGGATCTCGGCGGTACTGCGGACGGCTTGTGTCTTCATCAGGCGGCAACAGGGCAGGAAAACGCCCGGCCAACAAGGCAAGGGGCGGGACGGCAATCGCGTAGCCTATCAGGGCGCGCCCGGCGCGTGGAGCACCGGCCAGGGGCGCAAACGGCGGTGGAGGGGCCCCGCGTTCAGCCGCGGCGTGGACCGGTACCCGCGCGGCCGCGCCTCACCATTCGTCATCCAGGCGGGTGACCTGACGGATCAACTCGCCCGGGAAACCGCGCCGGGCCAGCAGGTCGGCCGCCTTGCGGCGCCTGGCCGGATCGGTGGCGAAGTCCTCGCCCTGGCGGCGGCGCACCAGGTCCCGCGCGTTCTCCAGCCAGTCGCCTTCGAAGGTATCCATGGCGGCCTCCACCTGGCCATCGTCGAGGCCATGGGTACCCAACTCGGCACGGATGTGGAACGGACCGTAGCCGGCCATGGCACGCTGGCGGACCAGGCCCTCGGCAAAGCGGTCGTCGTCCTGCCAGCCGGCCTCGGCGAGGCGGTCGATCGCCGCCTCGACCTCACCGGCATCCAAACCGCGGGCGACCAGCTTGCGGCCGAGCTCGCGGCGCGAATGCTCGCGCCGCACCAGCAGTCCCAGCGCTCGTTGCACGGGCGTCTGGGGTGGCCGCTTGCCACGCCCGCCCATTACTCGGCGGCGTCGCCGTCGTCCTCGCCCGGGCGGGCCTCGGCGGGCACGAACTTCTCGCGCAGCTCGGCTTCCAGCTTCACCGCCAGCTGCGGGTTGTCCTTGAGGTACTGGCGGGCGTTCTCCTTGCCCTGGCCGATGCGCTCCTCGCCCATGCTGTACCAGGCACCCGCCTTCTGCACCAGCTTGGCGTCCACGCCCATGTCGATCAGCTCGCCCTCGCGGGAAATGCCCTGGCCGTACAGGATCTCGGTGATGATCTGCTTGAACGGCGGGGCCATCTTGTTCTTGACGACCTTGATCTTGGTCTGGTTGCCGATGATCTCGTCGCCCTTCTTGATCGCACCGATGCGGCGGATGTCCAGGCGCACCGAGGAGTAGAACTTCAGCGCGTTGCCGCCGGTGGTGGTCTCCGGGCTCTGGCCGGGCATCATGATGCCGATCTTGTGGCGCAGCTGGTTGATGAAGATCACCAGGGTGTTGGAGCGCTTGATGTTGCCGGTGAGCTTGCGCAGCGCCTGGCTCATCAGCCGGGCCTGCAGGCCCGGTAGCTGGTCGCCCATCTCGCCCTCAATCTCCGCCTTGGGGGTCAGCGCGGCGACCGAGTCGATCACCACGATGTCCACCGCGGCCGAGCGCACCAGCATGTCGGCGATCTCCAGCGCCTGCTCGCCGGTGTCGGGCTGGCTGAGCAGCAGGTCGTCGACGTTGACGCCCAGCTTGGCGGCGTAGACCGGATCAAGCGCGTGCTCGGCGTCGATGAAGGCCGCGGTGCCGCCGGCCTTCTGGCACTCGGCGATGGCCTGCAGGGTCAGGGTGGTCTTGCCGGAGGACTCCGGCCCGTAGATCTCCACCACGCGGCCCTTGGGCAGGCCACCAATGCCGAGGGCGATGTCGAGCATCAGCGAGCCGGTGCCGATGACCTCGGCGGCCTCGACCACGCGGTCGCCCATGCGCATCACCGAGCCCTTGCCGAACTGCTTCTCGATCTGGCCCAGGGCGGCGGCAAGCGCGCGCTTCTTGTTCTCGTCCATCGTGGCGTTTCCTCGGATCAGGGGAGTGGATGTGGTGGAGTCTGGACGCGGCCGGTCGCACGGGTTGCGACAGCGCGTGGAAGAAGTCTGGAAGCCGCGGCGCGGCACGTGGATCGGCCGGCGGCCGGGACGGTCGTGGGAAAACCCCGCGCCACGCCCTCAGCCCCGCCGGACCAAGCCGCAGTACAGGCCCTCGATGGCGAAGTCCTGGTCAGCCCCGACCTGGATCGGCGCGTAGTCCGGGTTGCGTGGCAGCAGGCGGATTCCGTCCTTGCCGAGCTTGAGCAGCTTGACGGTGATCTCCTCGTCCACCCGCGCGACCACGATCTGGCCCGAGCGCGCGTCGCTGGTGCGATGCACGCCGATCAGGTCGCCGTCGAAGATGCCCTCGTCGCGCATGGAGTCGCCCTGCACCTTCAACAGGTAGTCCGGCGCGGGCGCGAACAGGTTGCGGTCCAGCAGGACATAGTCGTCCGGCTCGGGCGTCGCCCCGGAGCCGATCGGCAACCCCGCCGCGACCCGGCCCAGCACGGGCAGGCGCAGCGCGTCGTCGGCGTTGGCAGGCGGCGGCGCGCCCTCCACCTCAACCGGCCGCAGCACCCGCAACCCGCGGGCCTTGCCCGGGATCCGTTCGATGGCCCCGGCCTGCTCCAGCGCCTCCAGGTGGTACTGCGCCGCGCGCACGCTGGCAAAGCCCATCGCCCGCGCGATCTCCGTCTGCGACGGCGGCAGGCCGTCGGCTGCGATGCGTGTCGAGATGAACTCGAGGATGGCCGCTTGGGTGTCTGTGATGTCCATTGGTAGCAATGCTACCCAACGGGTACATGCGGCGCAATACGGCGTGCGGCCTATTGCGCCCCACCCGGATGCCGTTGCGTGCGTTATCCCGCGAGTTCGAGCAGGCCGTGCAACGCGGCCTCGACGGTCTGGCGGCGGACCTGTTCGCGGTCGCCGTCGAAATGGAACACCACGGCGGTCGGGTAGCCGCCGCGCTTCTTCCAGGCGATCCACACGGTGCCGACCGGCTTGTCCTCGGTACCGCCGGAGGGGCCGGCAATGCCGGTCACCGCCACGGCCAGGCTGGCGCCGGAATGCACCAGCGCGCCGGACACCATCTCGATCGCCGTATCGCGGCTGACCGCGCCGTGCTCTTCCAGCGTCGCCGGCTGCACGCCCAGCAGGGCCTGCTTGGCCTCGTAGCTGTAGGCGGCGATGCCGCACTCGAACCACGCCGAGGAACCGGCGACGTCGGTGAGCGCCTTGGAGATCCAGCCGCCGGTGCAGCTCTCGGCCGTCACCACGCGGTGGTACTGGCGCTGGGCCGCGGCGCCGACCCGGGTGGCGAGTTCCTGCAGGGCTTCGTCGGTGATCGTGTGCTTGGTCATCGGTGAACTATACCGGCGCCGGCGCCGCCGCCGTGACGTCCGGTCTGGGACAATGCGCGCTTCCCTGCACGCTACCGCCGAATGGACCAGTCCGTCGCCCCGAATTCCCAGGAAACCCAGGCCGCCCCCAGGGAAGACCTTCAGCTCAACCATGCCTGGCGCGAGTTGCTGCGCTCGGCGCCGCCCGGGACGGCCCCCCTGCTTGCCCGGGTGGCCGAGCTGACCCTCCCGGACATGGCCGACCATTTCTACGGCGGGATGATGTCCGACCCGCGCGCCAGCAAGTTCCTGTCGGTGGAGAAGGTCCGCGACCGGCTCAAACCCTCCATGCAAGGGTGGCTGCGCGAGGTACTGACCGCGACCCCGGGCGACGTCGACTCGCTGGTCGCCCGCCAGCGCGTGGTCGGCGACGTGCATGCGCGCATCGGCGTGCCGGTCGACCTGGTCAGCCGCGGCGCCCGCGAGCTCAAGGGCCGGCTGTACCTGCGGATCTCCGAGCTGGCCGGGGACCGGGAGCTGGCGCTGTCGGTCTCGGTGCTGGTCAGCCATTCGGTCGACCTGGCCCTGGAAATCATGACCCAGGCCTACGTCACCGCGCGCGAGCGTTCCAACGCCATCGATGCCTCCTACCGGCTGTTCTCGCTGATCCAGAACATCAGTACCGAGCGCGAGCGCCAGCGCGCCCTGCTGCTGGACTGGGAGAACGCCCTGCTCTACGGCATCGCCGGCAGCAACACCGCGACGGTCGAGGAATGCGGCGTGCGCCGCTCCGAGTTCGGCCTGTGGTTCACCCACAAGGGCCTGCCCAGCTTCGGCAACACCGACGAGACCCGCGAGATCGTCAACCTGATGGACGGCATCGACGCGAAGCTGCGGCAGATGCTGCCGTCCTGCAGCGATCCCGCGATCCGCCAGGAGCTGCTGCGCGACGTCCGCGTCAACGTGGCGCGGATCCGCTCCCTGATGGGCCTGATGTTCGAGAACATCGGCGACCTGGAGGCCGGCCGCGACGCCCTGACCAGCCTGCTCAACCGCCGCTTCCTGCCCACCGTGCTGCGCCGGGAGATCGAGCACCGCCGCCGCTCCGGCGATGACTTCGCGGTGCTGCTGCTGGACCTGGACCACTTCAAGCCCATCAACGACCGCCACGGCCACGAGGCCGGCGACCGCGCCCTGCACCACCTGGCCACCGTGCTGACCCAGGCCACCCGCGGCAGCGACTATCTGTTCCGCTACGGCGGCGAGGAATTCGTGGCCGTGCTCGGCTCGGTGAACCAGCAGCAGGCCCTGACCATCGCCGAGAACCTGCGCCAGCGCGTGGCCGCCTCCCCGGCGCTGCTCTCCGACGGCACCACCCTGCCGCTGACGGTGAGCATCGGCGTGGCCATGCACGACGGCCACCCTGACTACGAATACCTGATCGCCCGCGCGGACGCGGCGATGTACCAGGCGAAGAAGCGCGGGCGCGATTGCGTGGTGTTGGCCGAGGATGAGCTTCCAATTCCGCCGGGGGCATGATCCGGGGCGTATGTCGTTTGCCATCCAGCGCCATGGCAATCAGAAGATCATTAGTGATACATCCGGCCGAGTAATGACTCATTAATGATCGAAAATGAAGCGATCCGAGACCAAGTTTGCGACTACGACAGCTCGTGCGACGGCCGTTGCGCTAGGCAAGAGCGTGCGAAATGCACGGGTGGCACGCGGCTGGTCCCGCCAAGAATTGGCGGAGCGTGCCAAGAGTAGCCCGCCCACGCTGCAGCGCCTTGAAGCCGGCGGAGTTGAGGTTGCGATGGGAACCTGGCTATCCGTGATGGATGTGCTGGGCATGCTTACCCAACTCCGACTCGACGCACTGCACGACCCGGTGGCCGAGAAGCTGCTTGATCAGACCCGCGCAAAGCGCCCGATCCGGCCAAGCGCGAAGGATCTGGACTTCTGATGCTTGCAACCGAGCGACTGGTCTTCATTCACCTTGAGGGCAAGGCGGAAGCGGTTCCGGCTGGCCGCCTGGTGATGATCGAAGAAGGCGCAGCGGTCGAGGCTTCCCGCTTCGCTTATGGACGGCGGTACATGGAACGCCGCGACCCGTCCGCGCTTCCCGTGGACCCGGTGTCCCTGCCCCTGGACAGCAACGAACTGGGGAAAGACCTCCTGCCGGCCAACGGCCTTACCTTGTTCGGGGCTATCCGCGATGCCACCCCCGACCTATGGGGCCGGAGGGTGATCGAGAACAGGCTTCAGGCACCTCCGAACAGCCTCCCCGAATCCGTCTATCTGGACTGCGCGGGCTCTAATCGTTTTGGGGCGCTGGACATACGCGAAACCCCCGACAGTGGGCCGGCCGATGGTGAGCTTCCCTCTATTGTCGACCTTCACTACCTGTTGGATGCAGTCGAGCGAGTTGAGGCTGGAGAACCCCTGCCAGCCAACCTGGCGCCGTACTTGAACGGCGGGCCGTCCATGGGTGGCGCCCGACCGAAGGCCGTCGTCTGCCATGACGGCCTTGAGTGGATTGCAAAGTTCCCGTCCCGCGATGACCGGTTCAATGTACCAGTCATCGAGCGCGCCACTCTTGAGCTAGCCCGCATCGCTGGCCTGGATGTTCCCCGGACAGAGATCGAGACCCTGGCCGATGGTCGCCAGGTGATGCTCATCGAAAGGTTCGATCGGGTGCCTGGACCCCGCGGCATCACACGCAAGCACGTAGTCAGCGCACTCACCATGCTTGGACTGCACGAGTCCCAGTCGCCCGACGCGAGCTATGGGCAGCTGTCAGAAATGATGGCCGGTTACGGGGCAACGGGTACCGTCGCCAACGATCGACAAGAGCTTTTTGCGCGCATGGTATTCAACATCCTCGTGACAAACGACGACGATCACTTGCGTAACCACGCGTTCGTCCACGAGCGTGACGGGTGGACTTTGAGTCCGCTGTATGACGTTGTTCCCAAGCCCCAAGCGGGACTTGAGCGCAGGCCCCACCTATCCGTAGGGCCCCGTGGCAGGCTCGCCACCTTGGACAACGCGCTGGAAGGTGCCGGTGACTTCGGCCTTATGCCTGGGGCTGCGGCCGGCATCATCGATCGCATCGCTGTCGTAGTACGGCAATGGCGGGAGCACTTCGAGGCCATGGGCGTCACCACTTCCGAGTGCGACCTGGTAGCTACCTCGTTCCGCCGGCCCAACGACCTTGGGCTCCGATATGTCATGCGGCACGCACCGTAACGAACTACCCCATACAACGACCACGCCTCCCATGCCCCCCACTTGCACCCCTTCAGCTTTCCAGTAAATGACTGACAAATCGGAAAAACCCAGAAGCGACTCCGCCAAGACCGAGCACACTCCCCTGATGAAGCAGTTCTTCGCCGCCAAGGCGGAGCATCCGGACGTGCTGCTGTTCTTCCGGATGGGCGACTTCTACGAGCTGTTCTTTGATGACGCGCGCAAGGCCGCGCGGCTGCTCGACATCACCCTGACCCAGCGCGGCTCCTCGGCCGGGCAGCCGATCCCGATGGCCGGCGTGCCGCATCACTCCTCCGAGGGCTACCTCGCCCGGCTGGTCGCGCTGGGCGAGTCGGTGGCGATCTGCGAGCAGATCGGCGACCCGGCCACCAGCAAGGGCCTTGTAGAAAGGAAAGTCGTCCGGATCGTCACCCCTGGCACGGTCACCGACGAGGCGCTGCTCAACGAGCGCCGCGACACGCTGCTGCTGGCAATCTCCCGCGGCAAGTCCGGCTACGGCCTGGCCTGGGCGGACCTGGCCGGCGGGCGATTCCTGGTCAACGAGGTGGCCGGCGAGGACGCGCTGGAGGCCGAGCTGGCGCGGCTGGAGCCGGCCGAAGTGCTGGTCCCGGACGAGGAGGGCTGGCCGGCCTTCGCCACCGCCCGCACCGGCACGCGCCGGCGCCCGCCGTGGCTGTTCGATGCCGATTCCGGGCGCCGCCAGTTGCTGCGCTTCTTCGGCACCCATGACCTGTCGGGTTTCGGCATCGAGGAGCGCCCGCAAGCCATCGCGGCCGCCGCCGCGCTGCTGGGCTACGTCGAGGAAACCCAGAAGCAGCAGCTGCCGCACCTGACCTCGATCGCAGTGGAGTCCGGCGACGGCGCGATCGCCATGAACGCCGCCACCCGTCGCCACCTGGAGCTGGACACCCGCACCGACGGCGACACCCGCCACACCCTGCTGGGCGTGCTCGACTCCACCGTCACCCCGATGGGCGGGCGCCTGCTGCGGCGCTGGCTGCACCGCCCGCTGCGCGACCACCCCACCCTGCGCCTGCGCCACCACGCGGTGGAGACGCTGATCGAGTCCGGCGCCGACCCCGCATCCAGTACGGGGCAGGCGCTGCGCGAGCGCTTCCGCGGCCTGGGTGACCTGGAGCGGATCCTGTCGCGCATCGCCCTGCGCAGCGCGCGCCCGCGCGACCTGTCCACCCTGCGCGACGGCCTGGGGATGCTGCCGGACGTGCGCACCCTGCTCGCCCCGCTGGATTCGCCGCGCCTGGCGGAGCTGGCCCGGGAACTGGGCGAGCACGACGCCGACGCCCACCTGCTCGCCACCGCCATCGTCGAGCAGCCCCCGGTGCTGGCCCGCGACGGCGGTGTGTTCGCGGAAGGGTATGACGCCGAGCTCGACGAACTGCGCCGCCTGTCCACCAGCGCCGACCAGTTCCTCATCGACCTGGAAGTGCGCGAGCGCGAAGCGACCGGCATCCCCAACCTGAAGGTCGGCTACAACCGCGTCCACGGCTATTTCCTCGAGATCAGCAAGGCCCAGGCCGGCAAGGCACCGACCCACTACACCCGCCGCCAGACCCTGACCAACGCCGAGCGCTACATCACCGAGGAGCTCAAGGCCTTCGAGGACAAGGTGCTGTCCGCGCGCGAGCGTGCGCTGGCCCGCGAGCGGCTGCTGTACGAACAGCTGCTGGACGTGCTGGGCGGCCACCTGGAACCGCTCAAGCGCTACGCCGGCGCCCTGGCCGAGCTGGACGTACTGGCCGGCCTGGCCGAACGCGCGGTCGAGCTGGACTGGTCGCGCCCCGAGCTCGGCGACGAACCCGGCATCCGCATCGAGCGCGGCCGCCACCCAGTGGTCGAGGCGGTGCGCGAAGACCCGTTCGAGCCCAACGACCTGGTGCTGGACCCCGACCGCCGGATGCTGGTCATCACCGGCCCCAACATGGGCGGCAAGAGCACCTACATGCGGCAGAACGCGCTGATCGTGCTGCTCGCCCACATCGGCAGCTTCGTGCCGGCCTCGCGCGCGGTGATCGGCCCGATCGACCGCATCCTGACCCGCATCGGCGCCGGCGACGACCTGGCCCGCGGCCAGTCGACCTTCATGGTCGAGATGAGCGAGACCAGCTACATCCTCCACCACGCCACCGACCAGTCACTGGTGCTGATGGACGAGA
>JAEWFH010000111.1 GCA_023388955.1 Pseudomonadota bacterium
CGAAGGCGGAGCTGGTGGTCACCCCGGCGTCGGGCCATTCGGCCTTCGAGGCCGAGACGGTGGACGCGCTGGTCGCGGCGACCGACCGCTTCGCCGGCTGACCCGCCGGCCGCTCAGGCGCCCGGGGCGGGCGTGCCGTCCGGCTGCCGCCGGGCCAGCCACAGCCCGCCCCACAGCTTCAGGTCGATCTCGCAGCCCTCCCCGGCCCTGGCCTGCAACCAGGCCGGGACCCCATCCAGCGGGATGGCGTGGACGGTGATGTCCTCGCCGTCCACGCCCCCGCCGTCGCCCACGCGCTGCAGGCCGGTGGCGCGGACATAGGCGATGCGTTCGTTGCTCATGCCGGCCGAAGTCGGGCCGACAAGCAGGACCTCGAGGGCGTCGGCGCGCCAGCCGGTTTCCTCGATGAGCTCGCGCTGCGCCGCCGCCAGCAGGGTATCGGCATCGTCGTGGTCGCCGACCAGGCCGGCGGGCAGTTCGATCGCGCGTGCCTGCAGCGGCACCCGGTATTGCTCGACCAGCAGCAGTTCGCCGGCGGGCGTGAGCGCGATGACCATCACCGCCAGGCCGCGGCCGGTGGTGCGCTCGACGTATTCCCAGCGGCCGCGCCGCAGCATGCGCAGCCAGGGGCCTTCGTAGATCAGCTCGGGGGTGTCCATGGCGGTTGCCGGCCTGCCTCAGGCGGCCGGCGCGAACTCCAGGCCGGCGGCCTCATGCAGGCGGCGACGGGTCATCGGGCCGAAGCGCATTGCCTCGCAGACCTCCCACAACGCATCGGGATCGCCGTTGCCGCGGCGGAAGCGCCCGTCCAGGGCCGGCAGCGGAGCGTCGCAGGCGATGGTCGCCAGCTCCCGGCACAGGCGCGCCTGCGCATGGTGCTCGCGCAGCTGCTGCGCGCAGCGGGCCGCCCCGCGCAGGCGCAGGAACGGGATCTCCTCGACCCGCTCCAGCAGCGCATCCAGCGTGCCGAAGTGGGCCAGCAGGGACGCCGCGGTCTTTGCGCCGATGCCGGGTACGCCCGGGATGTTGTCGACCGCATCCCCGGCAAGGGCCAGGAAGTCGGCCACCTGGCGTGCCTCCACGCCGTGGCGTTCCGGTACCCCCGCGGCATCCCAGCGCTGGCCGCGCGCGAAGTCCCATTGTTCATCGTGCTCGCCCAACAGCTGCGACAGGTCCTTGTCGGCCGACACCAGCACCGAGCGGAAACCGTGCCCGCGCAGCTGCACGCAGGCGCTGCCGATCAGGTCGTCCGCCTCGTAGGCGGGGTCCGCCAGGACCTCCAGGCCGAGGGCGCGGCACAGCGCCTGGCAATGCGCGAACTGGCGCCGCAGCGCTTCCGGGGCCGGCTCGCGGTTGGCCTTGTAGGCCGGATAGAGCTGGTTGCGGAAGCAGGAGTCCAGGGCTTCGTCGAAGGCCAGCGCGATGTGCTGCGGGCGCGTGCGCTCGAGCAGTTCCAGCAGGAAGCGCGCGAAGCCGTGCACGGCGTTGGTCGGCCAGCCGTCGGCGCCATGCAGGTCGGGCGGCAGCGAATGCCAGGCCCGGAACACGTACAGGCTCGCGTCGACCAGGTACAGCGTGGCGGGCGGCCGCGGACCCGCTGCCCCGCCGGTCACGGTTGCCACTGGGTCAACAGCGCCGCGGGATCCGGGCGCTCGCGCTCCGGGATCTCCGTCTTCGGGGTTCCGATGTGAATGAAGCCGGCGACGTGCTCGTCGGCGGACAAACCCAGGATGTCCGCCACGCCCCGGTCATACGCCGCCCATCCGGTCAGCCAGCAGGCGCCGAAGCCGGCGGCCTGCGCGGCCTGCAGCAGGACCAGGCAGCTGCACCCGGCGGTCAGCAGGCGCTCCTGCTCCGGGATCTTCGGATCCGGTCCCAGCCGCGCCACCACCACTACGATGAGCGGGGCGTGCAGCCAGCGGTCGCGGTCCTTGGCCAGCAGGGCTTCCGGGGTTTCCGGATCGAGCTCGCGATGGCGGCGTGCGACCTTCTCGCCGAACACGCGGCGCGAATCGCCTTCCAGGGTGACGTAGCGGAACGGCACCCGCTTGCCGTGGTCTGGAACCCGCACCGCGCTGGCCAACAGGTGCAGCAATACCTCCCGGTCCGGTCCCGGTGCCTGCAGCTGGACCGCGGGCACGGAACGGCGGCCATTGATGGCGTCGGCGAGCGCGGGCCTGGGGTGCCAGGGGGGTGGGGGAGAGGGGATTTCAGACATTGATCACAGTTTTCAGGCTGGGGGGCGTAACCTGACCCATCTTGCCACTATGCTGACGATCACGTCCTGTTGATTGACGCCAACCCGAGGGTGCAGGGCCGTGCCAGTTTCCCCATCCGGTGCTCCACCAGCCACGCGACCTGATCCGACCCGCGTGCTGGAGGATATAAAGCGCGTCGCGCTGGAGCGGCTGAGCGGGCTGCCGGGACAGTTGTACCCGACGATCGAGCAGGCACTGGCCAATGCCGCCAGCAAGGCCGACGATGCCCGGACCCCGCAGGTCCTGTACCAGAGCCAGGCGGCGCTGTGGGTATTGCGCCAGCACCACGCTGCCCACCTGATGCGCTACCGCCAGCAGGTGGCCGAGGGTTTCGACGAGTTCCGGCTGGTGCGCGATGCCGGGGGCGAAGAGGCCCCGCTGGGCCTGATCGACGAAAGCCAGATCGACATGCACCTGGCCGGCCAGTCATTGGCCGAGGCGCTGGACAAGCGCCATGGTGCCGTCCTGCATTCCATCGAGGAGCGACTGCGCGTGCTCGCGCGCGTGCTCGGCATCAAGCCGCCCGGCAATCCGGTGTCCCCGGCCCGGCTGGCCACGGCGTTCGTCGAGACCCTGGCGGACGAACAGGTCCCGGAAACCCTCCGCAGCCTGCTGTTCCGTCACTACGAGCGCGCGCTGGACGAGGTCCTCGAGGACATCTACGCCTCGGTCGATGCCCGCCTGGCACAGGCCGGTTACGGCTCCGCGGCCAGCATCGGCGCTCCGCCGCCGCCCGTCGCGCCCCCGCCGCCTCCCGGCGGCTGGTCACAGCCCACCCCGCACCCCGGGGCGCCGGGGTGGAATGGAGCCCCGGGCTGGGGCGGTGTCGCCGAGGGTGGCGCCGGATACCAGGCGGGCGCTGGCTGGGCTGGCGCGCAGGCCGGCGCTGGCTATGGCGCCGCCCCGGGGGGCGCGGGAGGCGCTGCTGGCAGCGGGGCGGGAGCCGATGGCGCCGGTGCCGGCGGCCCGGGCACTGGCGGCGTCCCCGGTTCCGCGGCTCCTGCCGGCGTGGGCGCAGGAGCGCCTACATCGGCGGAACTGGGCGAGTTGCGCCAGCTCCTGCATGCCTGGAGGCAGGGAGAGATCGACCGTCGCGACCATGCAGGCGATGCCGCGGCCGCGTCGCGGGCGCGAGAGTTGCGCATGGAGGAGGTGTTCAGCGTTGCCTCCCTGCTGCAGGCGGAGCCGCCGGACGTCTTTGCCCGTGCCCTTGCGGGCGCGGGTTCACTGGCCGAGGTCATCCGCGAGCAACTCAACGACGGCTCGCGGCGGCTCGGGCTGGATCCGGAGAAGGTGCGCCTGAGCGTGTACGGCGAGGATGCGATCGACCTGGTCGCGCTGCTTTTCGACTCGGTGTTCCGCAGCCAGCAGCTGCAGGACCGGGCGCGGCGGCTGTACGCGAGGCTGGTGCTGCCCTACGTCAAGGTCGCCCTGACCGACCAGCAGATGTTCGTCCAGCCCGAGCACCCCGCTCGGCGCCTGTTCGACTCGATCACCGAGGCGGTGGCGGGCAACCGTGGCGAGACCCCGCAGGAGCGCGAACTGCTGGAGCGCGCCACTGCGGCTTCGCAGCGGGTGGTCGCCGAGTACAACGAGGACCTGGCGATCTTCGAGACCGCCCACGCGGAGCTGGATTCGCTGCTGCGCCAGCAACGCCGCCGGGTGGAACTCCAGTCCGAGCGCGCCGCCAAGGCGACCTACGGCCGCGAGCGCCTGGGTGCCGCGCGCGCGCGCGCCGACGAGGTCGTGGCCCGGCGCCTGGCGGCGCCGCCGCTGACCCCGCCGGTGGCCGAATTCCTGTCCACGACCTGGCGCCACCACCTGGTCCAGGTGGCCCTGCGCGAAGGTACCGATGGCGAGGCGTGGCCGGAAGCCGTGAAGCTCGGCGACGGCCTGGTCGAGGCCGATCGCATCGCCGGCGAGGGCCGCGGCGGCGAGCTTGCCCGGCACCTTCTTTCCATCGAACCGGCGCTGACCGCCTGCCTGGCCTCGTCGGGCCTGGATTCCTCGGCGGCCGAGCACGGCATCGCGATGCTGGTGAAGGGCCTGGTCTATCCCGGCGCGAAGCGCGACCTGCGGCCGCCGCCGGAGTCCACCCAGGACGAGGATGCCCAGGAGCGCAGCCTGTGGCTCGCTGGTGGCACCGGTTCGCTGCGTTTCGACGCCAGGGTCGCCGCCGAATTCGACGAGCTTCCCGTCGATACCTGGCTGCGGGTCACGGACCTGGGGGGCGAAGCCATCGACGCAAAGATCGCCTGGATCAGCCCGCTGACCGCGCGCCGCCTGCTGGTCAACCGGCGCGGCATGCGCGTGCTCGTCGCCTCGGCCGAGGAACTGGCTTCACTGGTGGCCGCCGGCCGCCTGCAGCTGGGCGTGGAGCCCACGCCGTTCGAGCAGGCGATGCAGCACGTGCGGCAGCAGCTCGACGGGGCCGGGCGCAGCCTCCACTGAGCCGCCGCGGCGCGGGTGCCGAAGCAGTCCGGCAGGGGCAATCCGGCGCGGGCAGTGCCGGGCAGGCCGGCCGGGAATCAGTCCCCGCGCGCCGGAGCCGGATGCTCCTGCGCCCAGGCCCGGCGCTGCTCAGGGCTCATCTGCTTCCACTGCCGGCGCAGCTCGCCGCGCGCCTGCGGGTCCAGGCTGCGCATGTGCGAGTACAGCGCCCGGGCGTTCTCGCGCTGCTCGGGTGTCATGTGCTTCCAGCGGTCCATGCCGTGGTGCGCACGCCGACGCTGTTCCGGGGTCAGTTCCCGCCAGCGCTCGGCCCGCTCCAGCATCTTCTGGCGGGCATCGGGGTTGCCGTCCCAGCGCTCGCGCAGCGGTGCGACCAGCACGTCCCGCTGGGCGGCGTCCAGCTGGTCCCACTCCGGCGGCGGGGTGTCGGCGACGGCCGGGAGGGCCCAGGCCAGGGCCAACAGGGCGGAGAGCGCAAGGGTGGGGAGGTTCGGGATCTTGGTCATGGTCAGCGCTCCGGTGAGGTGACGTCGTCGGTGGACGCCAGCCACAGGTAGAAATCGGGGTTGTTGTCCAGCGAGTCGAGGATCAGTGCGAGTTCGGGATCGGAGCTGGCGAGGGCGTCCCCGGCCGGGGCGGGTGCCGGTGCCGGGAGGGCCGCGACCGGCTGTGCTTCCGGCGCCGTCGCGGCCTGCTGGTGCTGCAGGCCGCTCACCGCCACGATCGCCAGCACCGCGGTCGCGGCGAGGCCGGTGGGCAACCAGCGTGGCAGGTGCCATCCGCGACGGGTGGCAAGTGCCTGTGCGCGGGCGCTGCGCAGGCGCCCGTGCACAGGCGCGGGCAGCCGGTCCAGCGACTGCCGGTAGGCCGCGCGGGCGTGCAAGTCGAACTGCCTCGCCAGCGCATCGTCGGTCCCGGAATCGGGTGTGGTCATTTCCAGTCCTCCAGCTCCCGTTGCAGGGCTTCACGTGCGCGGGAAAGGTGGGTCTTCACGGAGCCCTCGCTGCAGCCCATCGCACGTGCCGTGGTCGCCACGTCCAGCTCCTCGAGCACGCGCAGGGTGAATGCCTCCCGCTGCCGGCGGGGAAGGGCGGCGACCGCCTCGGCGAGTCGGGCATATGCCTCCTTGCCTTCGTGGGTGCGCGCCGGATCAGGTCCGTCGTCGGCCCATTCGGGCATGGAGCCGTCTTCATGCGGAGTCGCCGGCGGCGTCCAGCGCAGGCGCAGGGTCCGCCGGCGCTGGATGTCGACGATGCGGCTGCGCAGGATCCGCCAGAACAACGGCGTCCACTCGGTCGAGGGCCGGTCCTGGTAGCGGAGCATCCTGATCATGGCTTCCTGCACCGCATCCAGGGCGTCCTCGCGATGGCGCAGCCCGAGTTCGGCGAAGCGGAAGGCGCGTCCGCCGACATGTGCGAGGAAGGCTTCCAGGCTCGCGAAACCGCGATCGGAAGCATCGTGGGCATCGTCTGCGGCGGTGCGGCCGGGTGCGTGGTCATCACTGGTCACGGTGCGAGCATATCGGCGTGCGCCGTCGCGGTGCGGGGACCAGACAGCGGCGCGGTTGCAGGGGGAACGCACCGGGCCGCGCGCGGTTGACACGCAGCCCGCTGCAGACGGGGCCGCGGTCAGCGCGAGGCGAGGGCGGCGACCAGCAGTGCGAGCAGCGCCACCGTCGCCTCGAAGGTTCCATTGGCGAGCTGTGCCAGGGTCCAGGCGTGGTGGCTGCCCAGTTTCAGCGCGGATTGCAGTGGTGTCAGCCCCAGCATCCGGCCCAGTTGCCCCGCGATCACCAGCCAGTTGCTGGCCACGATCACCGCCGCGGTGCCTGCCAGCGCCGCGAGCACCCGGCCGCCACCGGCCGGCCAGCGCCCCAGGCGCAGCATCAGCACCACGTCCAGCGCCCCCAGTACCGCCATCCAGCCAAGCGGCCGGCCGGTAGAAAGCGAGAAGGTGCTCCACAGCGCCACGAAGCCGGCTACGCCCAGCAACAGCAGGAACACGGCGGACAGCGAAGGGCGCGCGGAAGAGGGGCGGGAAACAGGCATTCGAGGCTGACCGGGAGGCAAGCGCGACAGCATAGCGGGCACGTGGTGGACGGCATATTGGACTAGAATGGTCCTTGTTCATTTCCTCCAGGCCCACGTCCCTTCCATGTACTCCCGCAGCAGCGAACCGGTCCGCCTCGAGCGCGACTGCCCGGCCGTCCTCGTCCCGCAGGGCGACCATGTCACCTTGCCGGTGGGCAGCGCCGGCTACATCACCCAGGCCCTGGGCGGCAGCTACACGGTGTTCGTCGACGGCAACCTGTTCCGCATCGCCGGCCAGGACGCCGATGCCATCGGCAAGGAGCCCGTCCCGCCGCTGGAACTGCCGGAGGGCGCCTCGATCGAGGACGTGGAACGGATGATGTGGGACCAGCTGCGCACCTGCTTCGACCCGGAGATCCCGATCAACGTGGTCGACCTGGGGCTGGTCTACGAGGCCACGCTCGATCCGCACCCGGAGCAGGACGGCGAGTACCTGGCCAGCGTCCGCATGACCCTCACCGCGCCGGGCTGCGGCATGGGCGACATCCTGGTCGCGGACGTGCGCGACGCATTGGAACTGATCCCGTTGATCGCCGAGGCCGATGTCGAGCTGGTGTTCGACCCGCCGTGGACCCAGCACATGATGTCCGAGGCGGCGCGCCTCGAGACCGGGATGTTCTGAGTGACGGCGGGCCGACGCTTTTTGGTTGCCTTCCGGGACGCGGACCGGCCCGCGGCCGGCAGCGACGCGTTGCAGCAGCGCCTGGACGTGATCGCCGCCGTGGCCGGGATCGAGGCCTTGCGCTGGCAGCGCCGGCTGGCCGTCGGTGCCGACCTGGTGGCCAGCGCGGAGGTCCTGGACGAGTCCTGCGCGGCGCGGTTGCTGGACGTGCTCCGTGCCCGCGACGACGTGGAGTACGCCGAAGCCGATTCGATGCTGGGCATTGCCCCCGGCGGGACGATGCCACAGCCGCCGCGGGCGCTGGGCTGAGGCCCGGGCCGTCGGGTCAGGCGGCTTCGAAGCGGTTGGCGGAGACGTTCTTGCGTACGTGGCGCGGATCCCAGATCCGGCCGTTCATGGCGATGTAGACGCCCGGCGGCAGTGCCTGCACCGCGCCGACCGCGGTGCCGATGTTGAACTCCGCATCGGAACCACGGAAGCGCGCCGGGTTCAGGGCACCGGTCAGCACGATGGTCTTGTCCGGGATCGACTCCAGCACCTTGGCCGTGGCGACCATCGAGTCGGTGCCGTGGGTGACCAGCACGTGGCGGGTGTCCTGGGCGGCGATGGTCGCGCGCACCAGCTCGCGGTCGCCGTCGTTCAGGTGCAGGGAGTCCTTGCGCAGGATCGGGATCACCCGGTAGCCGAAGGCCACCCCCAGCTCGTCGAGGATGCGGCCGATCTGCGGCTCGCCGATCTGGAAGTCCGACTTGTCGTCGAAGTAGATCTTGTCGATGGTGCCGCCGGTGGTGACGATGCAGAGCTGGTCCATTGCAGGCCGGTGATGCGTGGGGAGCGCGGATTATAGGCGGCCCCGCGCGGGAGGGCGGGGCGGGCTGGGTCAGGATCTGCGCCGGCGTCCGCGCACCGCCTTCAACCCCGGCAGGCAGGCGGTGAACAACACCACCAGGGCCAGCGCGGTCTCGGCCAGTGCGGCCCAGCGCTCGGGCGGTCGGGTCATGGCCACCATGATCCCGTGGCTGAACCAGGCCAGCGACAGCGTCGCCGCCCACATCGCAAGCTTGCGCCGGCCGATCCACAGTCCGCTTGCCAGCCACAGCGCCGGCAGCGCGAACACCGCCGCGGCCACGAACTCGCGCAGCGGCAGGAACCACGCCAGGTACAGCGCCGTCAGCAGCAGCAGGCTGGCGACCAGCGCGGCTTCCCCCGCCGGACGGGTGCGTGGGGTGCTCATGCCAGCCGTGCCGCGGTGGTGGCGACCCGTCGGCCCAGCGCCCGTGCCAGGCGCGCCTCCTCGTCGGTCGGCTGCGGATCGTCCTCCGGCCCGCTGACGTGGCTGGCGCCATAGGGCGTGCCGCCGCTGCGAGTGGTCGAAAGCAGTGGTTCGGTGAAGGGAATCCCCAGCACCATGCAGCCGTGGTGCAGCAGCGGCAGCATCATCGTCAACAGCGTCGATTCCTGGCCCCCGTGCATGCTCGCGGTGGAGGTGAACACCGCCGCCGGCTTGCCGACCAGGGTCCCGCTTGCCCACTCCGCGCCCAGGCCGTCGAGCCAGTACTTGAGCGGCGCGGCCATGTTGCCGAAGCGGGTGGGGCTTCCCAGCAGCAGGCCCGCGCACTCCTCCAGGTCCCGTCGCTCCACGTACGGCGCGCCTTCCTCCGGCACCGGCGGGGCGGCCAGCTGGGTCACCGCGGCAACCGGCGGTACGCTGCGCACGCGCGCCTGCATGCCCTCCACCTCGCCGACGCCGCGGGCGACGTGCCGGGCGAGCCGGGCCACGGAACCGCCACGGCTGTAGTAGAGCACCAGGATCTCGGGCATTACGGGGATGTCCACTCGAAAGGCGCACAAGGATAGTGCAGCCCGCCGTGGTGCCGCCCGCCACGGCGCATCGGGTACGCTGCCGCCGATGGAGCTGCGGCGGATCATCCAGGACTGGGGGGCACGGGTACGCGACCGCGCGCGCGTGCGCAGCTTCGCCCGCTTCCTGTTGCGCCGGGTCATGGAGGACAACGTTTTCCAGGCTGCCGGTGCGCTGGCCTACACCACGGTGTTCGCGCTGGTGCCGCTGTCGATGGTGGTGTTCGGGGTGCTGTCGGGCTTCCCCGTCTTCGCTGAATGGAGCGAGCGGCTCAGCGATTACGTGTTCTCCAACTTCGTGCCCTCGGCGGCGCGTTCCATGGAAGCCTGGCTGCTGCAGCTGTCCGGCAACGTCGGGCAGCTGACCGCGGCCGGCACGGTGGCGCTGGTGATCTCGCTGCTGATCACCCTCAACGGCGTGGAGGCGACCTTCAACCGTATCTGGCGGGTGTCCTCGGCACGGCCGCGCCTGACCCGCTTCCTGGTGTACTGGACGGTGCTGACCCTGGGGGCGCTGGTGGCGGCGGCGAGCCTGGCGGTGTCGGCGCGGTTCTTCGCCCTGGCGGTGTTCGACACCGTGCCCGGCGTGGTGCTGGAACAGAACCTGCTGCGGCTGGCACCGATGGCGCTGGAGCTGCTGGTGTTCACCGCGATCTACAAGGTCGTGCCCCACCGCACCGTGCAGCTGCGGCATGCGCTGGCGGGCGCGGCGCTGGCGGTGGTGCTGTTCGAACTGGTGCGCTGGGGGATCGGCGCCTACCTGGGACTGTTCACCGGTTACGCGCGCATCTACGGCACCCTGGCCTTCGTGCCCGTGTTCCTGGTGTGGGTGTTCCTGGGCTGGGTGGCGGTGCTGCTGGGGGCTTCGGTGGCCTCGGCGATCTCCGCCTTCCGCTACCAGCCGGCCTCGCTGCGGATCCCGGAGGGGTACGAGCTGTACGGGCTGCTGCGGCTGCTGGGCCGTTTCGAGCAGGCGCGATGCACCGGACGGGGCCTGCACAGCGAGCAGATCGCGGAGCTGGAGCCGATCCTGACCGATGCGCTGGTGCAGGAAATGCTGGGGCAGTTGGAGTCGATCCGCGTGGTGACCCGCGCCGAGGGTGGTGAATGGGTGCTTGCACGGGACCTTGATACGCTCAGCCTGGCCGAGTTGTACGAGGCCGGCGCGTTGCGCATCCCGGTCGCCGAGGCGCACCTTCCCCACCAGGACGACGACCTGGGCCGGGCCGCGCGGGAGGCACTGGACGAGCTGCGGGTGCCCTTGCGCGAGCTGCTCAAGCGTCGTGTTTCCAGCATCCACCAGTCCAAGGAGTAGCCGTACCGTGCGAACCGCCTTCGCCCTGGCCGCCATGTCGCTTGCCCTGCTCGCAGCCGGTTGCCAGCCGGCCGATCCGGACCCGTCCGCCGCCGCAACCACGCCGGAGCCGGCCGAGGTCCCCGGTGCCGCCGCGGCCCCGGAGCAAACGCGGGCCGCGGAGCCGTCGCTGCGCCTGCCCACGCTGGACGGGCAGCCCTGGGACCTGGCGGACCACCGCGGCAAGTGGGTCGTGGTGAACTACTGGGCGACCTGGTGCCGCCCGTGCCTGGAGGAGATGCCGGAGCTGTCGGCCCTGGCCAGCCTGCGTTCACACGTGGAGGTGATCGGGTTGGCCTACGAGGACATCGAACCCGGCGCGATACGCGAGTTCCTCGACCGCCACCCGGTGACCTATCCAGTGGCGATCGTCGACACGCTCGATCCACCCGCCGATTTCCCGACCCCGCGCGGGTTGCCGATGACCTGGCTGGTGGGGCCGGATGGGCGCGTGGCGAAGGAGTTCCTGGGGCCGGTCACCGCCACCGTGCTGGAGGAAGCGATCCAGGCCGCCGGTGGCCCGGCGCCGGG
>JAEWFH010000148.1 GCA_023388955.1 Pseudomonadota bacterium
CGCAATACGCCTTGGGCCATTGCGCCCTACGGCACACCGGGGGATGCGATAATCGACCGGTTTCCCTCCTGTCGAGTGCCATGTCCCGCCAGCTCCTGGTTTCCTGCGCCCTGCCCTACGCCAACGGCCCCCTGCACCTGGGGCACCTGGTGGGCTACATCCAGGGCGACGTCTTCGTCCGTGCCCAGCGCCTGTCGGGCAACACCGCGCACTTCGTCTGCGCCGACGACACCCACGGCACGCCGATCATGCTGGCCGCCGAGAAGGCCGGGAAGACGCCGGAGGAGTACATCGCCGGCATCCAGGCCAGCCACGAGCGTGACTTCGCCGACTTCGGCGTGGCCTTCGACAACTATTCCTCGACCCACTCACCGACCAACCGCGAGCTGACCGAGGCCATCTACCGCCGCCTCGACGAGGCCGGGCACATCAGCCGGCGCTCGGTGGAGCAGCTCTACGACCCGGAAAAGGGCATGTTCCTGCCCGACCGCTTCGTCAAGGGCACCTGCCCGCGCTGCCGGACCCCGGACCAGTACGGCGACAACTGCGAGTCCTGCGGCGCGACCTACGCCCCGACCGAACTGATCGAGCCGCGCTCGGTAGTCAGCGGCGCGACGCCGGAGCTGCGCCAGTCCGAGCACTTCTTCTTCGAGCTGTCGCACTTCGAGGACTTCCTGCGTGAATGGCTGGCCGGCGACGTCGCGCCCGCCGGGATCAAGGCCAAGCTGGGGGAATGGCTGGAGGGCGAAGGCGGGCTGCGCGCCTGGGACATCTCCCGCGACGCGCCCTACTTCGGCTTCGAGATTCCCGGCCACCCCGGCAAGTACCTGTACGTCTGGATCGATGCGCCGATCGGCTACCTGGCCAGCTTCCACGAGCTGTGCGAGCGCGAGGGCCTGGACTTCTGGTCGTTCCTGGAGCCGGGCACCGACAAGCAGATGCACCACTTCATCGGCAAGGACATCGTCAACTTCCACGGCCTGTTCTGGCCGGCGATGCTGCACGGCGCCGGCCACCGCGCGCCGACCCGCTTGCACGTCAACGGCTACCTGACCGTGGACGGGGCGAAGATGTCCAAGTCGCGCGGCACCTTCGTGATGGCCCGCACCTACCTGGACACCGGCCTGGAGCCGGAGGCGCTGCGCTATTACTTCGCCGGCAAGACCTCCGGCGGCGTCGAGGACGTCGACCTCAACCTGTCCGACTTCGTGGCGAAGGTGAACTCCGACCTGGTCGGCAAGTTCGTCAACCTGGCCAGCCGCTGCGCGGGTTTCATCGCCAAGCGCTTCGATGGCCGCCTGGCCGGCGCGCTGCCGGACGCGGCGATGTACTCGCGCTTCGCCGCCCAGCTGGAACCGGTCTACGCCGCCTACCGCCGCAACGAGGCCGCCACCGCACTGCGCATGACCATGGCGCTGGCCGACGAGGCCAACCGCTACATCGACGAGCACAAGCCATGGGTGATCGCCAAGCAGGAAGGCCGGGAAGCCGAACTGCAGGCGGTCTGCACCCAGGGCCTGAACCTGTTCCGCGTGCTCAACACCGCGCTCAAGCCGGTGCTGCCGGGCATCTGCGCACGCGCCGAGGCGTTCCTGGACGCGCCGGTGCTGCACTGGAATGCCCTGTCGCAGCCCCTGCTGGACCATGTCGTGCAGCCCTACGCCCCGCTGTTCACCCGTATCGACCCGAAGATGATCGCCGCCATGACCGAAGCCAGCACCGATTCCATGAAGCCCGCCACTGCAGCCGCTCCGGCGTCCACGGGCACGACGGGCAAGGACAAGGCGAGCGCGGCCCCGGACGGCGGCGCCGCACCGGTGATCGGCATCGATGACTTCGCGAAGCTCGACCTGCGCATCGGCAAGGTCACCGCGTGCGAACTGGTGGAGGGCTCGGACAAGCTACTGCGCTTCGAGCTCGACGCCGGCGCACTGGGCACCCGGCAGATCTTCTCCGGCATCCGTGCCTCCTACCCGGAGCCGGAAAAGCTGGTCGGCCGCAACGTGGTGTTCATCGCCAACCTGGCCCCGCGCAAGATGCGCTTCGGGCTGAGCGAGGGAATGATCCTGTCGGCCGGCTTCGATGCCGGCGAGCTGGCGCTGCTGGACGCCGACGCCGCCGCCGGACCCGGGATGCCGGTGCGCTGAGCGATGCGCCTGGCGGAACGGCTCGACCGCCTGCTACCGCAGACCCAGTGCGGCCAGTGCGGCTACACCGGCTGCCGGCCGTACGCGGAGGCAATGGCGGCCGGCGAGGCCGGTCCGGAGCATTGCCCGCCCGGAGGCGACGCCGGCGCACGGGCGCTGGCACGGGTGCTCGGCGTGCCGCCGGTGCCCTACGACCGCAACCTGGGGGAGTACCGCCCCGGTGAGGTCGCGCTGGTGGTCGAGGAGGATTGCATCGGCTGCACCAAGTGCATCCAGGCCTGCCCGGTGGACGCGATCCTCGGCGGCGCCAAGCACATGCACACGGTGATCGAGCCGCTGTGCACCGGCTGCGCACTGTGCGTGCCCGCCTGCCCGGTGGACTGCATCGTCATGCTGCCGCCCGCGGGCGGCGACCCACCCTAGCCTTCGCCGGCTGCTCCGGCCGGCACGGGCTCCGGCACCAGCGGCACCACCGGCATCGCGTCGACGCCAGGCCCCGGTTGCAGCGGGGCATCGTCCACGGCGCACAGACTGCAGACACGCTCGACGTCGTAGCCCAGCCCGGCGAGCCGCTCGACCAGGCCGTCCCCACCCAGCAGGTGCAGCGCCCCCACCACCACCAGGGCGGTGCCGGCGTCATGGCGCAGCATCGCGTCCAGCCGTTCCAGCCAGGCGTCGTTGCGCACCACATTGACCAGCCGGTAGGTTTCCGGAGTGCTCCGCAGCATTTCCAGCCGGGTCAGCTGCTCCAGCCGCACCACGTCGCCGCCGCGCCAGGCCTGGTGCAGTTCCTCCAGGCGCACGGGCATCTGCTCGGGGTTGGCCAGGTACTCCTGCAGCGCCTGCACCTGCTCCTGCATCGGTGCCCCCGCCAGTGCCGCCAGCTGCGCCTCCAGGGTCTCCAGCCCACCCACCGGCTTGTCGGCCGCGGCCGCCTGCGTCATCAGGAACCGGTCGATGCCCAGGTCCGGCTGGTAGCCCATCGAGTGCGCCAGCCCGAGCACCAGCGAGAGGTTGATGAACCAGGGCTGGTAAGCCGCGACCTGGTCGATCGAACCACCCTGGCGGGCCAGCAGCCGGGCCAGCTTCTCGCGGGTGACCGCCGGCAGCACCCCGGCCAGGCGGCCACCGTCCGGGAGCACCGCGGCGGCCATGAAGCGGGCCTGGGTGTCCGGTCCGTCGATCTCGTCAGGAGCCAGCTCGAAGACCAGCCTGTCGGCGTCGTGGAAGGCCCGGGCCACGTCGACCGACAGCGGATAGTCACCGGGCTTGAGCAGGTGGAACGCGCCCAACAGCCACAGCGTGGTGTCGGCGTCCGACACCTTCCACAGCAGCGGCACCGGCGGGCGATGGCCATCGGGCCAGGCCTCGGCCAGGCCCGCGGGGAAATCCGGCGGAAGGATCGCCGTGCTGCCGGGGCGATCGCCCTCGGCGGGCGACGGCGACTGCGCCAGCGCGGGCAGGCCCATGCCCAGCACCAGCAGGCCCGTAAGCAATGCCGCATGCCCGCGGGAAACGCGCGCCCACCACCGCTGCCGGGCCATGTCAGTCCCCCTTCGGCTGGTAGGCCATCTCGCCTGCGGTGATCGCCAGGGCCAGGCGGTTGTCGTCGGGCGGCAGCGGGCAGGTCGCGAACGGGGTGAACGCACACGGCGGGCTGTAGGCGCGGTTGAAGTTCACCTCCAGCCGGCCATCGGCGTCCGGCCGCGGTACGTACAGGAAGCGGCCGGCGCCGTAGCTGCCATGGCCGTTGGTGCCGTCGGCGAACACCAGGAACAGCTGGTCCTCCCCTCCATCCAGCGCTTCCAGCCGGTATTCCTGGCCGTCGCGCTCGAACACCACCACGCCCGGGTTCGGGGTCGGGTCGAAGCCACCGATGATGTTGGCGACCTCCAGGCTGCGCTGGTCGGGATGGGCCTCGAAGCGCGCGGGGACCACCCAGTCCAGCTCCGCAGGCCAGTAGCCGAGGCTGCCGAACCCGGTCCGCGTCGGCGCGTCCTGGTGGCGCACCCGCAGCGCATGGCGACCGTTGCGGATGATCACCGTGGCCACGCCGCGGCCGCCGTCGAACTCGAGCCGGCTCGGCCCGCCCGCATCGGCGTCGGTCCGCAACCAGGCCTCGGCACCCACCCGCTGGCCGTCCACCGCCACCTCCGCCCCGCGCTCGGGGACGAAGCGCAGGCGCCCGTCCGGCCGCAGGTCAAGCATGCCCAGGTGCTCCGGCCCCACGGCCAGCTGCAGGCCGTTGTCGGTGTCGCTGCCCATGAAGGACGGCCCCGGCGTGATCCAGTGCAGGCCGACCAGGCTGGCCCAGCCCTCCTCGGCCAGCAGGTCGGCACGGCGCTGCTCGCGCCACTGTTGCTCGCGCTGCTTGAAGGCGATCTGCTCGGGGGTCATCTTGTCCTCTTTGTCGAAGTCGAACAGGCCGCCCTCGTGGCACGCGCTCAGTGCCAGGGCGGCGGTGATCACGAGCGCCAGTACCACGACCGGCCTCATCTCAGCGCCCCCGCAGGAACCAGCGGTCGATCTCGGCCAGGCCGAACCGCGTCCAGGTGGGGCGCCCGTGGTTGCACTGCCCGGAGCGTTCGGTGGCTTCCATGTCGCGCAGCAAGGCGTTCATTTCCGGCACGGTCAGCCGCCGGTTGGCGCGCACCGCGCCATGGCAGGCCATGGTGGACAGCAGTTCGTCGCGGGCCCCTGCGACCCGGCGCGAGGCGCCGTGCTCGAGCAGGTCGGCAAGCACGTCGCGCAACAGCGCCTCCACGTCGCCGTGGGCCAGCAGCGCCGGCACCGCGCGCAGGGCAACCGCCTGGGGGCCGGCGCGGGTGACCTCGAAGCCCAGTTCGGCCAGCGTGCCGGCCTCGCGCTCGGCCACCCCGGCCTCGCGCTCGGAGACCGCAATCGTGGCCGGGACCAGCAGCGGCTGGCTGCGCAGGCCCTCGCTGTCGTGCGCGGCCTTCAGGCGTTCGTAGCCGATGCGCTCGTGGGCGGCGTGCATGTCGACGACGATCAGCCCCTCGCGGCTCTCGGCCAGGATGTAGATGCCGTGCAGCTGGGCGATCGCGTAGCCCAGCGGCGGGAAGCCCGCGGCCTCCGCCCCGGGGTCTGCACCCTGCGCCGGGAGCGCGGCGAAGGGGGTCGACGGCAGCGGATCGCCATCGGGTGCGGGCGCGCCTTCCACCACGGCGCCGCCATACAGCGCGGCGTAGCTGCCACGGGCTTCGGCGATCTCGCGCAGCGACAGGCTGGACTGGGGCTGCGGCTGCCAGGCGGGTGCGGGCGCACCGGCCGGCAGCCCCCCCGTCGCCCCTGCCGCGTGGCCCTCGACGCCGGCCCGGGTCTCCGCCAGTGCCGACTGCAGGGTCCGGTAGACGAAGTCGTGGACCAGCCGCGAATCGCGGAACCGCACCTCGTGCTTGGCCGGATGCACGTTCACGTCGACCCGCCGCGGGTCCAGCTCCAGGAACAGCACGTAGGCCGGCTGGCGGCCGTGGTACATCACGTCCGAATAGGCCAGCTTGACCGCGTGCGCCACCGAGCGGTCGCGGATCGCGCGGCCATTGCAGTACAGGTACTGCTGGTCGGCACTGGCGCGGTTGTAGGCCGGCCGGGCGATCCAGCCATGCAGGCGCAGCCCGGCGCCCTCGTGGTCCACGCGCATGGCGTGGCGGGCGAACTCGGGACCCAGGGTCTCGTGCAGGCGCACGTCCGAGAGCAGGTCCACCTCGCCCTTCCAGCGCCGCGAGGGCTTGCCGTTGTGGGTGACGCGCAGTTCCACCTGCGGGCGGGCCAGGGCCAGCTGCCGCAGCCATTCCTCGATGTGGCCGAGCTCGGTACGCTCGGCACGCAGGAACTTGCGCCGTGCCGGGACGTTGAAGAACAGGTCGCGGACCTCGACCGTGGTACCGCGCGGGTGCGGGCGCGGCACCGGCGCGGCGACCCGGCCGCCGTCGACCTCGATCGCGCTGCCGTGGCCGTCCTGGTCGCGGCGCGAGGTCATGCTGAAGCGGCTGACCGAGGCGATCGACGGCAGTGCCTCGCCACGGAAACCAAGGGTGGCGACGCCCTCCAGGTCTTCCAGGGAGGCGATCTTGCTGGTGGCGTGGCGGGAGATCGCCAGCGGCAGCTCGTCGGCGGCGATGCCGCGGCCATCGTCGCGGATGCGGATCAGGCGGGTACCGCCTTCCTCCAGGTCGATGTCGACCCGGCCGGCGCCGGCGTCCAGCGCGTTCTCGACCAGCTCCTTGACCACCGACGCGGGGCGTTCGACCACCTCGCCGGCAGCGATCTGGTTGACCAGGGTGTCGGGAAGCGGACGGATCTGCACTCGGGGACGACCAGCGGAGCGGCCGCCCATCATAGCCTCACGGATCCGTCACAACGATGACCGCGTTGGCCGTTCAGGGACTCCCGCCGGCGGCACCGGCCACCGGCTCGGCGGCGGCACGCGCGGCGTACATGGTGCCCGGCGGCGGCTGGCGGCTGAAGTAGCCGTTGATCCCGTCCAGCACCGCGCCGGCGAGCTGGCGCTGGAAAGCCGGATCGCGCAGGCGCCGCTCCTCGTCCGCGTTGGAGATGAAGGCGGTCTCCACGAGCATCGCCGGCATGTCGGAGGTGCGCAGCACCGCGAAGTTGGCCTTCTCGACGTTGCGCTTGTGCACGTTGCCCACGCGCTGCAGGCCGCTGAGGATGTCGCGGGCGGCGTCCTCGGAGGCCTTCATGTGGCCGCTCTGGGTGAGGTCCAGCAGCACCGAGGCCAGGGTGTCGTTGGAGTCGTCCAGGCGCACGCCGCCGATCAGGTCGGCGGAGTTTTCCTTGTCGGCCAGCCAGCGCGCACGCTGCGAGGACGCCCCGCGCAGGGACAGCACGTAGACCGAGGACCCGTCGGCGCTGCGGTTTTCCGCGGCGTCGGCGTGGATCGAGATGAACATGTCGGCGCCGGCCTTGCGGGCCAGCCGGGCGCGCTGGTTGAGCGGGATGAAGACGTCGGTGTCGCGGGTCAGGTAGGCCTCCAGCCCGGGAGTGGCGTCGATCTGCCGCGCCAGCTCCTTGCTGATGGCCAGCACCACATCCTTCTCGCGGGTACCGCCCTTGCCGATCGCGCCCGAATCCTGGCCGCCGTGGCCGGGATCGATGGCGATCACCAGCGGACGCATGCCGGCATCGCGGACGATTGATTGCGGTGCGGGACGGGTTTCCGGCGGCGGAGCGGCCTGCGCCGGCGTGGTGGCCGGCGGCGGCTGTTGTTGTGCCCGTGCCGGCTGGCCGGCAACGGTGCCCGCCGGCGTGCGCGCCGCGGCATCGCGCGCAGCGGCCTGGGCGGCGAGCTCGGAGATGAGGCGGCTGGTCGCGGCCGCGGAGGCGGCGACATCGATGGCGGGAGCGCCGGGATCCAGCACCGCGGGCTGCGTCGGTGCCGTCGCGATGGCACCGGCGGGCGACGTACCGCCCGCAGCCGGCGCTGCGTAGCGCTGGACCGGGCCGTCACCCGGCCACTCGACAACCAGGCGCGGCCCCTCGCTGCCCTGCTCGATCCAGGGATCCGGGGCGGTGACCGGCTGTGCCAGGTCGAACACCAGCCGGGTGGTGCCGGCTTCCGGCTGTCCGCTGCGTACCGACTTCACCACGCCCGAGCCCGCCGGCAGGGCGAAGCCCTTGGCCAGCGTGGCCGAGGGCAGGTCGATGACGAGGCGGTCGGGATTGGCCAGCCGGATGACGCGGTACTGGCCGGCACCGTCGAGCCCGATCTCCGCACGGGTCCCGGTGGGACCCTGGATCAGCCGCAAGCTCTTGATTTCAGAGGCGTGGGCAAGGTTCCAGGCCAGCCCCGCGAGCAGGGCAAGCCCGAGCAGGACTCTCTGGAGGATGGCCGGACGAACGCGCATGGAGCGAAGTCAAGCATTGCCGGCAGCTGAATGCAAGCACTTTTCCCTTAGGAATCCGGCACCTGTAGCCACATCCTTTGGGAAACGTTCAGGAGTGTCACGCAAGCGGTCCCATGGCCGCCCATTCAGCGGACAGGGATTCCAGCCACGCTGCCCCCGCAGGCCCGTGGGCCTGCAGGCGTGCACTGCGCCCGGCTCCGGCCGGCTCCAGCCATACCTCCAGGTCGGCGGAAGGCAGTGCCCCGGCCCCGCGCTGCGGCCATTCCACCAGCCACAACACCACCTCCCCGCCATCCAGGCCGAGGAACTCCAGTTCGCCCGGGTCGGCGATCCGGTACAGGTCCATGTGCCAAGCCTCGCCCCCGCCCTCCAGCGGATAACGCTCGACCAGGGTGTAGGTCGGGCTGCGGATCGCGCCTTCCACCCCCAGGGCCCGCAGCATGGCGCGCGCCAGACTCGACTTGCCCGCGCCCAGGTCCCCGTGCAGCAACACCACCGCGACCGGGGGACGGGTACGGGCCAGCGCACCGCCCAGCGCATCGGTCGCCTCGGGATCGGGAAGCAGGTACTGGTTCATCCGGTCGGTCCGGGATTGGCGAGCCGGCGCAGCTCGGGAAAAAGGTCGCTCGGCAGCAGCCCGCGCTCGCCGCCGGCGGTCGCGGCATTGTCCCCCGCACAGGCATGCAGCAGCGCGCCGCAGGCCGCCGCGTCGAAAGCCCCGAGGCCCTGCGCGAGCAGCGCGGCCACCACGCCGGTGAGCACGTCGCCCATGCCACCCACCGCCATGCCCGGGTTGCCGGCCCCGATGCGCCGGGTCGCCCGGCCGGGGACCGCCACCAGCGAGCCCGCGCCCTTGAGCACCACGACGGTTTCGTGGCGGCGTGCCAGCGCCTCCACGGCGGATTCGCGGTCGGCCTGGACGCCGGCCGTGTCGCAGTCCAGCAAGCGCGCCGCTTCGCCCGGATGCGGGGTGAGCACGCTGCCGGGTGGAACGACAGCGGGCGACCGCGCCAGCAGGTTCAAGCCGTCCGCATCCAGCACCAGTGGCCTGCCGGCACGCAGGCAGGCCTGGAACAGCGCAATGCCCCAGTCGTCCTGCCCCAGCCCGGGGCCGAGCGCGATGACGTCCGCGCGCTGCAGCAGCACCGGGTCGGGCTGGCCGTCCTCGAAACCGTGGACCATTGCCTCGGGAAGCCGCGCCAGCAGCGGCGCCACGTGCAGGGGCCGGGTCAGCACGTCGACCAGGCCGGCGCCACTGCGCAGCGCCGCTTCGGCGGCGAGCATGATCGCTCCGCCATGGCCGTGGTCGCCGCCGATGCAGAGCACGCGTCCGTTGCCGCCCTTGTGGGCGTCCCGGGGACGCGGCTGCAGCCAGCGCGCGAGGTCCGCGGGCCGCAGCCTCTCGACGGCGGCGGCCACGGGCTCGGATCGGGCCTGGGTCGGGTGGGGTTGGTCAGGGGCCGGCATGGCCGCGGATTCTATACTTGCCGCCATCGTGAACCCGTCCCCTGCCCCCGCAGCCGGCCTCCCCGCCGGCTCGTCCGACCCCGCCGCACTCGCCGACCGCATCCGCGGACTGGCACGCGAGGAAGGCTTCCAGCGCTGCGGCATCACCGGCGTCGAACTGGGCGAGGACGAGGCGCACCTGGCCGACTGGCTGGGTCGCGGCCTGTACGGGACCATGGAATGGATGGCCCGCCACGGCAGCATGCGCGCGCGCCCGTCCGAGCTGCTGCCGGGGACGGTGCGGGTGGTCTCGGTCGGCCTCGACTACGGCCGCCGCGACGACGTGGAAGCCTGGGAGACGCTGGCCGACGGCGAGCGCGCCTACGTCGCCCGCTACGCGCTGGGCCGCGACTACCACAAGATGATGCGCCAGCGGCTGCAGCGCTTGGCCGGGCGCATCGCCGGGGTGGTGGGCCCGTTCGGCCACCGGGTGTTCGTCGACTCGGCGCCGGTGCTCGAGCGCGCCCTGGCCCGCAATGCCGGCCTGGGCTGGATCGGCAAGCACACCTGCCTGATCGACAGGGACGGCGGCTCCTGGTTCTTCCTCGGCGAGATCTACGTCGACGTGCCGCTGCCGGTCGACGCGCCCGCCACCCACCACTGCGGCACCTGCACCCGCTGCATCGACGTGTGCCCGACGCAGGCGATCCTCGCCCCCTACCGCCTCGACGCGCGGCGCTGCCTCTCCTACCTGACGATCGAGCACGATGGCCCGATCCCGGAGGAGTTCCGCGTGCCGATCGGCAACCGCATCTTCGGCTGCGACGACTGCCAGCTGGTGTGCCCCTGGAACAAGTTCGCCCGGCGCACGGACGAACCCGACTTCCGCGCCCGCAACAAGCTCGACGAGGCCAGCCTGGCCGAGCTGTTCGCCTGGACCGAAGAGGAGTTCCTCACCCGCACCGAAGGCTCCGCGATCCGCCGCAGCGGCCACCGGCGCTGGCTGCGCAACATCGCCGTCGCCCTGGGCAACGCACCCACCACGCCCGAAGTGCTGGCCGCACTGGAATCCCGCCGCGAAGACCCCGACCCGCTGGTGCGCGAACACGTCGAATGGGCCCTGGCCCAACACCCGAAACCGTCCAATCCGTAGGGCGGCTATCGCACCCTGCGGATACGGGTGATCAGGTCGCGGGTGACGGGGTCGTCGGCGGTGGCCTCGCCGGTCAGCGCCGGCAACAGGCGGTCGGCAACCTGCTTGCCCAGCTCGACGCCGAACTGGTCGAAGGGATTGATGCCCCACAACACGCCCTGCAGGTAGACGCTGTGCTCGTACAGGGCCACCAGGGCGCCCAGGCTCCTGGCGTCCAGGCGTTCGAGCAGCAGGACGGTGCCGGGGCGGTTGCCGGCGTAGGCGCGGTGCGGGTCGTCGCTGTCCTGGCCATTGGCCAGGGCCTCGGACTGGGCCAGCAGGTTGGCCAGCAGCGCCCGGGCGTTGTCGTCGTGGCCGTCGATGCCGTCGTCAATGACCCCGATGAAGTCCATCGAGGCCACGCCGGTGCCCTGGTGCAGGGCCTGGAAGAAGCTGTGCTGGACATCGGTCCCGGTGCCGCCCCACCACACCGGGACGGTGTCCAGGCCGACCGGACTGCCGTCGGCACGCACCGACTTGCCCAGGCTCTCCATCACCAGCTGCTGCAGGTAGGCCGGGAGCAGGCGCAGGCGCTCGGCGTAGGGCACCACGGCGTGGCTGTGCAGGCCGACGGCGTTGCGGTTCCAGACCGCGGTCAGCGCGTGCCAGGCCGCCAGGTTGCCGCGCAGCGGTGCGGACAGCACGTGCGCGTCCATCTCCGCGGCACCGTCCAGCAGCGCCTCGAAACGCTCCATGCCCAGCGCGATGGCGACCGGGAACCCGACCGCCGACCACATCGAGTAGCGGCCGCCAACCCAGTCCCACATCGGCAGCACGCGCGCCAAGTCGATATCGAAAGCCTTCGCCGCCCGCTCCGGGTTGGCGCTGACCGCATACAGGCGCGAGCCATCGCCCAGCCAGTCGGCCAGGATGCGACCGTTGAGCAGGGTTTCCTGGGTGCCGAAGCTCTTCGACACCAGGACCACGGCGGTACGCGTCGGGTCCAGCCCGGCCATCGTCGCGAGCGCGGCGGCCGGGTCCACGTTGGACAGGAAATGCACCCGCGGGCGGTCCCCGCCTGGAGCCGCGAGCGCGTCGACCACCAGCCGCGGCCCCAGGTCGGAACCGCCGATCCCGACGCTCACCACGTCGGTGATGCCGGCGTCCTGGATGCCTTGCACGAGGGTGGCCATGCGCTCGCGGGCGGCGCGCGCCAGCGCCATCGCCTCGCGGGCGGCGGGAGTCGCGGCGTCGCGGGCACGCAGGGCGGTGTGCAGCGCCGGCCGGCCCTCGGTGGGGTTGACCTGGTCACCGTCGGCAAGCGCACGCAGCCGCCCTTCCAGGCCGGCGGCGGTGGCGAGGTCAAACAGCGCATCCAGCGCCCGCGCGTCGTAGCGCTGGCGGGCGAAACTGGCGTGGATCGCGGCGGCGGAAACGCCCAGCGCCGTGGCCCGGTCCGGCTCTGCATCGACCAGTGCCCGGACCGGTTGGCCCGCCAGCCGCTGCGCGTGCCCGCGCAGCGCGTCGATACGTGCCTGGAGCGCCGGGGTTCCCTCGCCGGTGCCGCCCACGTCAGGCGGCCTGTGCGGGAATCGAGTCGTTGGTGTGGGTCAGGCGATTGTCGCCGTCGACGTAGACCAGGGTCGGCTTGAACTCCGCCGCCTCGGCCTCGTCGCACTGGCCATAGGCACAGATGATCACCAGGTCGCCGACACTGGCCCGGTGCGCGGCGGCGCCATTGACCGAGATGATCCCGCTGCCTTCCTCGGCGCGGATCGCGTAGGTCACGAAACGGTGGCCACTGTCGATGTTGTAGATGTGGATCTGCTCGTACTCACGGATGCCCGAGATGTCGAGCAGGCGCCCGTCGATCGCGCAGGAGCCCTCGTAGTGCAGCTCGGCGTGGGTGACGGTGGCACGGTGGATCTTGGCCTTGAGCAGGTTCAGTTGCATTGGTTTCTCGACCGCGTGGGGGCGGATGTCGGCAGCCGCCAATTCTAGCAAGGGCATTGCTGACAGCGCAGTGACCGCGGCCCCGGGCAGCCTGCTAGAGGCTGAACTCGAGGTTGTCGATCAGGCGGGTGCTGCCCAGGCGCGCGGCGACCAGCGCGACCCGGTCGCCATCGTCGTTGCCCGGCGCTTCCGGCTCCAGCAGGTCGTTCCTGCGCAGCACCGCGTAGTCGACCACGAAACCGACCGCCTCCAGCCGCTCGCAGGCTTCCTGCTCGACGAGTTCCCGCGGCCGGGCGGCACGCGCCGCCGCGGCCATGCCTTCCAGCACGCGGCGGATCTCCGCCGCCACAGGGCGCTGGTCCTCCTCCAGGTACTGGTTGCGCGAGCTCATCGCCAGCCCGTCGTCCTCGCGCAGGATGCCGGCCGCCACCAGTTCCACCGGGAACGCCAGGTCACGGACCATGTAGCGGATCACCGCCAGCTGCTGGTAGTCCTTGCGCCCGAACACCGCCACGTCGGGCCGCACCTGGTTGAACAGCCGCGCGACCACCGTGGCCACGCCATCGAAATGCCCGGGCCGGTGCGCGCCTTCCAGCACGTCGGTGATGCCCGGGACCTGCACCCGCACCGCTGCTTCCGGGCCGTAGGGATAGACCGTCTCCAGCGCCGGCATCCAGGCCACGTCGGCCCCCGCCGCGCGCAGGCCCTCGACATCCGCGTCGGGGGTGCGCGGGTAGCGATCGTAGTCCTCGCCCGGGCCGAACTGGGTCGGGTTGACGAAGATGCTCACCACCACCCGGTCCGCGTTCCGCCGGGCCAGTTCGACAAGCGAGAAATGCCCGCCGTGCAGGTTGCCCATGGTCGGCACCAGGGCGACCCGCAACCCCTGCCCGCGCCACTCCGCCACCCGCGCCCGCAGCGCGGCCAGATCCCTGATTACTTCGGTCATGCCGATCAACCCGTAGGGCGCAATAGCCGCCTGGGCGGCGTATTGCGCCGTATGCCCAAATTCAGGTGTACGAATGTTCCGCCGCCGGGAACCGCCCCTCGCGGACCGCCTCGGCAAACGCCTGCATCGCCCCCACGATCGAGCCGCCCTCGGCCAGGAAGTCCTTGACGAACTTCGGCCGCCGGTGCCCGCTGTCCATGCCCAGCATGTCGTGCAGGACCAGCACCTGGCCATCGCAGTGCGGCCCGGCGCCGATGCCGATGGTGGCCACGTCCAGCCCGGCGGTGATCGACTGGGCCAGCGCGGCCGGCACGCCTTCCAGCACCACCAGCTCGGCCCCGGCTTCCACCACCTGCCGCGCCTGTTCGCGCAGCAGCGCAGCGGTCGCATCGTCGCGGCCCTGGACCCGGTACCCGCCCATGCGCAGCACCGCCTGCGGGGTCAGCCCCAGGTGCGAGCACACCGGGATCTCGCGCTCGACGAGATGCCGGATGACCTCGAGCTTGGGTCCCGCGCCTTCGATCTTGACCATCGCCGCACCGGCGCGCAGGAACGCGGTCGCCGCGTCCAGCGCCCGCTCCGGGCTGGCGTCGGCCTGGAACGGCATGTCGGCCACCAGCAGCGCGTAACGCAGGGTCCGGGCGACGCAGGCGGTATGGTAGGCGATGTCCTCCACCGTCACCGGCAAGGTGCTGTCGTGGCCCTGCATCACCATGCCCAGCGAGTCGCCGATCAGCACCAGGTCGATGCCCGCCGCATCCACCGCCCGCGCGAAGCTGGCGTCGTAGCAGGTGAGCATGGCCATGCGGTGGCCGTCCTGCTTGGCAGCCCGCAACATCGGGACGGTCCAGGGCTTGCGGGCCACCTGGCCCGGGGTAGCGGGCGCGGGGCCCGTGGCGTGGATCGACATGGTTCAGTTCCGCGGCGCGTGGGGGGTCGCCGGATCATCGGCATACGGTAGCGCTTCGATCGCGCCGGTGGCCAACCCGGCCAGTGCCTCGCGCGCCGGGCCACGTCCCGGAATCACCGCGTCCGGCCACACCTCCAGCAGCGGCACCAGCGCGAAGGCGCGTTCATGCAGGTAGGGATGGGGAACGGTCAGGCCGGGCACGTCGATGTGCTGGTCGCCGAACAGCAGCAGGTCCAGGTCCAGCACCCGGGGGCCCCAGCGGTCGGTACCGTCCGCGCTGCGGACACGGCCGGCGGTGCGCTCGATCCCGAGCATGGCTTCCAGCAGCACCACCGGCCCCAGGGTGGTCCGCAGCAGGACCGCGGCGTTGATGAAGTCGGGCTGCTCGAGCACGCCCCAGGCCGGGGTGCGGTAGCAGCGCGAGACCCCGGCCACGCGGGTGCCCGGCAGCCGGCCAAGCGCCTCCACGGCACCGCGGACCCGGGCGACGCGGTCGCCCTGGTTGCTGCCCAGGCCGACCACCGCCTCGACGGTCGTGGTCATGGGAGCTGGTCCTAGCCCTGCCCGCCGGTGGCTGGGCGCCGGCGGGGCCGGCGGCGACGGCGCGGCGAACCGTGGTTGTCGGGATCATCCGGCCCCGGCCCATCGTGGTCGCCAACCACGTCCGGGCCGGCGTCGCCGCGCGGACGGGCATTCGGACCCAGGCTGGCGGCAAGGTCGCCCTCGCCCTGCTGCTGTACCTCGCGCCAGAACTCCACGTCGTGGGCGTGGCTGTCGGAGCCGGCCAGGCGGATCGCCAGGAAGTCGAACGCGGCGCGGAAGCGCGGGTGCGCCAGCATGCGGAAGACCCGCTTGCGCTGGCGCAGGCCAAAGCGCGCCTGCAGCAGCCAGATCTCCTGCATCGGCACCGAGAACCGGCGCGGCAGCGCGATCATGTCCAGCTGGCGCACGGTGACCCGGTCGGCGGCGCGGCGCTGGGCATCGGCCGGCGCCAGGCCATCGCGCTCGAGCTGCACCAGGGTGCGGCAATAGGCCGGCCACAGCAGCAGTGCGAACAGGAAGGCCGGCGATACCGGCTCGTCTTCCGCCACCCGCCGGTCGGTATCGCGCAGCCCGGCCAGCACCACCCGGCGCAGGGCGCCGCTGCGGTTGGCCTTCAGCGCGCGCGCGCTCTCGGGAAACAGCACCTCCAGCAGGCCGTACTTCTCCAGGCCAAGGAAGCTCTTCTCGCCATGCCCCGACAGGAACAGCTTCAGGCACTCCTCGAACAGGCGCGCCGGCGCCGACTGCACCAGCAACGGGGCCAGCACCGGCAACGGGGCCGCGGTGCCCGGCTCGATGTCGAAGTCGAGCTTGGCCGCCAGCCGCACCGCGCGCAGCATCCGCACCGGATCCTCGTGGTAGCGCGTCTCCGGGTCGCCGATCAGGCGCATCACCCGGTCCTGCACGTCCTGGAAGCCGCCGGTGTAATCGCGCACCGAGAAGTCCTCGATCGCGTAGTACAGGGCGTTGGCGGTGAAGTCACGGCGGACCGCATCGTCCTCGATGGTGCCGTAGACGTTGTCGCGCACCAGGCGTCCATCGGCCGCGGCATGGCGCGCGCCACTGCCGTCGTCGTCGTTGGCGCGGAAGGTCGCGACCTCGATGATCTCGCGGCCGAACACCACGTGCGCGAGCCGGAACCGGCGCCCGATCAGGCGGCAGTTGCGGAACAGCTGGCGGACCTGTTCGGGCGTGGCGTCGGTGGCCACGTCGAAGTCCTTGGGACGCAGGCCGATCAGCAGGTCGCGGACCGCACCACCAACGAGGTAGGCCCCATAGCCTGCCTCGCGCAGGCGGTAGAGCACGCGCAGCGCGTTGTGGCTGATGTCCTTGCGGGAGACGTTGTGCTGCTCGCGCGGAATGACCCGCAGCACGGGTTCGGGTAAGGGATGATTTGGTGGCATCGGGCGGGCATCGCCGCAGGTTGGAATTTCGTGAAAGAACCGTTGCCGAACGCAACGCAGCCCCATATACTAGCAAGCCGCGCAGCCCTGATGGCAGTTGCGGCAAACCTGCTCCCTTCGTCTAGTGGTCTAGGACGTAGCCCTCTCAAGGCTAAAACACGGGTTCGAGTCCCGTAGGGAGCGCCACATCGCGAAGGCCCGCACAGCAATGTGCGGGCCTTCTTCGTTCCCTCCCCGCCCGCTCCGCGGGACCGGCCGCTACAATGGCCCGGTCGCAACAACGGACCCTGCAATGCCCTTCGTCGTCACCGAGAACTGCATCAAGTGCAAGTACACCGACTGCGTCGAGGTGTGCCCGGTCGACTGCTTCCACGAAGGGCCGAACTTCCTGGTGATCGACCCCGAGGAGTGCATCGACTGCACCCTGTGCGAACCGGAGTGTCCGATCAACGCGATCTACCCCGAGGACGACGTCCCCGCCGGGCAGGAGCACTTCGTCGAGCTCAATGCCGAGCTGTCGAAGGAATGGCCGGTGATCACCGCGCGCAAGGAACCGTTCCCCGATGCGGCGGACTGGGACGGCAAGCCGGGGAAACTGGATTTGCTGGAGCGGTGAGGACGCCTGGTTGCGGGCATCCGGCGCAATACGCCGCCAGGGCGGCTATTGCGCCCTACATCCCGGGTGTCCGTAGGGCGCAATAGGCGGCACGCCGTATTGCGCCGCATGCATCAATCGGCGCCGATCCCCGCCTCCACGGCGGCCATCAGCGCCTCCACCTCCGGCCCGGTCGCCGGCGCACCGCGCGGATCCACCGCCGACACCCGCACGCCATCCACACCTTCGGTCACCCGCACCAGAAAGGCGGCACCCTGGTACTGCAGGTCGAACGCGCCCAGCAGCTCGGCCCGGCTGGCGATCTCCACGCCCTCCATGCCGGACAGGATGCCGTCCACCGCCTGGTAGACGTCGTTGCGGTCGCCGCCGGTGACGGTGAAGCCGGTGGCGTCGGCCGCACGCGCCTGCTGCGCCGCGGCGACGGCACCGGAGGCGGTCACCGAGCCGGTCGGTGCGGCCCCCGCCGCGCTGTCGATGGCGCCCATCTCGGGCGGCACTTCCAGCGGGCGGTCCTGCGGCGCCATGCCATACAGTTCGTCGCCACGACGGAACCAGCCACAGCCGGAAGTCGCCACCAGGGCGCCCAGCGCGAGGCCGGCCAGCGCCAGGCGGGGAGCGGAAACGTTGAGGTGCATGGGATTCTCCGGTTCAGCCCGCGCTTGCCGCGCAGGCGGTTTCAATGTCCTGGCAGGCCGCGGCGATCCGCCCGGCCTGTTCCTGGTGTTGCTGTGCCAGCGCCAGGAGCGGCCGCCGCAGCCCGTGGCCGATGCCCTGGCGCTGCAGCAGCGCCTTGACCGGCACCGGGTTGGGCTCCACGCCCATGAAGTCGATGATTCCCGCCAGCCGGGCGTCGAGCTCGCGCGCCTGCCCTGCCTCGCCGGCACGGGCGAGGTCGCACAGGCGGCGGAATGCGCGCGGGACCACGTTGGACGCCACCGACACCACGCCATCGGCCCCCGCCAGCATCGCACGGCAGGCAGTGGGATCATCGCCACTGAGCACCACGAAGCCGTCGCCGCGCAGCGCCAGCAGCGCCTGCATGCGCTCCGGCTCCGGGCGCGCCTCCTTGATCCCGATGATGCGTGGATGCCCGGCAAGCGCGGCCACCGTCTCCGGCAGCATGTCGCAGCCGGTCCGCCCGGGCACGTTGTAGAGCAGCACCGGCAGCGCACCGTCGTCGGCGACCGCGCGGTAGTGCGCCAGCAGCCCTTCCTGCGTCGGTCGCACGTACGGCGGGGTAACCACCAGCGCCGCATCGGCGCCCAGGCCCCCGGCACGGCGGGTCAGCTCGATGGTCTTGGCGGTGTTGGACAACCCGGTACCGGCGATCACCGGCACCCGCCCCGCGACCACCTCCACCGCGCAGCGCAGCAGCGCGTCGTACTCGGCGTCCAGCAACGCGGCCGCCTCGCCGGTCGACCCGGCCACCACCAGCGCCTGGGTGCCGGCCTGCAGCTGCGACTCGAGGAAACGCCGCCAGCCGTCGAGGTCGACCTCGCCACTGGCATCGAACGGGGTCGCCAGCGCGGTGATGCTGCCGGTGGGTCGCAAGGGGGATGGCCTCGTACAGGGGATGCGGCAGGGCGCCACGGGCCGCCCGATCTTACTTGCGGCCCGAAAGCAGCGGCAAGTATGCTGGCCACGAGCCGCCGCCCGCTGGGGCGGCGCGTCCGTTGCGCGCCGCACAGGCTCCGGCGCCGCCCTCCTTCCGCACAGGCGCTGCCTTGAACGACCCCACCCCACGCCCGACCACCAACGAAAACCACCTGCTCATCAATGCGTTCACCACGCATCCGCAGTCCCCGCTGCTGCAGGTGACCCGGCGAGTGGCCGACAGCGGATGCAACATGCTCGATGCGCGACTGTCGACGGTGGGTCGCGACATCACCCTGACCGCGCTGGCGGTGGGCTCCTGGGACGCGATCGCCAAGCTGGAGTCCTCGCTCTCGCGGCTGGAGCGCGAGGATGGCCTGAAGCTGATGTGGTACCGCACCGGCGACAAGCAGGTGCAGACCGACCTGCTGCCCTACATCGTCGAGGTGGTCGCCGCCGACAAGCCGGGCATCACCTTCCAGCTGGCCGACTTCTTCGACCGCCAGGGCATCAGCATCGAGAGCCTGCACTGCTCGCGCTACCGTGCGATGCAGACCGGCGCGGACATGTACTCGGCGCAGGTGACCATCGGCGTGCCGGCGCGCATGCACATCGCCGCGCTGCGCGACGACTTCCTGGAGTTCTGCGACCACCTCAACCTCGATGCCATCATGGACCCGATGAAGTTCTGAGGCCTCTCCATGCGAGGAGCGCAATGAGCAAGACCGAATCGCCCGACGCGGGCACGAAGGTACCGGCAGGCCTGGAGCTGGCCCTGTCGGATGGCAGCACCACCACTTTGGGCGCGTACGCCGGCAAGTGGCTGGTGCTGTATTTCTATCCAAAGGACCACACCCCCGGCTGCACCACCGAGGGCCGCGACTTCGACGCGCTGCTGCCGGAGTTCCAGGCGCTGGGCGCGGAGATCCTGGGCGTGTCGCGCGACTCGGCCAGGACCCACGCCAACTTCCGCGCCAAACAGGGCTTCCGCTTCGAGCTGGTCGCCGACAAGGAAGAGACCGTGTGCAACGCCTTCGGCGTCATCGCCGAGAAGAACATGTACGGCCGCAAGGTGATGGGCATCGTGCGCAGCACCTTCCTGATCGACCCCAGGGGCGTCATCGCCCACCGCTGGCAGCCGGTGAAGGTTCCCGGCCACGCCCAGGCCGTGCTCGACAAACTGAAATCCCGCCAACAGCCCTGACCGGGAGCCCACGATGACCCGAGGCAAGCGGATCTACGTGCTCGACACCAACGTGTTGATGCACGACCCCACGGCGCTGTTCAAGTTCGAGGAGCACGACGTCTACCTGCCGATGCAGGTGATCGAAGAGCTCGACAACGGCAAGAAAGGCAACTCCGAGGCCAGCCGCAACGCGCGTCAGGTCAGCCGTTTCCTCAACGAGCTGGTGGAAGCCGCCGGCACCGACCAGGTCACCGCCGGGATCCCCCTGCAGCGGCCCCGGGGGCTGCAGCTGCGCGGCGCCCAGAGCGCGGGCTGCCTGCGCTTCCAGACCGGCAACTTCGACGCCGGCAAGCGTTTCGGCGCGGTGGTGCCCGACAACGCCATTCTCGGCGCGATCCTCGCGCTCCGGGACGCGGAACCGGACCTTCCGGTGGTGTTCGTCTCCAAGGACATCAACCTGCGGATCAAGGCCGCGATCGCCGGCATCCCGTCGGAGGACTACGAGAACGACCGCGCCCTCGACGACTTCAGCCTGCTCTACACCGGCGCGCGCGAGCTGGAGGCCGACTTCTGGCGCGAGCACGGCACCGACCTGAAGTCCTGGACCGAGCGTGGCCGCACCTGGTACGAGCTCACCGCCGGCGAGGACGAGGACTGGTACCCGAACCAGTTCGTCTACCTGCCCGGCGAAGAGGAAGCCGAGCTGCAGGTGATGCAGGTCGAGGACGGCCGCGTGCGCCTGCGGCTGGTGGAGGACTACCGCCACGGGCATTCGGTGTGGGGCATCAGCGCGCGCAACCGCGAGCAGAACTTCGCCCTCAACGCCCTGATGGACCCGGACATCGACTTCGTCACCCTGCTGGGCACCGCCGGCACCGGCAAGACCCTGCTGGCCCTGGCCGCCGGCCTGGCCCAGGTGATGGACGAACGCCGCTACCGCGAGGTCATCATGACCCGCGCCACGGTCAGCGTCGGCGAGGACATCGGCTTCCTGCCCGGTACCGAGGAAGAGAAGATGACGCCCTGGATGGGCGCGCTGACCGACAACCTCGAGGTCCTCACCCAGGACCAGGAAGGTGGCAGCTGGGGCCGCCAGGCCACCAACGACCTGCTGGCCAGCCGGATCAAGATCCGCTCGCTGAACTTCATGCGCGGCCGCACCTTCCTGTCGCGCTGGCTGATCCTGGACGAGGCACAGAACCTCACCCCCAAGCAGATGAAGACCCTGGTCACCCGTGCCGGCCCGGGCACCAAGATCATCTGCCTGGGCAACGTCGAGCAGATCGACACCCCGTACCTGACCGAGACCACGTCCGGCCTGACCTACGCGGTGGACCGGTTCAAGGACTGGCCGCACGCGGCGCACATCACCCTGCGGCGCGGCGAACGCTCGCGCCTGGCCGATTACGCGTCCGAGGTGTTGTGACGCGGGGTCGTGGGCGCGCACGCCGCGTTCCCCGCAATCCACGCCAACGCATCCCGCAATTCAGCGAAATACCGCGGCGGGTCGTCGTCCCGCGATACCAGCTCGGCGCGCACGAGCTTGCGCAGAACCCGCTGGTTGGCGCCGACCAGGACCACGTGCACGCCGCGCATGCCCAGTGACTCGACCGTTGATTCCAGGCGTTTGATGCCGGTGGCATCGAGTACCGGCATCCGTTCGAGACGGAGAACGACGTATTCGGGCTGCTCGCTCCCCCACGACAGCGCCCGCTGCAGCGAATCCACGGACCCATAGAAGAACGGGCCGTTGATCGAATAGACCATCACCCCGCCGGGCAGCGTGTCGATACCGGGTCCGTCCAGCTCCCGGCGCAGCGACTGCGGTTTCTCCTCCACCACCTCGACGCTGGCCGACATGCGGCGCAGGAACTCGAACATCGCCAGGATCACGCCGATGTTCACCGCCACCACCAGGTCGGCGAGGATGGTGAGCGCGAACGTGATCAGCAGGATCACCGCGTCCGCCGTTGGCGCCTTGCGCACCATGCGGATGAAGCGCGGCGCCTCGCTCATGTTCCACGCCACCACGAACAGGATCGCCGCCAGCGACGCCAGCGGGACCTTGCCCGCCCAGGGCGACACCACCAGCAGGACCAGCACCAGCACCAGCGCGTGCACCACGCCCGCGATCGGGGCGTTGCCGCCGTTGCGGATGTTGGTGGCCGTGCGCGCGATCGCGCCGGTGGCCGCGATGCCGCC
>JAEWFH010000090.1 GCA_023388955.1 Pseudomonadota bacterium
AGGAGGACCTGGGGCGGCGCGACTTCACCCTCAATGCGATCGCGCAGGACGCGGATGGCCGGCTGGTCGATCCCTTCGGTGGCGCGGCCGACATCGAGGCGCGGGTGTTGCGCCACGTCGGGCCGGCCTTCGTCGAGGACCCGTTGCGGGTATTGCGCGCGGCGCGCTTCATGGCTCGCCTGGCGCCGCTGGGTTTCACCGTCGCGGATGAAACCATGGCGCTGATGCGCACGATGGTGGACTCCGGCGAGCTGGCCGAACTGGTCCCGGAGCGGGTCTGGCAGGAACTGCGCAAGGCCCTCTCGGCGCCGCGGCCCTCGGCCTTCCTGCAGACCCTGCGCGGCTGCGGCGCGCTGGCGGAGGTGCTGCCGGAGGTCGACGCGCTGTATGGGGTGCCCCAGCGTGCGGAATACCACCCCGAGGTCGACACCGGGGTCCACGTCGAGCTGGTCTGCGACATGGCCGCCCGGCTGGCACCGGGCAATGACCTGGTGGGCTTCGCGGCCCTGGTGCATGACCTGGGCAAGGCGCTGACGCCGGCGCACGTGCTGCCCAGGCACCTGGGCCACGAGCAGGCCGGGGTGGCGCCACTGCGGGCGCTGTGCGCGCGGCTGCGGCTGCCGTCCGAGCACTGCCGCTTCGCCGAGATGGTCTGCCGCGAGCACCTCAACGTGCACCGCTTCGGCGAGCTGCGCGCAAGCACCGTGGTGAAGCTGCTGGAGCGATGCGATGCGTTCCGCCGGCCGGAGCGCATCGAGCTGCTGGCGACCGCATGCGAGGCCGACAAGCGCGGCCGCACGGGGCTGGAGCACGTGCCCTACCCGTCGCGCGAGGGCCTGCTCGCCGCCCATGCGGCCGCCTGCTCGGTGCGGGCCGCGGACCTGCCGCCGGGGTTGGAAGGACCGGCGATCGGCGAGGCGATGCGCAGGGCGCGGGTGCGTGCCGTGGCGGAGGCTACCGGCAAGAAGCCCTGACCCGGTCCGGCAGGTCCGGAACGGTGTCCGCGCCCGCGGCGCGGCTCAACCCGCGCGGCCGTCCTGCTCCCGCGCACCGGCAAGGCGACGGTCCACGCGCTGCAGCAACAACGCCAGCCGCGTCCGCGCCACCAGCAACCCGGCCACGATGCCGGCGGCATTGGCGAACACGTCCGCCAGCTCGGGGCTGCGGTCTGCGGTGAACGCGCCCTGCGCCAGCTCGATCGCGATGCCGAAGGCCAGCAGGCCCGCCGCTGCCGTCCAGCGCGCGCGGCGGGTCGCGAACAACATCACCGCGTAGCCGGACATCGCCGCGTAGCCGACCGCATGCTGCAGCTTGTCCGCGCCGGGGAAGGCCACGTCCGGCAAGCCGCTGGACGGCATCAGCGAACCGGTGGCGACCAGCGCCAGCATCCCCAGCCAGCCGGCCACCCACAGCCATGGGAAGTTGAAGGCGCGCAGCACGCTACAGCCGGTGGCTCAGGTCGCCGGCCAGGAAGGCGATGCCGAACTCGACGTCCTTCTGGAAGCCCATCACCTGGAAGCGCTCGCCCATCTCGCTGGGCAGGGTGAGCTTCTTGACCTCGTTGGTGCGGCGCTGGCGTTCGGCCTCGTCCTGGATCTTCTCGATGCGGCCCAGCACGTGGTTCATGCCGTTGCCCATCAGGAAGCTGGCCTGGCTGCAGTACCCGGCGAAGTCGAAGCCCGCCGCCACGCCGGCCTCGGCAAGCGCGGTGAAGTCCACCGAGGCGGTGATGTCCTGCAGTCCCGGCCACGCCAGCGGGTCGCCGTGGACGTGGTGGCGGTAGTAGGCGCGCAGGGTGCCGTCGTCGCGCTCGGGCAGGTAGTACTCCCGGCGCGCGTAGCCGTAGTCGACGAACAGCATCGCCCCGCGCTGCAGGCCACCGGACACCGCCTGGATCCAGTACGGCAGCTGCGGCAGCGCCTCGCTGCGGTAGCCGTCGGGAAAGCGCCGGTCCATGCGCTGTTCCAGGAACCGCACGGTGTTGGTGAGGAACGCATCGGTGGGGCGCAGCACCCGCACCAGCCGGCCTTCCTCGACCGCGACATGCTCCTCCAGCACCTCGCCGGGCTCCTCGTCGCTCCCGCCCTCGATCGCGAAGCGCGAGGTCGGCAGCGCGTCGATCACCTCGTTGGCGAATACGACGCCTTCCCAGTCGTCCTCGAACGGACCGTCCAGCCACTCGACCAGGTCGAACACCGGCGGGATCAGCCGCTGCTGCAGGCGCTCGCGCTGGCGCTCGCGCAGCTGCGCACTGGGTTCGAGGATGCAGTAGCGGTCCGGCAGCGCATCCAGCTCCAGCAACCGCTTGAGCGCGACCTCGGCGAAGGCACCGGTACCGCCACCCAGCTCCAGCAACCGTGCCTGCGGTCCGATCTGCTGCAGCACCGGCGCGATCGCCTCGGACACGCAGGCCGCGAAGATCGGCCCCAGCTCGGGCGCGGTGACGAAATCCCCCTCCGCCCCGAACTTGCTGGCCCCGGCGCTGTAGTAGCCCAGTCCCGGCGCGTACAGCGCCAGCTCCATGAACTCCCGGAACGGGATCGCCCCACCGGCCTCGTCGATCCGGGCGCGGACCAGTTCCTGCAGCCGGGTGCTATGGGCGAGCGCCTCGGGCGAGGGATCGGGAAGCGTGCTGGCGGTCACGGCGTCATCCTGCAAAGCGGCT
>JAEWFH010000201.1 GCA_023388955.1 Pseudomonadota bacterium
GGCACGCCCTCGCCCGGCCGGGCGACGAAGGCCGAGGTGCACAACACGTTGCGCCAGCCCAGGCCGGACAGGCGCAGCGACAGGTCGATCAGCCCGGCGTACCAGGACCCGAAGCTGTCGACGTCGAGCCCGCGCGCCTTCTGCAGGGCGGCGCCGCGCAGCACCACGGCGTGGCCGACCGCTGCGGGGATTTCCGGGCTGATGGCCGGCATTCGTGCGGCGGCCCGGGCGAGCCGGTCCGGATCGCCGGGAAGCGGGCCACACTCACCGATTTCCGGCCAGGCCACGGCTTCGCCGGCATTGCTCCACGCGGTCACCGTCGCCACGGAGCCATCGGCGGCCAGACAGCCGGCCATGCGTCCCAGCCAGCCGGGCATCGGCAGGGCATCGGGTGCCAGCACGGCGATGTCGGCCCCGCCGCAGGCCGCCAGAACCTCGTCGAGATGGTCGAGTTCGGACACCCGCCTCGGACGGCGGCTGTAATCGGCGTGGAGCCGGGTGCGGCCCAGCCAGCGCTCGATGATCGCCCCCACGCGCGGGCCCGCGCTGGCGTTGTCGGCCAGCCAGACCCGGGTGCCAGGCGCGGTACCGGCGTCCAGCGCCGCGAGGCTGGCGTCGAGTGCATCGTCGTCACTGCCCACCGGCAGTACCACGATGGGCAATTCGCTCATCGTCCGATCCCTTCCGCCGCCTCAGGGCTGCCCGCGGTGCAGCGGCTCCAGCGTGCGGAAGCGGCGGCCGTACTCGTCGGTCAGGTTCCGCGCCTCCATCGGATTGCGCACGATGGTCGGGGTCAGCAGCACCACCGTCTCCTCGCGCCGGGTCTCGGAGGACTGGGTACCGAACAGGCCGCCGATCACCGGGATCCGGCTCAGGCCGGGGAAGCCCGACGAGCCGCGCGCCACGCTGTCGCGGATCAGCCCGGCCAGCATCACCGTCTCCCCACTGCTGATCGCCGCCTCGGTCTTGAGCCGGCGGGTGTCGATGCGCACGTTGCCCAGCGCATCGGCAACCGCACCCGGGGAGCTGACCTCCTGCACCACCTCCAGGAACACCAGCCCGTCGCGGGTGACCCGCGGGCGCACCTTGAGGATCACGCCGGTATCGATGTACTCGACCTGGCTGTAGGTGTTGTCGCCGCCGAAACCGGGATTCATGCTGACCGAGGCCACCGGGATCGAGCTGCCGACGTTGAAGGTCGCCTCGGCGTTGTTGCGCACCACCACCGAGGGGGTCTGCAGCATGTGGATGTCGGTGACCTCGTCGAGCGCGCTGACCACCGCCGCGGCGTCGCGGCCGAGGAAGGTCCAGGCCAGGCCGGCCGGGTTGCCACCGGCGGACTGCACGCTGCCGGCCAGGGTGCTCCAGGTGTCGCGGCCGCGGGCGCTGGGCAGGCCGGCGTCGGTCACCGCGCGCTCGAAGAACCAGTTCACGCCGTACTCCAGTGCCCCGGACAGCTGCACCTCCAGCACCTGTGCCTCGATGTGCACCTGCATCGGCATCACGTCGAGCTGGTCGATCACCTCGCGGATCGACTTCCAGGCCCGCGGGGTGGTGCGCACCAGCAGCGAGTTGGTCTCCTCCACCGCCGATACGCCGACCGGGTCGCCCTGCACCCGCAGCCGGGCGCTGGTGTTGCCTTCCACCGCCTCGTCCAGGGCCAGTTCGGCGTCCATTCCGGTACCGCTGCCCATGGCGCCGCCCTGTCCACGGCCGCCCGATCGTCCGGCGCCGCGGCCGGAAGACACGCTGTCGCGGGCACTACCGCCATCGGACGAAAGCTCCATCGCGCTGCTGCCGGGCATCAGCGCGGGGCCGCCGCGGCCGTCGGTGCCCGGCTCGTCCGCCGGCCCGGCGCCGCCGAACACCTCGGCCAGGCGGTCGGCCAGGTCGCGGGCGCGGATGTACTTGAGCTCGTGGGTGTACAGGCGCACCCCGGCCCCGGCGCCATCGATGCGCTCCAGCCACTGGCGCACGTGCTCCAGGTAGTCCGGCTGCGGGGTGATCACCATCACCGCATTGGCGCCCTCGATGGGCATGAAGCGGAACATGCCCGAGACCGGCGACTCGGCATCTTCGCCGAACACCTGTTCCAGGTCCTGCACCACCTGCGAAGCGCGCCCGGTCTCCAGCGGGAACACCCCCACCGACATGCCGGCCAGCCAGTCGACGTCGAAGATCTCGATGGTGCGCAGGTAGTTCTCCAGCTCGGTGGCGCTGCCGCCGATGCTGATGACGTTGCGGGCGTTGTCGGTGCCGACGATCGCGTCCGGCCGTGCGTACGGCTCGAGGATCTTGCGCATCTCCTCGGCCGAAACGTAGCGCAGCGGCACGGTGCGCACCTCGAAGCCGCGCGCGCCGGCGGCGCTGCCGGTGCGGGGCGCGACGTTGCCGGCCAAGGCCTGTTCGGCGCCGACGATGTTGTAGCGCCCATCGCTGTAGACCAAGCGGGCGTTGTTCCAGGCCAGCACCTGCTCGAGCAGGCTGATCGCCTCGGCCGGGCTGACCGGGCGCGGGGTGGCCAGTGTGACCGTGCCCTGCACGTCCGGGGCGATGACGTAGTTCTGCCCCAGCATGTCGCCCAGGATCGCCTTGGCGACCGCGTGCACCGACTCGCCCTCGAAGTTGAAGGTGGCCTCGCCGCTGGTGGCGCCCAGCCCGGGGCGCGGTGCGGCCGCGGCGGCGCGGTTGATGACCTCGCCGGTGCCGCGACGGACCTGGGCCCGCGGGCCGTCCTGTTCCAGTGGCGCCACCGCGACCACGCCGGGGGCCGCATCGGCGGCCGCGCCGGAGCGGGCGGCGGGACCGGCCGCGGTACCCGCCTCGCCCGCGGCCGGGAGCGTGGACGCACGGCGGATGTCGGCCACCGGCACGTTGGCGCACGAGGCCAGCAGCCAGGCAACGAGGAACACCCACGGAAGCCTGCCGACGGCAGCCGGGCGTGGGAAACGGGAGCGGTACGGATGCGTCATCGGGTGCACTCGGTTCGGGCGCTGGTTCCGGGGGGCGTCGGGGTCATTGGGCCTCCCGTTGTTGCAGGCGGGCACGGCGGGCCTGGATGCGTTGGCGGATGGCCTCCACGTGGACGGCGTCAGGCTCAGGCGCGGCTGCCTCCGCGGCGGCTGCTGCGGCGGCGGCCGCACTGGCGGCGGCTTCCGCGGCTTCGTCCACGCCCGCGCCCGCGGCCGAAGCCGTGGCGGGCCGGGGACCGGGGGCTTCCATGGACACGGTGCCAGACTCCCCCTCGCCGGCTCCGCCATTGAAGACCCGCAGGCCCAGCTCGCGCCGGCCCTCCGGCCCCTCGAACACGGCCAGCCGGCGGTCCAGGGAAACCAGCCGCCAACCCGGCGCTTCCGACGCCTCGCTTCCTTCGTAGACCCGCATCGCCTCGCCGCCGCCGGCCGGCTGCAGGATCGCCATGCGCAGGCCGGGCGCCAGGATCACGCTGGTGAGTTCGTAGTCGAAGCCGGCAGCGGCCGCCCCGGCGTCCGCCCCGGCAAGGAAGAAGGGCCGCGGCGTGCGGTCGGTGGAAAACAGCGGCCGCTCGGCGATCGCGGCGTATTCGTGCAGCGGCCCCAGCGGGTCGGTCGCGGCGGCACCGGCCGCGGGCAGCGGCGGCAGCAGGGACGGATCGTCCGGCAGCGGCGCCACCCGGCCGCCGGCACCGGCCAGTGCGGCGACCCAGGCGAGCAGCCCGAGGCCGGCGAGGACCGCCAGCAAGCGCGTGCGCGGGCCGGCCTCCTCAAGGCGCATCGCCGGCCTCCCCGCGTACCGGCAGGTAGCCGGACAGGTCGAAGGCGGCATCCAGGCCGCCGCTGTCGCCCTCTGCGGTCCCGCCGGCGCCGTACATGCGCTGGGCGAGGATGCCGAGGTTGTCGACGAACAGCCGCGGGCTGCCGCCCTCCAGCGCGTGCAGCACCGCGGCAAGCTCGGCGGTCCCGCAGCGCAGGCGCACCTGGACCGCGACCCGCACGTACTCGCCGCGGCTGTCGGGACGCAGCGGGGAGCGGTTGCTGATCGCGCAGCTGCGGTTGCCCGGGCTGGCTTCGGCGACCACGGTTTCCAGGCGCTGGACCAGCCCGGCGGTGGCCAGCTCCGGAGTGTCGGCGACCAGGAAGCCGGGGCGGTCGCCCTGGCCTTCTTCCAGCTCGCGCAGGCGTTCGTGCACCAGCGGTGCCTGTTGCTCGCGCATGCGCAGGCGCAGTTCGCGTTCGCGCAGGCCGTCGATGCGCTCGCCGGCCTCCGCCATCGGCCGGGTCCACAGCGGATGCACGAGCAGCGCATAGGCCAGCGCCAGCAACGCCAGCAGCAGGGCCAGCGCGACCCAGCGGTCCTGTCCGCGCAGGCGCTCAGCCAGGCCCGTCGCCATCGGCGTCCTCCATGCCGCCGGCCGCCGGCGCCGGCCCCGTTTCGGGCGCGGCCAGCCGTGCGGTCAGGGTGAAGCGGTCGCGGCCGCTGCCCGGGTCGGGCATGACCGCCCCGGCAAGCGCCGGCGAATGCCACAACCCGGCGCCCTGCAGCTGCCCGACCAGGGCCGCGGGATTCCGGCCCAAGCCGATCAGGGTGAGCTGGTCGCCCTCGATCGAGAGCTTCTCCAGGTAGGTGTCGTCGGGCAGCCGGCGGGTCAGTTCGGCCAGCACCGCGGTGGCGGCGGGGCGCGCGGCACGGGTGCGCTCCAGGAAGCCCTGGCCTTCCAGCAGCAGCTGCGCCTGGCGCAGGCCGGCGGCCTCCTGCCTGGCGGCATCGGCACGGGCGGCGAGCGTGGCCTCCAGCGCGTCGGCGGCTTCACGGCGGTTGTCCAGCAGCTGGGCCGCGGCGGCGACCACGGCCAGCACGGCGACTGCGGCCAGCACGCGGTTGGGCACCGACCACGGATCACGCAGCCGGTGGCGCTGTTCCACCGGCAGCAGGTTGACGCCCAGCGGCTGGCCGCCGGCACCGGCCACGTCGACGCCGGCCAGCGTCCCGGCCAGGGGGCCCAGGGCATCCAGGACGGGCTGCAGGCGTGCCCGCGGGACCACGACCAGGGCGACTTCGGCCTGGCCGTCGCCGACCGGGCCAAGGACCCGGGCGTCGTACACCACCGCGCTGGCAGCGAAGGGCGTCTGGCGCTCGATTTCAAACCCCACGACCTCGCGCAGGCGCCCGGCAGCGGCGGCCGGCAGGCGGAGCGTGCGCACCAGCGCCGCCTCCGCCGGCAACAGCAGCCAGCGAGGCAGCTTGTGGTCCTGTACCGGCAGTGCAGCCTCGCCGTCACCGGGTTGCAGCAGGACCCGTCCAGGCTCGAGTTCCAGCGCATCGCGCAAGCGTCGTGGCAGCAATTGCGCCAGCGAACGCCCCCACCACGACAGGAAGCCGCCGGCACCTGGCACCAGGCGCGCACCGATCCGGCCCAGGGCCGAGCCCGGGATGGTTCCCGTGGTGCTCATTGCGGCGAAGCTCCCTCCTCCCAGGCCAGCACGACGTACCCCGTTCCAAGTGCTCCCGTCCCCCGCGGGCTCACCACCGCCCGCGTCACCGTCCGGCTTCCGTCCGGGAGGCGGGCAAGGCTGTCGATACTATACGTTCCGCGCCGGAACGCCCCGCCCTCCGCGACCTGCAGCAGGCGCCAGGCGGAGGTGTCCGCATCCGGGCGCGGACCGGGGTCCACACCAGGCGCCGGCATGGCGTCCCCGGCCGCCGCCCGCTCGCGCAGGCCTGCCAGCTCCGCCGCCCCGGGCAGCTCCAGCGCCTCGAGGACCGGAAGCCCGGCGAAGGCCGGCTCCGGCCGCGCCAGCCCGGAGTGCACGGTGAGCCACGGGGCCAGGTTCCGGTGCTCGTCCGGCCCGATGCCCAGCACCTGCAGCAACTCGCCGACGGTCTCGAACGGCGCGTCCTTCGCTCCGTACGCGCGGCCGGCGGCCAGGTATGCGGGACCCTCGGCGCCGTCCGGGCCGGGCAGGTCGTCGGTATCGCGCCAGTCGACGATCCTTGCCGCCAGCATCGCGGCGCGGCCCGGCTCGATGCCCAGCGCCTCCATCAGGGCCTGCAGCAGGGTCGGCGGGGCCCGGTTGAGGTCGACCTTGCCGCGCTCGTCGGTGATCCGCAGCTCAAGTCCGGCTCCGCCGTATTGCCACTGGTACGGGCGTCCGTCCGGATGCCAGCGCAGCGCCGGCTCGGGGTGGTTGAGGCGCCAGAGGGCATATTCCACGCCGGCACGGGCGGCGGCATCCCCCTGCAGCTGGCGCAGCTCCACCCGGCCCTGCAGGCCGCCGGTGCGGGCGGTGAGCACGTAGGCGCCAACCACCGCGGTCAGCAGCACGATCAGCCACAGCACCAGCACCAGCGCGGCCCCGCGCACGGATGCGGGCCTCACTGCCACGCCCCCGACGCCGGCAGTGGCGCCGCGGCCTGTGGCAACTGTACCCGCACCGGGGGCCACGGGCGGCCGTCGGCGCCTTCCAGCTGCAGCTCGACCACCAGCGGCATGCGTTCGGACTCCTCCCAGCGGTCCTGCCAGGGACCGGCATGGCCGTCCTCCCCGAGCCCGCGATAACGGAACGCCGCCGACTGCAGGCCCTCCACCAGCAGCTCCGGTGGACGCCCGCCGGCAGGCTCCAGTGCCTGGCCGCCCAGCACCATGCGCAGGTCGACCAGCACCCGCACCGCGTCGTCCGCCGCCGGATCGGGCTCGATGCGGAAGTCGTGCAGGTGCGGCCCGCCCTGGCCCAGGTAGTGCGGCAGGTCGGCGACGAAGCGCACGCGATCGGATTCGCCGGCAAAGCGCAGCGGCGGCCCGTCCTGCGGTGACTCGAAGGCCATCAGCCGCGCCGCGGCCAGCCGCCGGCGGACGAAGCCCTCCACCGCGCGCATGCGCTCGGATTCACTGGCCAGGCGCTCCCCGCGCAGCGCGGTGCCATTGGCCGCGGTGAGGGTGGCGAAGGCCAGTGCCAGCCCGGCCGCCAGCAGCACCGTGGCCAGCAGCACCTCGATCAGGGTGAAGCCGCGGACCCGGCGTGGCCCGGTGCGCATCACGGCGCGCCCCCGTCGGGCGGCAGCGGGCGCAGGCTGTGGACGGTCAGCTGTTCCCCCGGCGTGCCCTCGCCCCAGGCCAGCTGGAGCTCGACCTCCTGCAACTGCATCGCATCCGCCCCAGCGGCGACCGCCTGCGGCGGCAGCGACGGGTCCTCCCACGGTCGGACCCGCAGCGACCAGCGGTAGCGGCCGTCCTCCAGTTCCCCGTTCCAGTGGCCCGGGCGGAGCGGCTCCTCCACGCCGAGATCGGCCAGCAGCGCGCGCGCGTGCAGGGCCGCGCGACCGGCCTCGTCGGACCAGCGCAGCTGCCGCGTCGCCCCCGACAGCGCCCCCAGCAGCAAGGTCAGCGCCAGCGCCAGCAACGCGAACGCGACGATCACCTCGATCAGGCTGTACCCGCCCTCGGCGCGTGCCCGGTTCATGCGTCGTCCGCCCGCGACAGCCGCACCTCGCCGGTAAGCCAGGCCACGTCCACGTCCCAACCCGCACCGGCGCGCAGCAGGCGGATGCGGCCCCCGGTGGCGGCGCCGTCCGGGAAAAACAGTACGGTGCCCGCGCCTTCCGCGGCCTGCACTTCGCGTGCGCCCAGGAAGCGGATCTCCAGCTCCGCGGGCAGCTCGCCGTTGCGGCCGTCGGGGCCGGACCAGGTCCGCGCCACCGGGTCGATGTGGAAGGCCTGCTCCTGGCCGGTGGCAATCGCGCGGATGCGCGCATGGCGCAACTGGGCGGCCACTTCCTTTGCCGCCTGCCGCAGCTGCACGCCGTCCAGGCCACTGGTGAAGGCGGCGGCCGCCATCATCCCCGTGGCGGCGATGAGCACCACGACCAGCAGCATCTCCAGCAGGGAGACGCCGCGCTGGCGGGTGCGCTTACTCGTGGACGATGTCGGCATCCGCGCTGCTGCCGCCCGGCTTGCCGTCACGGCCCAGCACCACCAGCTCGAACGGCGCGCTCTCGCCCGGGGCCTTGTACAGCACCGGGTTGCCCCACGGATCGTTGAGTTCCGGCGCCTTGGCATACGGCCCCAGCCAGCCGCTCGCACCGGCCGGCTCGGTGACCAGCTCGTCGAGGGCCTGCGGCAGCCGCCCGGTGTCCATCTGGAAGGCCTCGACCTTCTGCGCCAGGGTCATCACCTGCGACTTGGCCAGGTTGACCTTGGCCCGGTCGGCGCCGCCGAGCACGCGCGAACCGACGAAGGTCAGCACCGCGCCGATCAGCACGATCACGATGATGATCTCGATCAGGCTCATGCCGGACTGGCCGGTGGCGAGGCGGGAACGGGTCGGCAGGCGGTTGCGGGTCATCGGGAAAATCCTGTGGAGCAGGGAACGGGGGAGTGTGCCGGCTTTGGCCGCGGGGGTCAGCCCCGGGGCATGAACCGGTCACCGTGGCGGCCACCAGTCAGCCGATCGCACCGGTGAGGTCGTACAGCGGGGTGAGCACGGCCATGACCACCACGCCGACCACACCGGCGAGCACCACGGTCACCACCGGCACCAGCGCGGCGAGCATCCGGTCCAGGGCCAATGCGGTCTGGTGTTC
>JAEWFH010000109.1 GCA_023388955.1 Pseudomonadota bacterium
CACGTCATCGGCTACCTGCAGGACTTCCTGTTCACCCCCGAGCGCGCCCGTGCGCCGATCACCCGGCTGTCGGGGGGCGAGCGCAACCGGCTGCTGCTGGCCAAGCTGTTCGCCCAGCCGTCGAACCTGCTGGTGATGGACGAGCCGACCAACGACCTGGACGTGGAGACCCTGGAGTTGCTCGAGGAACTGCTGGCCGAGTACCCCGGCACGCTGCTGCTGGTCAGCCACGACCGCGACTTCCTCGACAACGTGGTGACCTCCACCCTGGTGATGGAAGGCGAGGGCCGGGTGGGCGAGTACGTCGGCGGCTACAGCGACTGGGTTCGCCAGCGGCCGGAACCGGTTGAGGCGACCGCGCCCGTCGCGCGCAAGAAGACACCGGCGCCGGCGGCGCCTGCCCTCGCGGCGCCGGCGGCACCGCGCAAGCTCGGGTATCGGGAGCAGCGGGAACTGGAGCAGCTTCCCGCCCGCATCGAGGAGCTGGAGTCGCGGCTGGCGGCGATGACCGCCGAGATGAACGAGCCCGCCTTCTACCAGCGCGACCCCGCGGCGATCACCGCGCACGGCCAGGCGCTGGCGTCGGTGCAGGAAGAGCTCGACGGCGCCTACGCACGCTGGGAGGCGCTGGAGTCGCCGGACTGACAGCGCCGGGATGGCGTGCGATGCTGCGCGGGTCCCACCCTGCCCGTAGCGCCATGCAGACCACTGCTTCAGACGCCGTGCTTGAACAGGTCATGCGCACCGGTGATGCCGGCGCCCGGATCGAACTGGGCAACCGCCTGCTGAGCCGCCACCGCTACGGAACCGAAGAGCACCAGCGGGGGCTGGAGCTGTTGCTGGCGGCGGCGGAAAAGGGGCCGCTTGCCGCGCAGGCCGCCTGGTTCCTGGGGGCCTACTACCTGCAGGTGGCGGTGCAACCCGGTGCTGCGGAGCACGCGGCGGCGTGGATGCAACAGGCCGCGGATGCAGGCATGCCGGGTGCGGTCGACCGGCTCGCGGACATGTACCTGTCGGGGCGCGGGGTGGAGCGCTCTGCTGCGCGGGCATTCGAGCTGCAGCGGCAACTCGCCGATCAGGGGTATTCCCGGGCCGCATGGGAGGCCGGGTACCTGATGGACCGTGGTGGCGCGGACTCCGCCGTGGACGGGAACCACGCCGCCGCGGACTTCTTCGCCCGCGCCTGTGCGCTTGGGGACCCGGCCGGCTACTACTCGCTTGGCTTGCGGTTCGCCGCCGGCGATGGCGTGCCGGCCGACCCGTCGTTCGGCCGTGCGCTGTTGCTGCGGGCAGTCGATGCGGGCTTCGCCGGCGCGGCGGAGGCCGCCGATGCGCTCGCATCGGCCGGGACGGCAACCGGCGCACCGGAATGGTACCGGCGCCTCAAGGAAAACATGGACGCCGCGCCGCTGGAAACCCTGGCACCGGGACGTGCCTCGCCGGCACAGCGCCGGTTGGCCACAGATGCGTTGGAAGCACACTTCGCGGGCGTCGCCCATCCCGCGCTCGGACTGGATGGAAATGGACGCCTGCAGGTGCGGCATGCCCGGTCCGGGCGGTCCGGGGCGCCCGGTGAGTGGCAGTGGCTTTCGGAGTCCCCGCGGGTCGCCGTCAGCGAGGGCTTCGCCAGCCGCGAGGAGTGCGACCACCTGGTCAACAAGATGGCCCGTTCCCTGCGCCGTGCCGGCGAGTATCGCCGCGGCGGACGCGCGAATGACGACGCGGAGGTCCTCCACTTCAGCGGGACCGGCCATCCGGTCGGCCCCATGGGGGCGGACTCCGTGGTCAGGGTGATGGAGCAGCGGATCGCGGGAATGGCCGGATGGTCATTGCGCGCGCTGGAACCCGCGTCGGTGATCCGCTACGTGCCGGGCGAGGAATACCGGTCGCACGTGGACTACTTCAGTGCCGGGCAGATCGAGCGCGACCGTAGCGAGGGCCGGGACTTCGGCGGCCAGCGCGTGGCCACCTTCCTGGTCTGCCTGCGCGCCCCGCGCGCCGGTGGCGCCACCTTCTACGAGAAAGCGGGAGTGGAAGTGACCGGGCGGCCAGGGCAGGGCGTACTGCACTACAACGTCACCGCCGACGGAGCACCCGACCCCACGTCCCTGCACAGTGGCCGTCCCGTGGAAGAAGGCGAGAAATGGCTGTGGCGATCCACTTTGCGTGAACATCCGCTGGACCTCGCGCGCTGACTCCCGAACCGTGGAGGAACGTTCCGCGCGGATCCTTCCAATGGAATGGACGATCCCATCACGCAGGCCCATGCGAACGTGGCGCCGGCCGATAATGGCCGGTCCCCCGCACCCCCTCCTGGAGGCGACTTGAACCACAGTCCGTCGGGCAGGATGCCCGCTCCCCCCGCTTTCCGCCCCGGCGTCGCCCGCCGTCTCCCGCTCTTCCTCGCCCTGCAGGCCGCGCTCGTCGCGCCGCCGCTGCTGGCGGCACCCGCCGGCCAGTCCGCCCAGGACGTCGCTGGTGCCAGTGTGGTCACGCTCGACCACGTCGTGGTGACCGCGACCCGCCAGCCATCCGATGACCTGGTGGTGCCCGCGGCGGTGGACGTGGTCGACGGTCGCGACGTGCGCCTGGCGCAGCCGCGCATCAACCTGTCCGAATCGGTGCAGCGCATCCCCGGCGTGGTGGCCCGCGACCGCCAGAACTACGCCCAGGACCAGCAGATCTCGATCCGTGGCTTCGGTGCCCGGGCGACCTTCGGCGTGCGCGGCATCCGCATGTACACCGACGGGATCCCGGCCACCATGCCGGACGGGCAGGGCCAGGTCTCGCACTTCCTGCTGGATGCGGCCGAGCGTATCGAGGTGCTGCGCGGGCCGTTTTCGGCGCTGTACGGCAACGCCTCCGGCGGCGTGATCTCGCTGTTCACCGCCGACGCGCCGCCGGATCCGTTCCTGCGCGGGGAATACATCACCGGTTCCGACGGGCTGCGCCGCAGTTCGCTCAGCTACCACACGCCCTGGGGCGCGGAGGGCGACGGCAGCTTCCTGGTCGACCTGGTCGACCTGGACACCGATGGGTACCGCGACCACAGCGCCGCCAGCCGCAAGCAGGGGCAGATGGTGCTCAAGGGCACGCTCGGGACCGGCGGCCGCTACACGCTGCTGGCCAATTCGATCGACCTGGAGGCCGACGATCCGCAGGGCCTGACGCGCGAGCAGCTGTCCGGCGACCGTCGCGCCGCCAGTGATGGCGCGCTGACCTTCGACAACCGCAAGACCGTGCGCCAGGACCAGGTCGGCCTGAACCTGGAGCAGGCGCTGGGAGGCGGGCACGGCGTGGCCTTCACCGCCTACACCGGCAACCGCGAAACGACCCAGATGCTGTCGATCCCGGTGTTCGTGCAGGGACGGCCGCTGCACGGCGGCGGGGCGATCGACCTGGACCGCGACTACTTCGGTGGCGACCTGCGCTGGCAGTGGGAGGGGGCCTGGCTGGACCGGCCGTTCTCGCTGACCGCGGGGTACTCGCACGAGGTGTCCGACGAGCGCCGGCTGGGCTTCGAGAACTTCATTGGCGACCAGGTCGGCGTCATCGGCGCACTGCGCCGCGACGAGGACAACCAGGTCACCGGCCGCGATGTGTACGTGCAGGCCGACTGGGCTCCGGCCGAGCGCTGGCGGATCAACGTCGGCGCGCGCCACAGCCGGGTCGAGTTCGAGTCGCGGGACCGTTTCGTCACCGACATCAATCCCGATGACAGCGGCCGCCTGGAGTACTCCCGGACCTCGCCGGTGGTCGGCGTGCTGTTCCGCGCTTCGCCGACGCTGAGCTTCTACGCCAACGCAGGCGCCGGTTTCGAGACCCCGACCTTCGCCGAACTCGCCTACCGCAGCGACGGGCGCAGCGGGCTCAACGGCACCCTCGACCCGGCCCGTTCGCGCAACGCCGAACTGGGCCTGCGCGGGCGCAGCGACCGTTTCGAGTATTCGGCGGCCCTGTTCCACAGCCGTACCGAGGACGAGATCGTGGTCGCCGCCAACGAGGGCGGGCGCAGCACCTACGCCAACGCCGAGGAGTCGCGGCGCCAGGGCGTCGAGCTGGCCCTGGCCGGCGAGCTGGCGCCGGACTGGCACTTCGCGACCGCCTACACCTTCCTGGACGCGGAGTACTCCGACGACTTCGCCCTGTGCGGCGCGCCGCCGTGCGACGTCGAAGACCTGATCATCCAGGGTGGCCGCAACATCCCGGGCCTGGCGAAGCACTTCGCCTGGGGCCAGTTGCGCTGGAGCCCGCTGGCCGACACCGACGTGATGCTGGAAGGCCGCTTCTCCGACCGGGTCTGGGTGAACGACGGCAACACCGAGTCGGCCCCGGCCTACGCCAGCTTCGACCTGGCCGCCGAGCGCCGCCTCCAGTGGGCCGGCCTGGAGTGGCGCGGCTTCGCCCGGATCAACAATCTGTTCGACCGCGACGTGATCGGTTCGGTGATCGTCAACGAAGGCAATGGCCGCTACTACGAGCCGGCGCCGGGGCGGAACTGGATGGTCGGACTGTCGGCGGGGTACTCGTTCCGCTGAACGACCGCCGCCGTAGTCACCCGGATGTCAGGTCGGCGTGGGATGCTCGCGCCGTACCCAGCTCCGGGGGACCGCGATGCTTGCCCGCCTGCTCGTCACGTTGCTGGCCACCTCCGCGGCCGACCCGGTCACCGACGGCGGGGCGCCGGTCCCGCCGCCCCATGCGGAGCCGCTGGTCATCGCCCATCGTGGCGCCAGCGCGCTGCTTCCCGAGCACACGCTGGCGGCCTACGCCCGCGCGATCGCCGATGGCGGCGACTGGATCGAGCCGGACCTGGTGGCCACCCGGGACGGCGTGCTGGTGGCGCGGCACGAGAACGGGATCGGCGACGCCACCGATGTCGCCTCGCACCCGGAGTTCGCGGACCGCCGGCGGGTGCAATGGATCGATGGACGGGAGGTGGAGGACTGGTTCACCGAGGACTTCACCCTTGCCGAGCTGAAGACGCTGCACGCCCGCGAGCGCTTGCCGGCGTTGCGGGGCGACGCTCACGATGGCCGTTACACGGTGCCGACGCTGGAGGAAATCATCGACCTGGTCGCCCGTGAGTCGGTGGCGCGTGGACGGGTGATCGGGCTTGTCCCGGAGCTCAAGCACCCTTCGCACTTCCAGGCGCTCGGCCTGGCGCTGGAGCCGCGCCTGCTC
>JAEWFH010000019.1 GCA_023388955.1 Pseudomonadota bacterium
GACCGCTTCATCGAGATCTGGAACCTGGTGTTCATGCAGTTCGACCGCCAGGCCGACGGCACCATGGCGCCGCTGCCGGCCCCGTGCGTGGACACCGGCATGGGCCTGGAGCGCATTGCCGCGGTCCTGCAGGGCAAGCACGGCAACTACGAGATCGACATCTTCCAGCGCCTGATCGCGGCGGCGGCCGAGCTTACCGGCACCACCGACCTGGGCAACAAGTCGCTGCGGGTGATCTCCGACCATATCCGCGCCTGCGCGTTCCTGGTCATCGACGGCGTGCTGCCGTCCAACGAGGGCCGCGGCTACGTCATGCGCCGGATCATCCGCCGCGCGTTGCGCCATGGCTGGATGCTCGGGCAGAAGCAGCCGTTCTTCCACCGCATGCTCGGCCCGCTGGTCGAGATGATGGGCGAGGCGTACCCGGAGCTGTCGCACAAGCGCGACTTCATCGAGGCGACGCTGCGGGCCGAGGAGGAGCGCTTCGCCGAGACCCTGGACTCGGGCATGCGCATCTTCGACGAGGTCGCCGCGCGCTCGCAGGGCACGATCCCCGGCATCGACGCGTTCCGGCTCTATGACACCTACGGCTTCCCGCTCGACCTGACCCAGGACATCGCGCGCGAGCGCGGGCTCGAGGTCGACGTCGCCGGCTTCGACGCGGCGATGGAGCAGCAGCGCCAGGCGGCGCGCGCGGCCGGCAAGTTCGGCAACGCCGGTGCGATGCCGGCCGAGCTGGCCGCGCAGCTGCCGGCGACGGAGTTCCTCGGCTACGAGGCGCTGGATTCCGACGGGCTGCGCGTGCTCGCGCTGCTTCGCGACGGCCGCGCGGTCGAATCCGTCGAGGCCGGCCAGGACGCGGTCGTGTTCCTGGACCGCACCCCGTTCTACGCCGAGGGGGGTGGGCAGGTCGGCGACAACGGCGTGCTCGAGGGCCTGGGCGTGCGCTTCACGGTCGACGACACCCGCAAGTTTGCCGGCCAGTTCCACGGCCACGTCGGCCGGGTCGAGTCCGGCACGCTGCGCTTGGGCGAGCCGCTGGCCGGGCGCGTGCATGGCGACCGCCGCGGTGCGACCGTGCTCAACCATTCGGCCACCCACCTGCTGCACGCCGCGCTGCGCCAGTTGCTGGGCGAGGGCGTGGTGCAGAAGGGCTCGCTGGTCGCGCCCGACCGGCTACGTTTCGACTTCTCGCACGGCCAGCCGGTGACGGCTGCGCAACTGGCGGAGATCGAGCAGCGGGTGAACGCGGAGATCCGCGCCAACCACCCGACCGAGGTCCGCCACATGGGCATGCAGGAGGCGCTGGACTTCGGTGCCATCGCCCTGTTCGGCGAGAAGTACGGCGAGAAGGTGCGCGTGCTGCGCATGGGCGAGGCCTCCACCGAGCTGTGCGGCGGCACCCACGTCGCCCGCACCGGCGACATCGGGCTGTTCAAGATCGTGTCCGAGGGGGGCGTGTCGGCCGGCGTGCGCCGCATCGAGGCGGTGACCGGGCAGGGCGCGCTGGACCACGTGGCGACTGAAGAAGCGCGCCTGGAGCGCGCCGCGCGCCTGCTGGGCGGCACCGGAGCCGAGGTCCCCGACAAGCTGCAGGCGCTGCTGGAGCGGCAGAAGAAGCTCGAGCGCGAGCTGGAGACGCTCAAGGCCCGCGCGGCCTCCGGCGCCACCGCGGACCTGGCCGGTTCGGCCGTGGACGTGGACGGGATCAAGGTCCTGGCGGCCCGGATCGAGGGCCTGGATGCCAAATCACTCCGCGATGCACTCGACCGGTTGAAGCAACAGCTGGTCGATGCCGTAATCCTCCTTGCCGGTGTCCGCGATGGAAAGGCGGCCCTGGTGTCCGGCGTCAGTGGCACGGCGCTGGGCAGGATCAAGGCCGGGGAGTTGCTCTCGCACGTGGCAGGGCAGATCAACGGCAAGGGCGGTGGACGCCCGGACATGGCACAGGGTGGGGGCGAGGATGGCCCCGCCCTGGTGCCGGCACTGGCCGGGGTTCCGGACTGGGTTGCCGGCAAATTGGGCAAAGCCTGACCCGTGACTTCCTCCGCTTGCCGCCCGCGGCCGGCGGGGGCCAAACTTCGCGTTTACCCCGGTTGGCGTGGCACTCACGCGCAGGGGTGCAGAATCCGGCGCCCCGGCGTCGGCCAAGGAGAACACCAATGCTTATACTGACGCGACGCGTCGGTGAGACCCTGATGATCGGCGACGCGGTCACGGTGACCGTGCTCGGGGTCAAGGGCAACCAGGTCCGGATCGGGATCACCGCACCCAAGGACGTGGCTGTCCATCGCGAGGAGATCTACCAGCGCATCCAGCGCGGCGAAGAGCCGACGCAGGGCGAAGAAGACGCCTCCTGAGGGTTTACCGCGCAGGGGGGAGCCGTTATGCTTCCCGCCCGCACACGGTGTGTGTCGCGGAGAGTTGCCCGAGTGGCTGAAGGGGCTCCCCTGCTAAGGGAGTATAGGGTTTATAGCTCTATCGAGGGTTCGAATCCCTCACTCTCCGCCAGTTTCACCTGCCGCTGGAAAGCGGCAACAGTCCGAAAAAGCTGTTGACGAAAGCAGGATTCCTCGTCATAATTTTTCGACTACGCGCCCGTAGCTCAGCTGGATAGAGCACCAGGCTACGAACTTGGGGGTCGGAGGTTCGAATCCTTCCGGGCGCGCCATACAAGCACAAGGGTCAACGAGTCCGCTCGTTGGCCCTTTTGCTTTTTGGTGCTGGCGTTGCGTCTGTGCCCATCCTGTGCCCACGCTGTGCCCAGCGGCTTTCCGAGTGCGTGCCCAAGCAGCGAAAACAGGTCATTCCACTTGGTGGTCTCGCCATCTGCGACTCGGGCAAGGCACTATTAGCTGTGAGTGACTCCGCTAGCGAGTCGCATCGTTGCGCAGTACGCCGCGCAACAGCAGCAGGGGGATGGCGTTGGAAGGTATTGCAGCACCCGGTGCCCGGGTCCTGATCAGGGATGAAGAATGGCTGGTCCGCCGGGTGGATCCGTCCAGTGATGGCGGTGATCTCCTGGTCTGTGACGGTGTTTCGGATCTTGTCCGCGGCCGCAGCGCCCACTTCCTGACCAAGCTGGAAGACAAGGTCGAGATCCTGCACCCGGCCCAGACCCGCCTGGTCCAGGACGACTCCAGCCACTTCAACGCCTCGATGCTCTACATCGAGGGCGTCATGCGCCGGAACCTGCCCAACGACGACCGCATCCGCCTCGGCCACCGCGCGGTGATGAACCTGGTGCCCTACCAGCTGGATCCGGCCCTGCAGGCGCTGCAGCAGCCCCGCCAGCGCATCCTGATCGCCGATGCCACCGGCCTGGGCAAGACGCTCGAAGCCGGCATCCTCGCCACCGAGTTGATCCAGCGCGGTCGCGGCAGCCGCATCCTGGTCATCACCCTCAAAAGCATGCTCACCCAGTTCCAGAAGGAGTTCTGGAGCCGCTTCTCCATTCCGCTGGTGCGCCTGGACTCGGCTGGCCTGGCGGCGGTGCGCAACCGCATTCCCGCCAACCACAACCCGTTCAACCACTACGACCGCGCGATCATCTCGATCGACACGCTCAAGAACAACCTCGAGTACCGCAACTACCTCGAGAACGCGTGGTGGGACATCATCATCATCGACGAGTGCCACAACGTGGCGGCGCGCGCCAACGAGGGCGGGCTGTCACGGCGCGCGCGCCTGGCGCGGCTGCTGTCCACGCGCTCGGACTCTCTGATCCTGCTCTCGGCCACCCCGCACGACGGGTCGGCGCGCTCGTTCGCCTCGCTGATGAGCCTGCTCGATCCCACCGCCATCAGCGATCCTGACGACTACACGCCCGAGGATTTCCGCGACAAGGGCCTGGTGATCCGTCGCTTCAAGAAGGACATCCGCGCCCAGGTCGAAGGCGACTTCCGCGACCGCATCACCGAGGTCGTGCGTGCGCAGGCCACGGCCGCCGAAGAGGCCTCCTTTCACGCCCTGCTGGAGATCCCCTTCACCCAGGGCGGCAAGCGCCAGAGCGGCCGCCAGCACGAGCTGCAGCGCGTGGGCATGCAGAAGGGCCTGTTCTCCAGCCCCGCCGCGGCGCTGCAGTCCACCCGCAACCGCATTGCCACACTGGAGCGCAAAGACGCGCCCACCGACGATGAGAATGAAGAAATCAGCGCGCTCGAATCCTTTGCCAGTGCGCTGGAAGCGGTCGCGCCGGGGGATTTCGCCAAGTACCAGCGATTCCTGCGCCTGTTGAACGATCCCGACTACGGCTGGTCTCCGAAGGACGCGAACGACCGCCTGGTCGTCTTCTCCGAGCGTGTGGAAACCATCCACTGGCTGCACGAACGCCTGCAGGCCGACCTGAAACTCAAACCCGAGCAGATCGGCCTGCTCCACGGCGGGCTCAGCGACACCGAGCAGCAGGCCCTGGTTGAGCGTTTCGGCCGCAGCGAGGACCCGATCCGCGTCCTGCTGTGCTCGGACGTGGCCTCCGAGGGCCTCAACCTGCACTACTTCTGCCACCGACTGGTCCACTTCGACCTGCCCTGGTCGCTGATGGTGTTCCAGCAGCGCAACGGCCGCATCGACCGCTACGGCCAGCAGCAGCAACCGCGCATCACCTACCTGCTGACTGAAACCGACGTCGAGAAGATCCGCGGCGACCTGCGCATCCTCGAAGTCCTGCAGCAGAAGGACGAGCGCGCCAACCGCGACCTGGGCGACCCCAGCGCCTTCTTCAACCTGCACGACCCGGACCTGGAAGCGCAGGACATCGCCCGCCGCATGGCCGAAGGCCAGGCCGCCGAGCAGGTGGCGCAGGAACTGGAGCAGGAGGCCACCCAGGCCAGCGAAGGGGAGGGCGACTGGCTGCTGCAGTTCTTCAATGGCGCCGCCGCACCCGCCGCACCCGCCGCACCCGCCGCGCAGCCGGACGCATTGCAGCGCATCGCCCCCACGCCGTCCCTGTTCGACGACGACTTCGCCTTCGCGAAAACGGCGCTGGAAGAGCTGGGCCGCACGCGCCCCATCGCCCAGTGGTCGCATGACGAAGCCTCGCGCACGCTCACCCTCACCGCGCCGCCGGATCTGCAGCAGCGCCTGCGCCAGATCCCGCGCGAGGCCCGCGACGCGGATGACCGCTACGTGCTCTCCGGCCAGCCGCAGCGCGTGGCCGAGGCCATCGAACAGGCCCGCCAGGCCAAGCGCGATGAAGACAGCTGGCCCGGCGTCCACTACCTGTGGGCGCAGCATCCCATCTGCGAGTGGCTGCGCGACCGCGTGCTCACCCACTTCGGCCGCCACACCGCGCCGGTGCTGCGCGTCCCGCAGCTGGCGCCGGACGAGCGCGCCATCGTGATGATGGGCCTGGTGCCCAACCGCAAGGGCCAGTCGCTGCTGGTGGACTGGCAGGTGGCCGTGCTGCGCGGCGACCGGCCGCCGGTGCTGGAGCCTTTCGACGCCTTCCGCGCGCGCGCCGGGCTCAAGGCCGGCGCCCTGCCC
>JAEWFH010000024.1 GCA_023388955.1 Pseudomonadota bacterium
TCGGACGCGACGAATACGACCCGGACAAGCTGCGCTACCACAGCATCATCATCATGACCGACGCGGACGTGGACGGAAGCCACATCCGCACCCTGCTGCTGACCTTCTTCTACCGGCAGATGCCGGAGCTGATCGAGCGCGGCCACGTCTACATCGGACTGCCGCCGCTGTACAAGATCAAGCAGGGCAAGACCGAGCTGTACCTCAAGGACGACGCGGCACTCAACGCCTACCTGGCCAATAACGCCATCGAGGGCGCCGCGCTGGTGCCCGCCGAAGGCGAGCCGCCGGTTTCCGGTGCGGCGCTGGAGCGGTTGCTGCTGGCCTTCGCCGGCGCCCGCGAGACCATCGCCCGCAACACCCACCGCTACGATTCGGCGGTGCTGGAGGCTTTGATCGACTTCACCCCGCTCGATGCCGCGCACCTGGCCGGCAACATCGACGAGCGCCACGAGCTGGACGCGCTGGAAAAGCGCATCAACCGCTCCGGCCTGGGGCGGCCCACCTATTCGCTGGACCTGCAGCCGGCCAACGAGTCGCATCCGCCGGCCCTGGTGGTCCGTCGCCGGCACATGGGCGAGGAGCTGCTACAGGTGATCCCGCTGGCCGCCTTCGAGTCCGGCGAGCTGCGTCCGCTGCGCGAGGCCGCCGCCCAACTCCACGGCCTGGTCCGGGAGGGCGCGATGATCATGCGCGGCAACCGCAGCCAGGAGATCGACAGCTTCGCCGAGGGCTACGCGTGGCTGCTGGAGGAGGCCAAGAAGGGCCGTCAGATCCAGCGCTTCAAGGGTCTGGGTGAGATGAACCCGGAGCAGCTGTGGGAAACCACCGTCAACCCGGAGAGCCGTCGCCTGCTGCAGGTCCGGATCGAAGACGCGGTGGCCGCCGACCAGATCTTCAGCACCCTGATGGGCGACGTGGTGGAGCCGCGCCGCGAGTTCATCGAGGAGAATGCGCTGAAGGCCGCAAACCTCGACTACTGAACCCTGCGGTGGGCGGCTTGACGGCCTATTCATGCGCGGACGGTTATCACCTGTCCTCTCATGCAGAGGAATTTCCCGATGAAGCGCCTACTCCTCGCCGGTGCCATCGGCATCGCGGTCGCCGCGTGTGCCACCACGACCTCGCCAACCGGCCGGACCCAGACGGTGGGCGCGGTGTCCCAGCAACAGCTCGACCAGCTGGGCGCGGAAGCCTTCCAGCAGTACAAGACGCAGCAGCCGCTGAGCGGCAATAGCCAGCAGAACGGCTACGTGCGCTGCGTGGTCACGGCGGTGGTACGGGAGCTCCCCGCCTCGGCCCAGACCGGCTGGGACGTCGCCCTGTTTAACAACGATTCACCCAATGCCTTCGCCCTGCCCGGTGGCAAGGTCGGCGTGTACACGGGCATCTTCAAGGTGGCCCGCAACCAGGACCAGTTGGCGGCGGTCATCGCCCACGAGATCGGGCACGTGGTCGCGCGCCATCACGATGAGCGGATCACCCGCCAGTACGGAGCCCAGGCCGGCCTCGGCGTGCTCGGGGCCCTGGTAGGTTCCCAGTACGGGAGCAATGCCGCCCAGGCCACGCAACAGCTTGGGGGCGCGGCGCTGCAGACCGCGTTCCTGTTGCCGAACAACCGAGTCCAGGAGACCGAGGCGGACGTGGTCGGCCAGCAGCTCATGGCGGCGGCGGGCTTCGACCCACGGCAGGCGGTCGGGTTGTGGGAAAACATGATCTCCGCCGGGGGCAGCCAGGGGCCGGAATGGCTCTCCACCCACCCCAATCCGCAGGCCCGGATCGCGGAGCTGAATGCGCGCGCGACCGACCTCGTGCCCGTGTATGAACGCGCCCAGGCGGCCGGCAAACGACCCAACTGCGGCTGAGTCACGACAGATTCGAGCAAGTAAAACGGTTTCTTCGTCCACCGAATTTCTGCTAGCTTCGTCGACCTGGCGTTTTCACGCCGCGGTCACTCCGACCGCCAGGATCCAATCGAGGTTGTAATGGCCCACATCGTCCCCCGCACCAGCACCCTCCTTGCCGCCGCCATCGGCGCGGTCCTCGTGCTCGGCACCGTCGCCGCGCCGGCTCCGGTCAACGCCGAGCCGCAGGCCCGCGAGCGTCGCGGCCAGCGTGAGAACCGTTCCCAGGACACCAAGGTCACGGTCGAGCAGCGTTACCCCAACGCTACCCGCGAGGCGCCGGAGGGCAAGGCGTCCCGGAAGATGGCGCGCAAGCTCGAGCAGATGAACGAGCTGTACTCCAACGATGACCTCGCCGGCGCCCGTGCAGTGGCGGACGAAATCCTGGCCGACCCGGAAGCCAACGACTACGAGAAGGCGTACTCGGCGCAGTTTGCAGGCCAGGCGGCGTATGACGCCGATGAACTGCAGGCGGCCGTCGACTACATGCAGCAGGTGGTCGACCTCGACGCGCTGGACAACAACTCGCACTTCAACGCCATGTTGAACCTGGCGCAGATGCAGTCGAGTGCGGAACAGCACGAGGCGGCGCTCGCCACCTTCGACCGCTACCTCACCGAGAGCGGAAGCACGGATCCCCAGGACCTGGTCATGAAGGGCCAGACCCTGTACCTGCTGGAGCGCTACACCGACGCGGCGCAGGCGATCCAGCAGGCGATCGATGCCAGTCCGGAACCCAATCCGCAATGGCAGGCACTGCTGATGCAGGTCTACGTCGAGAGCGGTGACAACGCCGGCGCAATACGGATGGCGGAGCAGGTCGTCGCCGCGAAGCCGGACGACCGCCGGGCACTGCTCAACCTGGCCGTGGTCTACAGCCAGGCCGACATGCCGGAGAAGTCGATCGAGGTGCTCGAGCGACTGCGTGCCGGCGGCCAGCTGGAGACCGCCAATGAGTACAACCAGCTCTACGCGACCTACCTCAACATGGAAGGCCAGGAGCGCCAGGCGGCCGCGGTGATCGACGAGGGCCTGGAGCGCGGCGTACTCAAGCCCGACCTCGGAACCTACACGGCGCTGGCACAGGCGTACTACTTCTCCGACCAGGCTGCGCAGGCCATCGAGGCATACCGCAAGGCGGCGCCGCTGGACGAGGACGGCGAAACCTACCTCAACCTGGCCAAGGTCCTGTACCAGGAAGACCGTGCGTCGGAAGCGGCACAGGCGGCGCAGCAGGCCCTGGACAAGGGGGTTTCGCAACCTGACCAGGCACGCGACATTATCAACGCCAGCCGCTGATCCCGGATACGGGGAGCGGTGCGGGAGCACCACGAAGGACACACTCGGGCAACCTACCGCCCAAACGTTTTGTTATATCCTTGGAGGTTCCCGTCCGAGAGACGGGAGCCATCTTCGAAGTCCGTGGCGTCTTGCGCCCGGCATCAAACCGAGCTGACGGCGCATGACGCAAGACCTGGAAACCCCCGTGGATAACCGCCCTGAGCGCGAAGAGCTCAATTGGGCCCGTGTCGCCGGCATCACCATGGCGATCGCGGTGCACGCTGCCGCGTTGCTGATGATGCTTGCGCCGCCTAAGGCGCCGCCGCCGGAGGCGGAAGAGGAGCAGGCGACGATCGTCAACATCATCCGTCCGCCGCCGCCGCCCCCGCCGCCGCCGCCGCCGCCGCCGGAGCCGCCGAAGCCGATCACGCCGCCGCGCGAGCTGACCCGGCCGACGCCGACCCCGCTGCCGCCGCCGCCGGAGGCACCGCCAATCGTGGTCGACGACCCGAGCCCGGTGGACGTTCCGGCGCCGCCGCCGGCCCCGCCTGCCCCGCCGCAGCCGACCACCACACTGGGCTCGGTGGACCCGTCCTCGCGTGCGCAGAACCCGCCCCGCTACCCGCCGTCCGCATTGCGTTCGGGTATCGAGGGCACCGTGATCCTGGTCATCAGCATCGACGCCCAGGGCAACGTGCTCGACGTGGAGGTCGAGCGTTCCAGCCGCAATCGTGATCTCGACCGCGCGGCGGTCCAGGCCGCACGCAAGTGGCGCTTCAACGCGGCCACGGAGAACGGTGTCGCGGTCGCAAGCCGCGTCCGGGTCCCGGTCGACTTCAACCTGAACTGACGCGCGGCTGTGACGCCAGTTCCGTACCACCCGTAGTCTTTTTCCCGCAGTCCTCTTCTTCCACGACATCCAAAGGTAAGCGTCATGCTTCAGGAAACCACCGCCGCGACCGGCGCCAACGACGCCGCTGCTTTCCAGCAGATGAGCTTCTCCCACATGATCCAGAACTTCGACACTGTCGCCTGGGTCGTGTTCCTTACCCTGGTACTGTTCTCGGTGCTGTCGGTGTACTGGATCGTGGTCAACATGATCCGCAACGCCCGCCTGCGCCGCAGCAGTGACCGCGTCGTCGCCACGTTCTGGGAGACCGGCAACGCGCAGGACGCCATCCGTTACATGGAAGAGCAGCCGCGCAGCGAGCCGTTCTCCAAGATCGCCCTGGACGCCGCCGAGGCCGCCGCCCACCACCAGCAGCAGGAAGGTTCGCGCCTTGCCGAGTCGCTGAGCCGCTCCGAGTTCGTCGACCGCGCCCTGCGCCAGGCCGTCACCCGTGAGTCGATGAAGCTCGAGGCCGGCCAGACCCTGCTGGCGACCGTCGGTGCCACCTCGCCGTTCGTCGGCCTGCTGGGTACCGTGTGGGGCATCTACCACGCCCTGATCCGCATCGGCGCCACCGGCAACGCGTCCATCGACGCCGTCGCGGGCCCGGTCGGCGAGGCGCTGATCATGACCGCGTTCGGCCTGTTCGTCGCGATCCCGGCCGTGCTTGCCTACAACTTCTTCAACAAGGGCAACCGCGCGCTGATCAGCCGCTTCGATACGTTCGCGCACGACCTGCACGACTTCCTGGCTACCGGTACCCGCGTGGGCGTTGCCCGTCGCTGATCCGCGAAGTCCCACAGTTCCAGTCGGAGTCCGAGTATGGCCTTCAGTTCAGGCAGCAGCGGCGGCGGTACGCCGATGGCCGAGATCAACGTCACCCCGCTCGTCGACGTGATGCTCGTGCTGTTGATCATCTTCATGATCACGGCGCCGCTTATGACCCACAAGATCCAGGTTGACCTGCCCGAGGCCGACGTCAGCAGTCTTGACCAAGAGGCTCCGGAAGTGCCGCCGATCACCATTGCGATCGAGCCTTCCGGTGCCCTCTACTGGAACGACGAGCCGATCACCACGGACCTGATGGAAAGCAGGCTGTCGGTGGAGGCGCAGAAGACCCCACAGCCGCAGATCAACGTCCGCGGCGACAGGACGACCAAGTACCGCATCGTTCGCGATGTGGTGCAGACTGCCCAGCAGCAGGGCATGCGCAAGGTCGGCTTCGTCGCCATCAAGGACCGTAACTGACCGGAGACTACGCAGATGGCTTTCAGTGCAAACTCCGGCGGCGGCGATTCGATGTCGGACATCAACGTCACCCCCCTGGTTGACGTGCTCCTGGTGCTCCTGATCATCTTCATGGTGACCGCCCCGATCGCTTCGTATCCGATCGAGGTCAACCTGCCCCAGCGGACCAACGCGCCGCCGCCGACGTCGGAACCCCCGCCGCCGATCCGGTTGCGCATCGATGCCTCGGGCGAGGTGTTCTGGAACAACTCGCCGCATCCGCTTCCGGTCATCGCCGACCTGATGCGGCAGACCGTGGCGAATGATCCGACCAACCAGCCGCAGCTGGAAATCGATACGAATCTGGATGCCGATTACGGCATCCTGGCCAAGGTACTGGCCCACGCGAAGACCGCCGACATGAAGAAGATCGGCTTCGTGCAGAACGATTGACGCTTGACTGTCGAATGGAAACGCCGCCCACCGGGCGGCGTTTTTTTATGCGCGAACCGAGTCGATGACCTGCAGGTAGCGCCGGACCGTGGCATGCAGGCCGTCGTACAGGGCCTCGGAAATGAGTGCATGGCCGATCGAGACCTCCCGCACGTCCGGCACCGCGGACAGGAAGCGGCCGAGGTTGGCCTGGCTCAGGTCATGCCCGGCGTTGACCTGCAGGCCGGTCGCCTGCGCGCGCCTGGCGATGCTGGCGAAACGTTCCAGCATCGGGCCTTCCCGCCCCTCCTCCACGGCCTGCGCGTAGGGGCCGGTGTAGAGCTCGACCCGGTCGGCACCGGTCGTGGCCGCCTGCCCGATCGTCCCGGAGCGCGCCGGGTCCCAGGCATCGGCGAACAGGCTCACGCGGCAGCCCAGGGCCTTGAGTTCATCGACCAGCGGCCGCAGGCGTTCCGCGTCGCGGGCGAAGTCGAAGCCGTGGTCGGAGGTGAGCTGGCCATCGCCGTCCGGGACAAGAGTCGCCTGTGCGGGCCGCGCCTGCCGGCACAGCTCCAGCAATCCCGGATAACCCTCGCGAGCAGGCGCGAACGGGTTGCCCTCGATGTTGAACTCCACCCCGCGGTCGCGGGTCAGCGTGGCCAGCGCCAGCACGTCGTCGGCGCGGATGTGCCGGGCGTCCGGCCGCGGATGCACGGTGATGCCGTGGGCTCCGGCGTCCAGGCAGGTGGCCGCGGCGCGGAGTACATCCGGTTCGCCGCCGCCACGCGAATTGCGCAGCACCGCGATCTTGTTGACGTTGACGCTGAGGACGGTCATGAACCGGGGGAGGCTGGCTGGGCACGCCAGTGTACCGCCCGCCGGCGGGCGACCAGGCGTGTGCACTCCCTAGAGCAGCGGGGAGACCAGCCGTGCCAGTCCTTCGGGAAGCCGGACACGCCAGAAAGGATTCGGTCGCTCCCGCGGGACGGGCTCGCAGGCGTCGCAGTCCGATTCCACCAGCTGGGCCAGCTCCCCTACCTGGGCCGGGTCGCAGACCAGCAGTGACAGTTCGAAGTTGAGTCGGAAGCTGCGATGGTCGAAGTTGGCGCTGCCGACAATCGCGAGGTCGTCGTCGCAGACCAGCACCTTGCTGTGCAGCATGCGCGGACCGTACTCGTGGATACCCACCCCGGCAGCCAGCAGCCGGTCGTAGTAGGAGCGTCCGGCATAGGTGACCAGGCGGCTGTCGCTCATGCGCGGCACCATCAGGCGCACGTCGAGACCGCCCAGGGCCGCGGAAGTCAGCGCCATCATGGCCGCCTCGCCGGGGACGAAGTACGGCGTCATCAGCCACACCCTGCGCCGGGCGGCGTGGATCGCACCGACGTGGGCGCGATGGATCGCTTCCCAGGACGAATCCGGCCCCGACGCGATGACCTGGGTGGCGATGGTTCCAGAACCGGGGTCGTAGTGGGACAGCGGCAGCGGAGTGGTCCCGGTGGCGTACGCCCAGTCCTCGACGAAGACCGCCTGCAACTCGCGCACGATCCGGCCTTCGAGCCGCACGTGCAGGTCGCGGTAGGCGGTCCCGCACAGGGTCTCGTCCTGTTCATCGGTGATGTTGATGCCGCCGGTGAAGCCGATCCGGTCGTCGATGACCACCACCTTGCGGTGGTTGCGCAGGTTGAGCCACGGCCGCTTCCAGAACTTCAGGCGGATGGGATGGAACCAGGCAACCTCGCCGCCGGCGTCCAGCAGCGGCTGCAGGAAGCGCGCGCGCACGGCCGAGGAGCCCACCGCATCCAGCAACAGCCGCACCCTGACCCCGTCGCGGGCGCGCGCGACCAGCGCATCCCGCAGCGCCGTGCCGGACCGGTCGGGTTCGTAGATGTAGTACTCCAGATGGATGTGCTCGCGCGCCCCGGCTACCGCGTCCAGCAGGGCCCGGTACTTCGCAGCTCCGTCAACCAGCAGCTGGAGGGAACGGGCCGTGGTCGGGGGCATGCCCGTGGTGGCGTGGACCATGCGGGCCATCTCGATGGCCTCGTCGCTGTCCTGGATCCCGGCTGGGAGCCGTGGCATCGCCCGCCGTGACTGCCGCCGCCGCAGGCGCTGGCGATCGATCTTCTGTGGCCCCAGGAAGTAGTAGACCAGGAAGCCCACGTAGGGCAGCGCCGCCAGGCCGATCAGCCAGGCCAGGGTGGCGACCGGCTCGCGCTTCTGCAGGACGATCCAGGTCCCCAGTCCAAGCAGGTAGGCCACCCAGCCCGCGGCCAGCACGATCTTCAGGTGCTCGAAGTCGAGCAGCTCGTTCCACACGGCGGACAGGGCGTCGGGCATATGGGCAGCAGTGGCGCCGGCCTGAACGGCGCCCCGGACACGGCGCGCGCGGTCTCTCGCGATGCGACCGCATGCGCCTAGGCTAGCCGGATGGACGATGCCCGCAAACCCCAGGCGCCGATCAAGGGCCGCGGCGCCGCTTCGCACGTGCCGGGGCGGTACCAGGCCACTACCACGGTGGGTACCGATGACGGCTGGGAATCGGTCTACGCCGACCTCGCCGAGGCACCGCGCCCGGCGACCACGGTGACCGAGGAGCGGGCGCGCACGGTCATCAGCCGCAACGATTCCCCGGATGTCGGCTTCGCCCAGTCGGTCAACCCCTACCGGGGCTGCGAGCACGGCTGCGTGTACTGCTTCGCCCGTCCGTCCCATGCCTGGCTGGATCTTTCCCCCGGGCTGGATTTCGAGACCCGCCTGTACGCCAAGACCAACGCCGCCGAGCGACTGCGGGCGGAGCTGGCCCGGCCCGGCTACGTGCCCCGGCCACTGGCACTGGGCATCAATACCGATGCCTACCAGCCGATCGAGCGCCGCTACCGGGTCACCCGCGAGGTGCTGGAAGTGCTGGCCGAGTGCCGCCATCCGGTGAGCTTCGTCACCAAGGGGGCGATGATCGAGCGCGACCTGGACCTGCTGGCACGGATGGCGCAGCAGCAGTTGGTCACCGTGTATTTCTCGGTCACCACGCTGGACAACCGGCTGTCGGCGCGGATGGAGCCGCGGGCCTCGGCACCACACGCGCGGCTGCGTGCGATGCGCGCGCTCCATGAGGCCGGGGTGCCGGTCGGAGTCATGGTCGCACCGGTGGTCCCGGCGCTGACCGACCATGAGCTGGAGGCGATCCTCGAGGCGGCCCACCAGCACGGCGCCCGCGCCGCCGGCTATGTCCTGTTGCGCCTGCCGCATGAACTCAAGCAGGTCTGGCGCGAGTGGCTGGAGCTGCACTACCCCGACCGCGCCGCGCACGTGATGAGCCTGGTCCGGCAGATGCGCGGCGGGCGCGACTACGACAGCCGCTTCGGTACCCGCATGCGCGGCGAGGGACCGTTCGCGCAGCTGCTCTCGCGCCGGTTCGCGCGTGCCCACCGGCAACTGGGCTTCGGCCGCCTGCCGGCGCTGGATACGGGCGCCTTCGTGCGGCCGCGCCCGGCTTCGCCCCAGGGCGAACTGTTCTGACCAGGGGCTGGCCCGGCTTGCAATGGGTGCGGCGCGGCTTCAAGGTTCTGCCTCGCCCCGGACCCGTGGGTCGTTCCACCCGTCCGTCACCCCGGCTTCTGTAGGGTCCGCGCAGCACAGACACTCCTGATCCATGTCCCACCCCAGCATCCCCGATCCAGCTTCCGGGCCGCGGCAGGCCGATTTCGACGAGGCATCGCGCCGGCAACTGCAGATGTTCGCCGAGTCAGTTGCGCACGACCTGCGGGCGCCGCTGCGTTCGATCCAGAGCTTCTCCCGGATGCTGGAAGAACGCATTGACGGCCAGGTCGACGAGGTTGCGCGCGAGCACCTGCAGCGCATCCGCGGGGCGGCCGACCGCATGGATGGGTTGCTGGCGGGACTCGGTGAGCTGTCCCAGGCCACCGGCGCCGAGTTGCGCCGCGGTCCAGTGGACCTGGGATTGCTGTGTGACTGGGTACTGGCAGAGCTGCAGGACCTCAACCCCGACCGCCAGGCCGAGGTTGCCACCGACGGGCTGGAAGGGCTGCAGGTGGAAGGCGACGAGCGCCTGCTCAAGCTCGCCCTGGCCCGGATCCTCGACAACGCCTGGCGCTTCGCGCCGGAGGATGCGCCGGTGCGGGTCGCGGTGAGTGGCTCACGGCAGGAGGGCCGGGTGCAGCTGTGCATCCGTGATCACGGGAGCGGTTTCGACATGCGGTACGCACACAAGATCTTCGAGCCGTTCCAGCGGCTGCACGGCCCCGCGGAGGGTGCCGGGCACGGCCTCGGACTCGCGGTGGCGCAACGGGTCATATCGCGCCACGGCGGCAGCCTGTCCGCCGAGTCCGATGGCAACGACGGTGCGACCTTCCAGCTGCAGCTGCCGGTGGCCGGCGACGGCAAGGATGGCCTGCGATGATGCAGAAGGACATCCTGCTGGTCGAGGACAACCCCGACGACGTCGAACTCACCCGGCTCGCGTTCGCGGAAGCCAAGATCGCCAACCGGTTGGTGGTGGTGGGCGACGGTGCCGAGGCGCTGGACTACCTCTTCGCGCGCGGGCGGCACGAGGGACGCGACCCGGCCGACCTGCCGTCGCTGGTGCTGCTGGACCTCAACCTGCCCAAGGTCGACGGCCGCGAGGTGTTGCAGGCGATCCGCGGCCAGGACCGCACCCGCACCCTGCCGGTGGTGGTGCTCACCACCAGCACCGAGCCCTTCGATGTGGAGGCCAGCTACGCGCTGGGGGTGAACAGCTACATCCAGAAGCCGGTCGACTTCGAGCAGTTCGTCTGGGCGGTCAAGCAGGTCGGCCTGTACTGGCTGGTGCTCAACCACCCGCAGAACAGCTGACGCGCCGCCCTACCCGTTCGCGTACAGACGCTCGGCGCGCTGGAACAGCACCCAGCTGGTGGCGATGTACTTGTCCCCATCCACCGGCCGGTTGCCGCGGTGGGTGTGGGTGAACCCGGCCGGTGCCAGCACCAGCGAGCCGGTGCGCGGCGCGACCTTGCGGCGCTGGTAGAGGAACTCGGTCTCGCCGGCGCCGAAGCCATCGTTGAGGTAGACCGTCCACAGCAGGTGGCGGTGCAGGGTCTCGGCCCCGGCATCGCGCGGGTACAGCTCGCAATGCCAGTAGGGATAGCCGCCCTGGCCGGCGCGGTAGCGTTGCAGGTTGATCGCCCCGGGGCGGAATACCACCCGCAACAGGTCGGCCAGCGCGCCGTCGTCCATGGCCGCGACCTGCTCCGCATCCAGCCGGACCGGCCCGCCATCGGGCCCGGGTACCTGCAACATCACCGGGGCGATCAGCATGTGCGGCCAACGCCTTGCGTAGGCCACCAGGCCGCGCAGCATCGCCGCGTTCAACATCCCCTCCAGCTGCTGCCATTCGGGCCGGCCGCTGATGGTGAGGTCGTGGCTGTCCTTGAGTTCCACGTGTACCCCGCCGCCGACGCGCCCGCGGCTGAGTTGACCGCTGGCCTCGAAGAGCTCGACCAGCTGGCGGCAGCCCTCGGCGTCCAGGGCATCGTCGAGGACGAGGATGAAGTCGTCCGGCGGGGCATCGGCCATGCGGGGAACCGGTCGGGAAGTGCGCTCCATCCTCCCACTTCCGCTGTCCAAGCGGTACCGGCCGGGAAGGTGTAACCCCCGGCCGGACGGTGCAACGCGGGTGATACACCAAGGGCTGAACGCCAGCTGCACCACGGCTGATGGCCTGCTGAATACGGCACGCGAGCGGGCGGGAAGCTGCGGGCTGTTACATCCGGGAACACCGCGAGTCACCCGTACAACTTTGCAAGTTATTGATAGTTAAAGTTTTTTCGGTTGGCACGGGCCCTGCGTTGCTTCCCCTGCAACCATCGGGGGAGAACCCGCAATGTCCGCATCGGCCCGTCCTTTGTTCGGGGTACTCATCGTCACCGCGGTGTTCCTGGCCTTTACACCGGTGCATGCCGACGCCTCGGGCGCCCGCCGCTCGGACAAGGCCCGGCACGGCGAGATCGTGGTGCTTCGCGATGTCCACTCACGCCATGCGTACCGCAAGCAACCGCCCAGCATGGCCATCATCGTCGACCCCTCACCGCAGAGGGAAATCGCCAATGCGCTGGGCACCGGCGAACTGACCGACGCGGAGTACGCGGCGCTCGGAGCGGGCGCGGGCGGGGTGCCGATCGCCGGCCCGACCACCATCGAGCGGATGACCAACCAGGGCCTGGGCAACTCGCTCAATGCCCTCACCAGTGGTTCCGGCCCCATCTCGGGTGCGTCGATCACCGGCAGCGTGTCGGTGCCGATGGGCGCCGTGCACGGCGCCACCCGCGGCGTCGCGGACCACGTCACCGGCGCACTCGCGCAGTTCCCGATGCTGGGCCAGCCGGCCCAGCAGGGCAACCCGGCGGGGGGACCGTGAGCGCGCCGGCCCGCACCCTGGGACTGGCGCTGGTCCTGGCATGCGCGGCGGTACCGGCCGCGGCCGAGGGACCGCTCCCCGACCCCTATGAATCGATGCTCGGTTACCTGGCCGAGACCCTGATCAGCGACCGCGCGCTGGCCGGCGCCAGCGGGGCCATCGCCATCAACCAGGCCGCCGGTGACCACAACCTGCAGGCGAACCTGCACGCAATTGCGAGTGGTGAATCCGCCAACGCCGCCGCGGCGGCCCGCCAGGTCCGCAGCGACGACCGCTTCGACTCCCCCCGCTACGCAAGCGTGGGCATCACCGGTGAGGCGCTGGCGGACGCCAGCGGACTGGTATCGATCAACCAAGCCAGCGGCAGCGGCAATGCCGAGTTGAACCTCGTCACCGCCGCGCTGGCCGCACGAGGCATACGCGAGACGGGCGACACAGGCTTGTCGTTCGTTTCCGCGTCGGCGGGGGAGCAGTCCTCCCTGGATCCACACGCGGGCCCGTCGGGTTCGCGTTCGGTCGCGGTGGAAGCCACGGCACTGCACGGATTCAGCGGAGTACTGCAACTCAACCAGGTCGCCGGGTCCGAGAACGCCGCGAGCAACCAGCTCGCGATGGATTTCCGGGGCCGGTGACACCCGTTGCACCCGTGGTACCAAAAGAGAGAGAGGAAACCAATGAACGTCAATCTGAGGAAGACCGCGATCGCCGTCGCCGTCACCACCCTGGTGGCCAGCCCGGCGCTGTTCGCGCAGGAGGCCGACGACTGGAACGAGTCGGCCGACATCGTCCACAACCATGAGGTCAACGAGACCCGCAACTTCCTGACCACGGATGTTGACTTCACGGACGTCGACGTGACCGTCGACGACACCCGCAACTTCGAAACCAACGTCACCAACCGCAACTACGACGAGAACGTGACCGTCGATGCCGACGTCAACGCCACCGTCGACGCGGACGTGGACCTGTTCCTCGATGCCGGGGCGACCGTTCGCTACAACGGTGAGTTCAACGAGCTCTCCAACGACCGTACCGACTCCTGGACCACGACCGAGTCGCACGACTACAGCAGCACCAGCGACATCGATACCACCGAGTCCCATGCCTACAGCAGCACCTGGGATGTCACCGCCAACGAGGACGTGGACATCGACTCCGACATCCGTCGCGAGCAGAACGAGCATGGCCGCTCGGTCTACCTGTCCAAGGACCTTTCGGTGAGTTCGGACATCGCCTTCAGCGGCGACCCGACCATCACCGGTGACATCGACCTGGATTCGGCGGCCATCGCCGTGGTGGACGGCAGGCAGACGATCGTCGACAACGAAGGCAACAACGACATCCTCGAGAACGACGCCAGCATCGCCGACGATGCCGGTGGCGGTGCCTCGGGCAACCTTGCCTTCAACGTCGCCGCTGGCGACAACAACGCCCAGGACAACGCCGCGGCGCTGTCGGCGGCGGACGCCAGCTTCGCCTTCGGCATGGCCGATGCGGAGATCTTCAACAGCCAGCTCGGCGCGGAAAACGTCACCGAGAACGCGGGCGTGAGCAACGCCGCGACCGTGGGCGATAGTGCCTTCGCCGGTGCCGCGGGCAACCTCGCGGTCAACGTCGCCTCGGGCAACAACAACGCCCAGCGCAACTCGCTCGCGGCCTCCGTGGCCACCAGTGCGTATGCACAGGCGTCGGTGGCATCCGACCAGGTCTCGACGGGCAACCTGACCAACAACGCCGGCAGCATGACCGAGGTGGTGGACACGGTTGAGATCGCCCTGGGTGGCTCCGTGGTCGGCATGGATGGTTCCTCGGCCTCGTATGAAGGCCGTGGCGCTTCCTACCAGATGGGCAACATCTACCCCGAGCTCTGGGGTGCCGACAGCAACGACGGCAACCACAACAGCTCGCCGCGCCTGGGCCACGTCGACATGGACGGCGACATGCAGGGCTCGATCGACAACCCGTACCGGGATTCGGACGAGTTCGGCGAGATCGGCGGCATCGCGTTCGACAGCGACGAGGCCGGCACCATCGACCTGTCCGATACCGAACTGGCGGCCAGCCTGACCGGCACCATCGACCTGAGCTACCAGGTGGCCGTGGCGGCGACCAATACCGCCGGCCTGTCGGGCAGCGCGTTCAACGGCGCCAGCGGCAACATCGGCGTCAACCTCGCCTCCGGTACCGGCAACCTGCAGTCCAACAGCCTGTCGCTGGCGGTTGCGCAGCCGTCCACCGGCGGTGGTGGTGGCGACAACGGTGGTGGCGGTGGCGGCGGCTGACACGCCGCTCGCCTGAACGGAGCAAGTGCGTCAAGCCCGGCCTTCCCCTGACGGCCGGGTTCCCTGAAAGCCCCGCTCCACTTCCCCCGGGAGCGGGGCTTTCCCTTTCCGAGGTGACCCGATGACCCACAGGAACCGGCTGCGCGTCCTCGCCGCCTGCGGCTTCTTCGCCGCCGGCATCGCCATCCAGCCCGTCGGGGCGGCGGACGTGGGATTCAGCGGCGTGCTGCCCAACGGAGCGGTCTACACCGCGCCGGTGGAGAGCATGGCCGAGCGGCGCTTCCGCCACCTGGTGCGGCAACAGACCGACTACAGCTGCGGCGCGGCCTCGCTGGCCACGATCCTGAAGCACGCCTACCACCTGGACGCCGACGAGGCGACGGTGATCGAGGGGATGCTCAACTTGGCCGATCCCGAAATCGTCGCCCAGCGCGGATTCTCGCTGCTGGACATCAAGCACTACGTCGAGTCGCTGGGCATGCGTGGGCGCGGCTACCGGATCGACGAGGAACGACTGCGCTCGCTGCGGGTTCCGGGCATCGCGCTGATGGACGTCCGCGGCTTCCGCCACTTCGTGGTCCTCAAGCAGGTCGTCGGCGACCACGTCGAGATCGGGGATCCGATCCTGGGCAACCGCAGCGTGCCTTTCGATGAGTTCCTCGAATCGTGGCCGTCACGGGCCGTGTTCGTCGTGATAGGCAGTGACTTCGACCGCAACACCGTACTGCTGGAACCCATGCAGCGTCCGAGTGCGCGCCAGCTGCTGGCGCGGCAGGCGCCGATCACCGACGCCGAACTGCTCGACTTCGGGTTCACCCATGCAGACCTTTTCTAGGGAGTGGTGACCATGTTCACCCGATCGTTGTCCAATTTCGCGGGAGGCGCATTCGCAGCCGTGCTCGTGCTTGCCTGGCCCGCCCCCACCGTTGCCGCGCAGGCGGGCAGCGGGCTGGCCGAAATTCCCGATTCGGAGCTGGCGCACATGCGCGGGCGCTACACGGTCGGTGGAAACTCCGTGGCCTGGTTCGGGGTCACGATGATCTCCACCTGGACCGACCCCGCCGGGCGCACGCTGCAGGGCGGGATGACCCTGGGCCTGGATTTCAGCCATGGTGGCGACCGGCCAGAGGTCAGCTTCACCCCGGTGGTCAGCATCACCGACGCCGACGCGCCGCTGCCGACCACCGCAGGCGACGGCTCGCGCTATATCGACGGGGCCGGCCTCGACAACGTGTCCGGCCTGGTGCAGGGCGTCCAGATTGCGGGGGATGGCAACGCGGCCAGCAACTTCGCCCACCTGCGGGTACGTGAAGGCGACCGCGCCCCCGACGGCGCAGCGGCGCCAATGAATGGCCAGGCGCTGAGCAGCCGCATCGGCGGCGCCAGCGTCCTGGCCGGTTTCGATGGCGGCAACGCCCGGGTGATGCTGCAGATCGAGGGCCAGGGCGCGGTCGAGCAGTGGATCCGCAGCGGCAGCGTCGGCCAGCTCGTGCAGCTCACCGGCGACGGCCACCACGTCAGCAACCGGCTGCAGCTCGACCTGGTGCAGCAGGCCGCCGCGGCCGAGACGATGCTCGCGCAGAACGTCGCCCAGGCGATGGTCATGGCCCGGGGAATCGGACCGGGAATCTAGGAAGAAGCCCGGCACCCTCGGGTGCCGGCGGGGGAAGTCGATGGATATCAACAGATCGTGCATGGCCGGGGCACTGGCCTCGGTCGTGATCGCCGGCCTGGGGGGCGGCGCCTTCGTCGGTGCCGCGCATGCGCAGGCGGCGCCGGGACCGCAGCGGCAGCCCCCCCCGCAGGACGACGCGTCCGGGGAAGGAGTCGAGGAGCTGCGGGCGCTCACCGCCCAGCTCGAAGCGCTGAAGCAGAGCTATGCGCAGGAAGTTCGGCGGTTGCGCGAACTGGACATGCAGCTGCAGGCCCTGCAGTCGCGGATCGAGCGTGGGACCGCCGTCGCACCGCCGCCTCCGCCTCCCCGACCGGTACCACAGCCGCCCACGCCGCCCACGCCGCCGCCCGCGGCACCGGTCGCGGACACCGCCGTCGCCAGCGCCGCTGCCGAACCGCCGCCCGGCTACGCCGGCACCGCCGAGGACGCCCAGCGCGCCCAGGACGCGGAGATGCGCAGCGTGGAGGATGTCAAGCGGCAGCAGCAGGCGCTGTTCAACCGCCGCCTGACGCTGGAAAACAGCCTTTCCTACAACCGCTACGACCGCAAGCAGCTGACCCTGACGGGTTTCCTGGCGCTGGATGCGATCTTCCTGGGCAACATCGCGATCGAGAATGTCGAGTCCGACACGTTGACCTGGACCTTCGCCGCGCGCTACGGGCTCAACCCGCGTACCACGCTCAACCTCGAGGTCCCGTGGCTGGCGCGCAAGACCGTGTACCAGAAGGGCGGGGCCGGTGGGGCGGCCAGCGCGATTGCCCAGGAGCACACCACCGGCACCGGCCTGGGCGACATCACCCTGAGCGCCAACTACCGCCTGTTCACCGAGCGCGAGCACTGGCCGGACACGGTCCTGACGGTGGGCGTGACCGCGCCGACCGGCCAGGAGCCCTACGGCGTGTCCTGGCGGGTGCTGGAGCGCGACGACGAGGGCTTCATCCGTTTCGCCGTGCCCGAGGAAGAGCCCACCGGCAATGGCGTGTGGCAGGCCAACATGGGCCTGTCCTTCGTGAAGACCGCCGACCCGGCGATCCTGTTCGGCAACATCGGCTATATCCACCCGTTCGAGGCCAGCTTCGACGATCTGGACAACAACCCCGAGACGGTGAATCCGGGTGACGTGCGGCTGGGCCGTTCGTTCTACTTCGGTGCCGGCCTGGCGTTCGCGTTCAACGAGCGCACAAGCCTCAGCCTGTCGGTCAGCGACAAGCTCAGCGCGCGGGCGCGCACGCGCTATGACGAGGGCGACGGACGCTGGACCAAGGTGATCGGCAGCGATGCCAACGCGGCGATGTTCAACCTCGGCGTGACGTACGCGCTGAGCCCCAACGCCACCCTGGTCAGCCAGCTCGGCATCGGGCTGACCCCGGATGCACCGGACTTCAGCCTGATCTTCAAGGTGCCCTACATGCTCTAGTCGCCGCGGCCGCCGGCGCGGCGCAGCTGCGTGATGGGCAGCTGGTGCTTGTGGCAGAGCCGGTACACCGTCACCCGCGACACGCCCAGTTCGCGGGCCGCGCGGCTGACGTTGAAGCTGTTGTTCCGCAGGCAGGCCAGCAGCGTGTCGCGCTCGGCGTCCACCCGTGCCTGGTCCAGGTCCTGGCCGGTTGCACGGGAGACCCCGACCAGCTCCATGTCGTCCCCGGTGATCAGCTCGGATTCGCACACCACCGCGGCACGCTGGACGCGGTTGAGCAGCTCGCGCACGTTGCCGGGCCAGTCGAAGCGGACCATCGCCCGCTGCGCGCAGGCACTGAATGCGCGCGCGCGGGTGGCGTGGCGCTGGCGGAAGCGGTCCAGGAAATGCTGTGCCAGCAGGGTGATGTCGCTGCCGCGCTCGGCCAGCGTCGGCATCTGCAGGCGCAGCACGTTGAGGCGGTAGTACAGGTCGGCGCGGAAGCGGCCTGCGTCGACCGCCTGTTCCAGGTCGACGTGGGTGGCGGCGATCACGCGCACGTCCACCTGCAGCGGCTGGTGGCTGCCCACGCGCTCGATGGTCCCTTCCTGGAGGACGCGCAGCAGGCTGGTCTGGGCATCCAGCGGCAGGTCCCCTATCTCGTCCAGGAATACGGTGCCGCCGTGGGCCGATTCGAACAGCCCGATCCGTCGTGCGGTTGCCCCGGTGAAAGCGCCACGCTCGTGGCCGAACAGCTCGGACTGCACCAGGTTCTCCGGGATCGCGCCGCAATTGAGCGGCGCGAAGTTGGCGCCGGCGCGCGGCGAGCGCTCGTGCAGCGCCCGGGCGGCGACCTCCTTCCCGGTACCGGTCTGGCCGGTGACCAGTACCGGCAGCTCGATCGGGGCGAACTTGCGGATGGCCGCGATCGTGGCCTGCATCGCCGGGCTCTCACCGACCAGGCCGTGCAGGCCGGCGTCGGTGCCCGCCCCGGTCAACCGCTCCAGTGCGCGCAGCAGTTCGCCCCCGCGCGGGTGGGCGTCGAAGTGGTGCCGGCAGCGCCGCAGCACCGGCTCCAGGACCGGGTCCCCGGCCAACGCCGGCGGGATGATCGCCAACAACGGCAGGTGTTGGTACTCGCCGCTCAGCCGCGCTGCCAGAAGGGCCATGTCCGGCCCCGGCTGGCGCAGATCGAGCATGCCGACCACCGTATCGCCGGCGCGCAGGCCGATCCCGCCGCAACCGGTTCCGGGCGGGACCACGCGCAGGCTCCAACCCGCGGCGGCCAGCGACTCGCGTTCACGTGGCGATGGCGTACCGAACCAGACGACGCATTGTCCCGGCGAACCGGTGACTGCGGCCATGCTTCCCCCGCTGGCGTGGATTGTCCGGCGGGTACCGAAGGCCAACAGGCAAGTCTCCCGCACCCGCGCGGGCCCTGATCACGTACCAGTCAATAAACGCGTGGGCGGGCCGGGACCGGCCAGCCCACGGGAAACTCAGCGTGCGTCGTGCTCGCGGTGGTAGCGCCCGGCTTCCTCGACTTCGGCCTTCGAACCCAGGAACACCGGCACGCGCTGGTGCAGGGCGGTGGGCTCGACCTCGAGCATGCGCTGCCGGCCGGTGGTCGACGCGCCGCCGGCCTGCTCGACCAGGAACGCCATCGGGTTGGCCTCGTACATCAGCCGCAGCTTGCCGCCCCTGGCCTCGCACTTGGCATCCAGCGGATAGCTGAAGATGCCACCGCGGGTCATGATCCGGTGCACGTCGGCGACCATGCTGGCGACCCAGCGCATGTTGAAATCCTTGCCCCGCGGACCGGTCTTCCCGGCCAGCAGGTCGCCCACGTAGGCCTGCATCGGCGGCTGCCAGTGGCGCTGGTTGGACATGTTCACCGCGAACTCCGCGGTCTGTTCCGGGATCCGGATGTTGCGGCTGGTCAGCACGAAGCTGCCGACCTCGCGGTCCAGGGTGAAGGCATGGGTGCCATGGCCGACGGTCAGTACCAGGGTGGTCTGCGGGCCGTACACGCAGTAGCCGGCGGCGAGCTGGGCGATACCGGGCTGCAGGTAGTCGGCGTCGACCGGGTCCTGGCCCTGCTTCTCGTAGGGCAGCACCGAGAAGATGGTCCCCACCGACACGTTGACGTCGATGTTGGAGCTGCCATCTAGCGGATCGAACAGCAGCAGGTAGCGCCCGCGCGGGAACTCGTCGGGGATCGGCATGCTGTGGTCCATCTCCTCCGACGCCAGGCCTGCCAGGTGGCCGCCCCAGGCGTTCGCCTCCATCAGCACGTCGTTGGCGATCACGTCCAGCTTCTTCTGCGCTTCGCCCTGGACGTTGACGCTGGCCTCGCCGGGTCGCCCGGCATCCCCCAGCACCCCGCCCAGCGCACCCTTGCCGACCGCGATCGAGATCCGCTTGCAGGCGCGGGCGAC
>JAEWFH010000072.1 GCA_023388955.1 Pseudomonadota bacterium
TATCCTGCGCGGCATGGCCATCCGTTCCCGAAACCTCCTCCTCCCCCTCCTCGTTGCGGCCTCCGCCGCCGCATTCGCACCTGCCCCGGCCAACGCCTGGGGTGCCCAGGGCCACCGCCTGGTCGCCGCCCTGGCCTGGGAGGACATGTCCGCTCCGGCACGGGCCGAGGCGGACCGGCTGCTCGCACTGGAGCCCGGCGCAACGCTTCCCGGCATTGCCGCGTGGGCTGACGAACTGCGCGGCAGCGACCCGGACCTGGGCCGGCGCAGCGCGCGCTGGCACTACGTCAACATCGGAGAGGCCGACTGCCACTACCACGCCGCCACGGCCTGCCCGGATGGCGACTGCGTGGTCGGCGCGATCGACGAGCAGGCACGGATCCTTGCCGACCGTTCGCGCCCGGAGGCCGAGCGCCTGCAGGCGCTGAAGTTCGTCGTGCACTTTGTCGGCGACGTACACCAGCCCCTGCACGCCGGCTATGGCCACGACAAGGGCGGCAACACCGTGCAGGTCAACGTGGACGGCCAGGGCAGCAACCTGCACCGGCTGTGGGACAGCGGCCTGCTCAACACACGCGGGCTCGACGACCAGGAGTACCAGGCCCGGCTGGCCCTGCTGCCGCTGGCGGTTCCCGACCGCCCCGCCCTCCCCCCCGCCTCGGCGCAGTGGGCGGAGCAATCGTGCTCGATCGCGGTCGCCGACGGCTTCTACCCGGATGGGGCCCGCATCGACGCCGGGTACGTCGGCTACTGGCTACCGCGGGCCGAGGAGCAGCTGCGCCGCGGTGGCATCGAACTGGCCCGGCTGCTGGACGCCACACTGGCCCCGCAGCCATAGGCCGCCGCCGGACTCACGAACCGGCTTCGAAGCTCTTGTCGCCCAGCAGCACGCGCTGGTCGGCATCGCGCACCGTCACCTCCACGTCGATCCCGTTGCGCACGCTCTGGGTCACCGTGCAGAAGTCCTCGAAGCGCCCCAGCACCTTGTCCAGGTTCTGGTAATCGTCGTTGCTGCCCGGAAGGTCGAGTTCCACGAACACCTGCGGGATGCGCAGCCGTCCGCCGGCATTGCGGGCCGGCTTGGCGCTGACCTGCGCCTTCACCCCGGAAACGCCCTCGTTGCGGTTGGCCCGCAACGCGTACAGCAGGCTGGCCGCCAGGCAATTGGCGACCGCCGCCAGCAACAGGTGTTCGGGATCCGGCCCGGCCCCGGCGCCGGTGGGTTCAGGCAGGTCGGTCTGCAGCGGTTCCGCCCCGGTGCCGTGGAACTCGACGCTGAAGCGGAAGCCCTCTTCCTGCTGCAGCGTCACCCTGATCTGGTCTTCGGCGCTCATGGTGGTTCTCCGTGGTGGAGCCCGGCCGCGGCCGGGCGGTAGGGCTTCATCCAAGCACAGCCGCCGTGAGCGGCGGGCACACCGGACCGCAGGGGTAAAGCCGGCGGCGGGTTCGCCGATACAGACCAGGACACCGAAGCCCCGCCCCCATGCCCCCCCAGATCGATCCCGACCGAAACGTTCCCGGGCACCTGAAGCCGTGCCGCGGTGGTGACGGATGAAGTTCCACGAGCGCCAGATCCCGGTCGATCGCCTGACCGAGGGCATGTACGTGTGCCGGCTTGACCGTGCCTGGGAGGGCACGCCCTTCCCGCTGCAGGGATTCCTCGTCGATTCGGCGGAGGAACTCGACTGGGTGCGGGCGAGCTGCGAAGCCATCTGGATCGACGTGACCCTGGGCCCGGCGCCGCCGGACGAGCCGCGGCAGCAATCACCCGAGGAACTGCTCGGCAGCCGCCACTACCACGACACCGCCGCCTTCGCCGAGGAGCTGCCACAGGCGCATGAAGCCCTGAGCGAGGCGGCGCGGGCGGCGGAGCGCCTGTTCACCGGTGCGGCCGCGGGGGGCAGGCTGGATGCGGAGGAGGTCCGCAGCGCCGTCGAGCCGGTGGTGGAAAGCCTGCTGCGCAACGCCGACACGCTGCTGTGGGTCAATGCCCTGCGCACCAGCGACGGCTACGCCTACAGCCACGCAATCCACTGCAGCATGCTGGCGGCGGCCTTCGGGCGGCACCTGGGCCTGCCGGCGGAACTGCTCGTGGACATGGCGAGCGGCGGGCTGCTGCTCGACGTCGGCAAGACCCGGCTGCCGCAGGACCTGCTCACCCGGCCCGGTCCGCTGACGCACGCCGAGATGACCCTGGTGCGCGGGCACGTGGGCCAGGGCGCGGAGGTGCTCGAGGAGTCGGGGGGACACGGTCCCGACGTCATCGAGATGGTGCGCACCCACCACGAGCGCTGGGACGGGACCGGCTATCCCAACCACCTGGCCGGGACGTCGATCCCCCTGTACGGGAGGATCGCGGCCATCATCGACGCCTTCGACGCGATGATCAGCCGGCGCCCCTGGGCGACCGCGCGTTCGCGCCATCAGGCGCTGCAGGTGCTCTACGAAGCACGCGACTCCGCCTTCCAGGGCGAGCTCGTCGAGCAGTTCATCTCCTGCCTCGGCGCGTTCCCGACCGGCTCCCTGGTCGAGCTGAGCAACGGCCAGGTCGGCGTGGTCATGATGCAGAACCCCTCGCGGCGCCTGCGTCCGCGGATCATGCTGCTGACCGACGCCGACAAGTCGCTGCTGCCGCAGTTCCAGCCGATGGACCTGATGGACCAGCCGGAGGACCTGCCGGCCGACGAGCAGATCAACGTCGTATGCGGCCTCGCGGTGGGAACCTACGGGCTGGACCCGGCGGAGCTGTACCTGTGAGCCGCGGGCGGCTGGTCGAGGCGCTGGAGTCGATGCTCGCCAGCGCGGGGCCGGACGCCGTGACCGGCGTGATGCTGGTGCGCCTGCAGCGCGTCCGCGACTTCCTGCAGATGTACGGCTACGCCGCGGGCGACCAGCTCGGCGAAGCCGCGCACGAGCGCCTGTGCACGCTGCTTCGCCCCAGCGACCGCCTGTACCGGATCGGCGAGTTCGAGTTCGTCGCGCTGCTCCCCGGCCTGCATGACGTCCAGCACGCCGCGCTGGCGGGCCACCGCGCCGCGCGCGCCTTCGAACAGCCGCTTTCCCTTGGCGGCTCGGAAGTGATGAACTCGGCCGTGATCGGGGTGGCCACGGCCCCGGCACACGGACGCGACGCTACGACCCTGCTGCGCAACGCCGAGTACGCGTTCACCCGTGCCCTGCAGGGCCAGCAGGGACCGGTCGCGATCCACCAGGCGGGAGAGGAACCGCTGCAGGTTCCCTACGCCCGCCTTCGCGAAGCCCTGGGCGCCAACCAGCTGGAAGCCTGGCTGCAGCCGATCCTGGACGTGCAGCACGGCCGGATGGTCGGCGCCGAGTCCCTGAGCCGCTGGAACGATCCGGAGCTGGGCCGGGTCCCGCCGGACCGCTTCATCCCGATGGCCGAGCGCACCGGGCTGATCTCCGAGCTGACCTGGTGGAGCATCAACACCAGCCTGCGCCACGTGGCACAGGCCCGGCGGGTCGATCCTACGCTGGGCATCGCCATCAACCTGTCTCCCCGCATGTTCGGCGAGGCGGGGCTGGTCGAGCACCTGGCCTCCACCGCGGCCGTGTGGGACATCCCGCCGGGCGCGGTCACTCTGGAGGTGACCGAGACCGCGCTGATGGTGGACCCGGATGCGAGCGAGCGCCTGCTGAGCCGGTTGTGCGATGCGGGCTTCGGCGTCGCCTTCGACGACTTCGGCACCGGTTACTCGTCGCTGGCGTACCTGAAGCGCTTCCCGGCGACGGAACTGAAGATCGACCGCGCCTTCATCAAGGACCTTCCACACGACCCCCGCGCGCTGCCGCTGGTCCGCGCGATCATCGAGCTGGGCCACCAGCTGGGGCTGGTGGTGGTGGCCGAGGGCGTGGAGGACGCGGAAACGCTGGATACGCTGCGGCAGGCCGGCTGCGACCGCGCCCAAGGCTACTTCATCCAGCGGCCGCAACCGGCCGCCGAGTTCCTGCGGGGGCTGGAGCCGGGCGCGCGGGTTGCCGCCTGGGCCGGGGGCTAGTTCGCGCCCTGCCCTTCCGGCGGGTCCATGGCGAAGGTGACCGGGACGCGGACGCGGCTGGACACCGGGCGACCGTCCTCCGTCGCCGGGTTGAACAACCACTTGTGCACGGCCTCGACGGCCGCGTCCTCGAACACACCGGCGGGCTCGGCGCTTTCCACCACGACGTCCCGGGGTTTGCCCGACGCGTCCACCTCGACGATCAGCACCACCTTGCCTTCGATCTTCTGCTCGACGGCATGCGCGGGATAGCTGGGCGGGTTCAGCAGGCGGCTCTCCACGTCGGTCGTCACGGGCGTCGTGCCGCCGGAGGGCTGCGCCGCCCAGCTTGCAAATGCGACGGTGGAGGCCAACAGGCAGGCGGCGGTGGAGCCGGCGAGCCGCCGGCGGGATGACGGCAGGGGTTGCTTCAGCATCGCGATTCTCTCCTTGAGTGGATGGCCGTAGCCCCAGGTGCACGCCAGCGGCAACGGCGACGCCGCAAGCTGGGTCTTCAACATCGCCGCGCCGTACTGGCGCCGCTTTCGCGGGTGGCGTTCGAGCACGCGCTGGTCGCAGGCCAGCTCCTGGTCGTGGCGGAACGGGCCCCAGGCCAGGTGGACCAGCGGGTTGAACCAGAACAGGCACCGCAGGGCGACCGCCGCCGCGTTGGCCACCAGGTCGCCGCTGCGGATGTGCAACTGCTCGTGCAGCCGCACCAGCCGGCGCTCGGTGGAGTCGTAGCACGACGCGAAATCCGGCGGCACGACGATGCGAGGCCGTACAAGCCCGACCACCGCGGGCAACCCGTGTGTGCCGGCGGCCTGGTGGAGACCGTCCCCGCGCGGGCGCAACGGCCCCAGCGAGCGGACGAACCGCCGCTGCGCAATCGCGAACAGGGCCGCGCTTGCCAGGAGGCCCGCGGCCCATGCCCACAGGAGTGGTGCACTGTCCGTGGCCGCGCCGGCTCCGGCAGCATGCATCTGGAGCGATGCCACGGCCGTGACCACCGCGGTGCCGTGCCCGGCCCGGTCCGGCGCCGGCATGGCGACGGCCAGCAGGGCGAGGGGCACGAGGATCCACAGCGCATAGGCGATGCGGGCGCCGAACAGCCGCCGCATGGGTCGGCGGGCGAGCAGCACGGCCGCGACGGCCATGCTGCCGGCGAGGGTCGACTCGGCCAGCCAGGCGAGAAGCTCAGCGCTTGCCATCGTCGATCTCCTCCAGCAGGCGACGCAGCTCGGCGACGTCGGCCTCGTCCAGGCGCCGGTGCTGGCTGAAGTGCGCCACCAGCGGCGCCACGCGTCCCTGGAACAGCCGGTCGAGCAGCCCCGTGCTCTCCTCGAGCACCCAGTCCTCGCGCCGCAGCACGGGGGAGTACAGGTAGCGGCGCCCGTCGCGCTCGGCGCTGATCGCGCCCTTCTTCAGCAGGCGGTTGAGGAGTGTCTTGACCGTGGGCTCCTGCCAGGCGCGGTCGGCGGCGACGGCGGCGACGACCTCATCGGCAACCAGGGGGTGGCGCTGCCAGAGGGCTTCCATTACGACGGACTCGGCTTCGCTGATCTGCACTTGATTACTCGCGTAAACGTTCGTTGGGTGCAGATTACGCTTGTAAACCTTGGTGTCAAGGCCCTCACCCTGGCCCTGCTCCGCGCCCGTCCTCACCCCGGCCCTCTCCCGCGAGCGGGAGAGGGGGAAGAGCGGGTGTCAGAGGGCGCGGGCGGCCTCAATGACCTTGGCGACGGTGAAGCCGAAGTGCTTGAACAGGTCCCCGGCGGGGGCGCTGGCGCCGAAGCGGTCGATGCCGATCACCGCGCCGTCCAGGCCGACGTACTTGCGCCAGAAGTCGGAGACGCCGGCCTCGATGGCCACGCGCTTGCGGCAGGCCTTCGGCAGCACCGATTCGCGGTAGGCCTCGTCCTGGCGGTCGAACACATCGGTGGACGGCATGGACACCACGCGGACCGAATCACCCAGCTCCTGCGCCGCCTGCATCGTCAGCCCGACTTCGGAGCCGGTGGCGATCAGGATGATCTCCGGCTCGCCCGCCGAGTCTTTCAGCACGTAGCCGCCGCGGACGATGTCCGCCACCTGCCCCTCGTCGCGCTGCTGCGGATCCAGGTTCTGGCGCGAGAACACCAGACAGCTCGGACCCTCCGCGCGCTCGACCGCAGCCTTCCAGGCCACGGCGGATTCGACCGCGTCGCACGGGCGCCACACGTCGTTGTGGGGGATGTAGCGCAGGCTGGCCAGGTGCTCGATGGGCTGGTGCGTGGGGCCGTCCTCGCCCAGGCCGATCGAGTCGTGGGTGTAGACGTGGACCGCGCGCGCCCCCATCAGCGCGCTCATGCGCACCGCGTTGCGGGCGTAGTCTGAGAACACCAGGAACGTCGCGTCGTACGGGATGAAGCCGCCATGCAGGGCCAGGCCGTTGCTGATGGCGCTCATGGCGAACTCGCGCACGCCGAAGTAGATGTAGTTGGCGTCCGGGTCGGTGCTGGCGACGGTCTTGCTGCCGCTCCACAGGGTCAGGTTGGAGCCGGCCAGGTCGGCCGAGCCGCCTACCAGCTCGGGCAGGCGCGGCGCGTAGGCTTCGATCGCCATCTGCGAGGCCTTGCGCGAGGCGACCTTCGGACCCTCGGCCTGGAGCTTCGCGATGTACTGGTCCGCGTGGGCTGCGAAGCCGTCCGGCAGCTCGCCGCGCATGCGGCGCTCGAACTCGGCGGCCTGCTCCGGGAAGGCTTCGCGGTAGGCCGCCATTGCCTGGTTCCAGGCCTCCTCGCGCTCACGCCCGGCGCCGGTCGCGTTCCAGGCGTCCTGGATGTCCTGCGGAACATGGAAGGGCTCGTGCTCCCAGCACAGGCCGGTGCGGCAGGCGGCGATGTCCTCCAGGCCCAGCGGCGCGCCGTGGCTGGATTCCTTGCCCGCGTGCTTGGGCGAGCCGTAGCCGATGGTGGTGCGGCAGCAGATCAGGGTCGGCCTGTCACTGCAGGCAAGCGCCTGCTCAATCCCGGCCTTGATCGACTCCGGGTCGTGCCCATCGACGCCGCGCACCACGTTCCAGCCGTAGGCCTCGAAGCGTGCCGGGGTGTCGTCGGTGAACCAGCCGGCGACGTTGCCGTCGATGCTGATGCTGTTGTCGTCCCAGAACGCCACCAGCTTGTTCAGCCCCCAGGTACCGGCCAGCGACGCCGCCTCGTGGCTGATGCCTTCCATCAGGCAGCCGTCGCCCGCGAGGCAGTAAATGCGATGGTCGACGAGATCGTCGCCAAGGCGTGCATTGAGCAGCCGCTCCGCGAGCGCCATACCGACGGCGTTCGCGATGCCCTGCCCGAGCGGGCCGGTCGTGGTTTCGATGCCGGCCGCATGGCCGAACTCGGGGTGCCCGGCCGTCTTCGAGCCGAGCTGGCGGAAATTCTGGATCTGCCCGATGTCCATCCCCGGATAGCCGGTGAGATAGAGCAGCGAGTAAAGCAGCATCGAACCGTGTCCGGCCGAGAGCACGAACCGGTCGCGGTCGGGCCAGTCGGGATCGGCCGGATCGAAGCGGAGCGCTTCGGTGAAGAGCACAGTCGCCACGTCCGCCATGCCCATCGGCATACCCGGATGGCCTGAATTCGCCTTTTGGACGGCGTCCATGGCGAGCGCGCGGATGGCGTTCGCCATCTCCCGCGTCGTCTCCTGCGCACTGGCCGAAGCCCCCGGATTCGTGTCTTGCGCCTCGCCCATGCTCGCCCGTTCCTTCCAGAGTACCCGGCCACCCGCCGGAGTGTTGCGGGACATTTAACGGCCGGGGAGGCCCCCGTCTACCGCGCCGAACCGCACGCGCCAGACGGGCGCAGCAC
>JAEWFH010000060.1 GCA_023388955.1 Pseudomonadota bacterium
TCGGGCACCCCCGATCAAAAGCGCTTCGGGGGCAGGCTCTTTTCCCGCAAGCGGGAGAAGGGAAACGCGTGTTCTCCCGCCAGCGGGAGAAGGGAGGCGCGTTTTACTTTTCGATCAGGAACTCTTCTACCTGGCGGCCTTCGGCGGTCAGTGCCGCCAGCCAGCGCGGCTGGCGGCCGCGACCGGTCCAGGTCTCTTCCGGGTTGGCCGGGTTGCGGTACTTCGGCGGGACCTTGCCCAGCTTGCGGGCCTTCTTGGCCACCCGGCCGGTGCTGCGCGGGGCAGTCATGGTGCCCGCGCCGGTAGCGGTGCCGAACAGCTCCTCGATGGTGTAGCCCTCGGCCTTGGCCTGCTGGGCCAGCTTGCGGCGCACCTGCGCCACCGGCTTGCGCTTGGCCAGGGTGGTCTTGCGCTTCTTGGCCTTGGTGATGAGGGTCTCGAGCTCGCGCGCGGACAGGGAGTTGATATCAATCGCCATGTGGGTCTCCGAATCAGGGGATTAACCCGGCCAGGGGCGGCCGCGCGGCCATGGTAAAGGCGGATTGGCGACGGAGTAAATGGGAATCGTGTAATCGGGGCGGGAAATGCAAAGTGGGCAGGGGTATACCCGGGGTCCGAATGGCGGGTTATACGCCCAGCCGGGCGAGGATGGTGGCGCGGTCGAGGTTTTCCGCTTCGGTCGCGCTGCGGTGCCGGTATTCGAACGTGCCCGCTTCCAGCCCACGACCCGATACCACCACCCGGTGGGGGATTCCGATCAGCTCGATATCGGCGAACATCGCCCCGGGCCGCAGCCCGCGATCGTCCAGGACGACCTCGATTCCCGCCGCCTGCAGCTCCCGGTACAGCGCGTTGGCGGCGTCGTCCACGGCCGCGTCGCCCTTGGGGTTGATGACGCAGACCGCGACCTGCCAGGGGGCCATGGCCTCCGGCCAGGTGATTCCGTTGTCGTCGTGGTTCTGCTCGATCGCCGCGGCAACGATGCGCGATACCCCGATGCCGTAGCAGCCCATGGTCGGCACCGCGGCCTTGCCGGTGGAATCGAGCACGGTGCACTCCATCGCCTCGGCATAGGCGCGGCCCAGCTGGAAGATATGGCCGACCTCGATGCCACGGGCAATCGAAAGCGTCCCGTTGCCGTCCGGGGAGGCATCGCCGGCGACGACGTTGCGCAGGTCGGCGACCAGATCCGGTTCGGGCAGGTCGCGGCTCCAGTTCACGCCGGCAATATGGAATCCATCACGGTTTGCGCCGACAACGAAATCGGACATCGCCGCGACCGTGCGGTCCGCAACCACGCGTACCGGCTTTTTCGCACCCAGCGGGCCCAGGAAGCCCGGCGCCGCACCGAGGTGTTCGGCGATTTCCGCTTCGGTGGCCATGCGGTATCCGGCCATGCCGGGAAGCTTGGCCAGCTTGATCTCGTTGGGGGCGTGGTCGCCGCGCAGCAGCGCCACCACGAAACCGTCCTCGCCCATCAGCGCCAGCGTCTTGACCGTGCGCTGCAGCGGAATGTCCATCAGCTGCGCGACCGCCTCGCAGGTTTTCTGCGCCGGGGTTTCGACCTCGTGCATATCCTCGGCCGGCGCCGGCCGCGGGCCGGGCGCGGCGGCCTCGGCCAGCTCCACGTTGGCGGCATAGTCCGAATCGCTGGAGAACGCGATCGCGTCCTCGCCCGAATCGGCCAGCACGTGGAACTCGTGCGAGGCGCTGCCGCCGATCGCCCCGGTGTCGGCGAACACCGCGCGGAAATGCAGGCCCAGCCGTTCGAAGATCCGGCTGTAGGCCTGGTACATCACCTCGTACTGGCGCTGCAGGTCGGCTTCGTCCAGGTGGAAGGAATAGGCATCCTTCATCAGGAACTCGCGCGCGCGCATTACTCCGAAGCGCGGGCGGATCTCGTCACGGAACTTGGTCTGGATCTGGTAGAAACACGCGGGCAGCTGTTTGTAGCTGGCCAGCTCGCTGCGCGCGAAGTCGGTGATGACCTCCTCGTGCGTCGGCCCGTAGCAATACCAGGCCTCCTTGCGGTCCTGCATCTTCAGCAGCTGGCCACCGAACTTCTCCCAGCGCCCGGTTTCCTCCCACAATTCGCGTGGCTGCACATTCGGCATCAGCATCTCGACCGCGCCGGCGGCATCCATCTCCTCGCGCACGACCTTTTCCACCTTGCGCAGCACGCGCAGGCCCAGCGGGCTCCAGGTATAGAGGCCGGCGGCGAGCTTGCGGATCATGCCGGCCTTGAGCATCAGCTTGTGGCTGGCGAGCTCGGCTTCGGCGGGGATTTCCTTGCTGGTGCGGAGGTGGAATTGCGACAGGCGCATGGTGGGCAATGGCTGAACCGGGGGAGGCCGGCATTCTGGCATGCCGGGGCTGGGAGGTGGCTGCCTGGAACTTGGGCCACCCTCCTGCGCACATGTGCTTCTTAAAGTCGGGTGGCCCGCCCTGCTTCACTGCAGCCAAAGGCCCGCGACCCACTCACCCCCCGCAATGCACCCGGATCGCCGCCTCGGCCAGCTGCAACTGCGCCTCGCGCTGGGTGGCGTCGAGCTCCTTGTCGGGCTCGCCGTCGCCATCGGTGTCCTCGCCGACCGGGCCGTCGCTTTGCAGGAGCGCCAGGTTGGAGCGCGCCGACTGGCAGGCTTCGTTCTCGGCCGGTGCCTCCGTCTCGTCGGCCGTGGCCGCACGGGTGGCGGCGCCGGACTGGCTGATGTGGCGCACGCTGTGCTCGGCGCCTGCCGGTGGCGGGGTGTCGGAGTAATGGGTGACGCCATTGGCGTCCTTCCACTGGTACAGCTCCTGGGCCGCGACGGGCGTGGCCAGCAGGCTGGCGGTTAGGAGGGCGGCGAGGGTCAATCCTGGAACGGTCTGGAGGGACATGCGTGGCTTTCCGTTGCGCGTAGGGACGGGACGGGGGTGCGGTGCCCGATTCCAGCACCGCGCCGGCGCGCAGGCAAGCGCTAAACTGCCGAAATGGAACCCGATAGCCCCTCCCGACCGCCCCCGCGCCACCGCGGCCGCGGCATCTACCTGCTCCCCAATCTGTTCACCACCGGCGGCCTGTTCGCGGGTTTCTACGCGATCATCGCCGCCACCCAGGGCATCTACGACAACGCCTGCATCGCGATCTTCGTGGCCGCGGTGCTGGACGGGCTGGATGGCCGGGTGGCGCGGCTGACCAATACCCAGAGCGAATTCGGGGTGCAGTACGACTCGCTTGCCGACCTGATCAGCTTCGGCCTGGCGCCGGCGCTGGTGATGTACCACTGGTCGCTGGCCTCGATGGCGCTGGACGGCACCACGCTGCGCAAGGTCGGTTGGGCCGCCGCGTTCCTGTATGCCGCCTGCGCCGCATTGCGCCTGGCGCGCTTCAACTCGCAGGTGGGCCAGGTCGACAAGCGCTGGTTCATCGGCCTGGCGAGTCCGGCGGCGGCCGGCCTGATGGCCGCTTTCGTGTGGACCTTCTTCGACCGCGGCTACGTGGGTGGCGAGCTGCGCTACGTGGCGCTGGCGGTGACCGTGCTGGCGGCGCTGATGATGGTCAGCCCGATCCGCTACTTCAGCTTCAAGGGCGGCGGCCCGCGTAGCGACCGGATGCCGTTCCTGATGGGCGTGGTGATGCTGGTGGTGGCGGTCGCGCTGGCCATCGACCCGCCCTTCGTCCTGCTGGCCGCGGGCGTGCTGTACGCGCTTTCCGGCCCCGTGTCCGCGGCCTGGCGCCGGCTGCGCCCGGCGGCGGCGCCGGAGGAAACCCGATGAGCGGCTGGAGCGCGCAACAGGCCCACTGGCTGCGCGCGCTCGGCCACCCGGTGCTGGTGCGCCGCGAGGCGGACTGGCCGGCAGGCGCGGTGCGTGCTGCCGCGGCAGCCGATCGTGCCCACGGACAGGCATCGCCGGCCGAGCGCCCGGCGCCGGTCACTTCTCCCGCCGCGGCGCCGGTTGCCGCCGGGCAGGAGGGATCCGCACGGCCTGCACGCCGTGATGCACCGCCGCGCCCGGATACCGGTCCCAGCGTCGTGCCCCAGGGGGCGCCGGCAACCGCTTCCACCGCGGCCCCGCGTACCGATACCTCGGCCAAACTGGTCGCCCTGTCGCAGGCCCGTCGCGAGCGCGACTTCGGCAACCCGCGCTTCGCCCCGCTGCTGGAACAGCTGTTGCGTGCCGCCGGGCTGGAGGGCGAAGCCGGCCGCGAGCGCCTGCGGGCGCTGGAGGTCGACCTGGCCCTGCTGCACCGCGACCCGTCCGCCAAGCGCGCGCTGTGGCCGGCGCTGCGCGCACTGCGCCGCGGGCAGCGTCAATGAACGCCGCCCGCGCGGCCCCGCTCACCGGCCGCCTGCGGCCGATGCGCGAGGTGGACCTGGATGCCGTCCACGCGCTGGAATGCCGCGCCTACGAGTTCCCGTGGTCGCTGGGCACTTTCCGCGATTGCCTGCGCGCCAACTACTCGTGCTGGGTGCTGCAGCACGAGGAGCAGTTGATCGGCTATTTCCTGCTTTCGGTCGCCGCCGGCGAGGCGCACGTACTCAACATCTGCGTCGACCCCAGGCTGCAGGGGCAGGGCCTGGGTCGGGTGATGATGGGCAACCTGCTCAAGCTGGCGCGCCAGCACCGCGCCGAGCGGGTGTTCCTGGAGGTGCGTCCGAGCAATCCGCCGGCGATCCATTTGTACGAGTCGCTCGGCTTCAACGAGATCGGCCGGCGGCCGCGCTACTACCCGTCGCGGGATGGGCGGGAGGATGCGCTGGTGATGGCAATGGAGTTGCTCTGAGGGGTTTCTCCCAGCCGCGAACTCCCTACATCCGAGCCCGCTGGGAGGAGAGGGCCTCGCGCTGGGTGGTCCAGTCGACCAGCCGCTTGCGCTCCTGCTCCACCACCGCCGCCGGCGCGTTTTCCACGAAGGTCGCGTTGGACAGCTTGCCCTTGCACTTGGCGATCTCGGCGTCGACCTTCTTCAGCTCCTTGTCCAGGCGCGTGCGTTCGGCGTCCAGGTCGACCAGGCCTTCCAGCGGGACCAGCAGCTTGAGCTCGCCGACCACGGCGGTCGCGGCGGCGGGGGCGGTTTCGCTGCCGTCGAGGAAGCCGATGGTTTCCAGCTTGCCCAGGAAGCGCAGGGAGGTGCCGTAGCGTTCGCTGCGGCGGCGGTCCTCGTCGTTGGCGTCGGCCAGCAGCAGGGTGATCTGCTTCGACGGCGGGACGTTGAGCTCGCCGCGGATGCGGCGCAGGGCGGAGACCATCGCCTTGAGCCACTCGATGTCGGTGCCGGCCCGCGCAAAGTCCGCGACGTCGAGGTCGCCGGCTTCGGGGTAGGGCTGGACCATGATCGAGCCGGCGGGCCGGCCGAGCCTGGGAGCGACCTGCTGCCACAGTTCCTCGGTCACGAACGGGACCAGCGGGTGCAGCAGGCACAGCAGGCGCTCGAGGACGTAGAGCAGGGTGTGGCGGGTGCTCTCGGCCGCGTCGGCGTCTTCGCCGTGCAGGGCCGGCTTGGCCAGCTCGACGAACCAGTCGCAGAAGTCGTTCCAGGCGAACTCGTACAGGGCCTGGCTGACCAGGTCGAAGCGGTAGTCGGCGAAGTGCCTGGCGGCTTCGGCGGCGGTGGCTTCGAGGCGGGAGAGGATCCAGCGTTCGGCGTCTGTGGTGGGGGTGGGGGGAAGGGGGGTGGTTTGGTGGACTTGGGAGCTGCCCTCATCCGCCCTTCGGGCACCCCCGATCAAAAGCGCTTCGGGGGCAGGCTCTTCTCCCGCTAGCGGGAGAAGGGAGAAGGCTTCGGTGTTCATCAGGACGAAGCGGGTGGCATTCCAGAGTTTGTTGCAGAAGTTCTTGTAGCCTTCGGCGCGGCCGAGGTCGAACTTGATATCGCGGCCGTGGCCGGCCAGGGCGGCCATGGTGAAGCGCAGGGCGTCGGCGCCGAAGGCGGGGATGCCGTCGGGGAACTCCTTGCGGGTGGCCTTGGCGATCTTCTCGGCCATCTTCGGCTGCATCAGGCCGGTGGTGCGCTTGGCGACCAGGTCGTCCAGGGTGATGCCGTCGATCAGGTCCAGCGGGTCGAGGATGTTGCCCTTGGACTTGGACATCTTCTGGCCGTCCTTGTCGCGGACCAGGCCGGTGACGTAGACGTCGTGGAAGGGCACCTCGCCGGTGAAGTGGTCGCTCATCATGATCATCCGGGCGACCCAGAAGAAGATGATGTCGAAGCCGGTCACCAGCACGGACGAGGGCAGGTAGCGGTCGAAGCCGCGTCCGGCCATCGCCGCTTCGTCCGGCCAACCCTGGGTGGAGAAGGGCCACAGGGCGGAGGAGAACCAGGTCTCCAGCACGTCCTCGTCCTGGCGCAGCGGGACGTCGTCGGCCAGGCCGTACTTCGCGCGCACCTCGGCCTCGTCGCGGCCGACGTGGATGTTGCCGGCGGGGTCGTACCAGGCCGGGATGCGGTGGCCCCACCACAGCTGGCGGCTGATGCACCAGTCCTGGATGTTCTCCATCCAGTGGCGGTAGGTGTTGATCCAGTTGCCGGGGACGAACTTCACGTCGCCCTTCTCGGCCAGCTCCAGGCCGCGGGCGCCGAGGGCGTCCATCTTCACGAACCACTGGTCGGTCAGGTACGGCTCGATCACCTGGCCGGTGCGGTCGCC
>JAEWFH010000187.1 GCA_023388955.1 Pseudomonadota bacterium
GACCCGCCGGTCACGGGATGCGGCATTCTTGCGCGATGCCCCTGCATCCCCTGCATCCCCTGCTCCGCTCGCCCCGCCGCGCCCTCGCGCTGGCCGCCGCCCACCCCTCCGCGCTGCTGCTGGCCGCGCAGCTGCTGAGCCTGCTGGTATATCCGGCAATGGACGCCACCCGCGACGGGCGGGTGGTGTTCGGCGCGATGGCGCTGGTGGTGGTGCCGTTGACGGTGTGGGTGGTGCGCAACAGCCGCTCGACCAACTGGATCGCCTGGGCTCTGGCGGTGCCGGCGATCGTGCTGTCGCTGGTCTCGATTGCGCTCGACCCACCGTGGCTGGTCGCGCTCTCCTCGGCACTGGAGTCGGCGCTGTACTTCTACGCCGCCATCGCGCTGATCCGTTACATGCTCGACGACCACCGGGTCAGCGTCGACGAGTTGTTCGCCGCCGCCGCCACGTTCACCCTGCTGGCGTGGGGGTTCGCCTACGCGTTCCTGGTGTGCCAGGCGCTGTACCCGGACAGCTTCACCGGCATGGTCGAGCCTGAGCGTCCGCGGCGCTGGATCGAGCTGCTGTTCTTGAGCTTCTCGACGCTGTCGGGCACCGGCAACGGCGACATCATGCCGATCGGCGCACAAGCGCGCGCGGTGGTGATGCTCGAGCAGTTCGCCGGCGTCGGCTACATCGCCGCGGTGGTCGGCCGGGTAATCGGGCTGACGCTGAACCGCGCGAGCATCAGCCGCAACCTCTGAGGCCCGGGAGTGATCCCGGGCCTTGTCCGTCAACGCGTTTGAAGCGGGGTGCTCAGACCTTTTTATCGTCCGCGATCCACTGGTCGACCTTGCGCTCCAGCAAGGTAAGCGGCAGTGCTCCACCGTCGAGGATGGCGTCATGGAAGCGACGGATGTCGAAGTCGTCGCCGAGCTCCTTTTCGGCGCGCGCGCGCAACTCCTGGATCTTGATCATGCCGATCTTGTAGCTGGTCGCCTGGCCGGGCCAGGTGATGTAGCGGCGCACCTCGGCCTGGATGGCCTCCAGCGGGATCGAGCTGTTCTCGGAGAAGAAGTCGACCGCCTGCTGCTGGGTCCAGCCCTTGGCGTGCAGGCCGGTGTCGACCACCAGGCGGATCGCCCGCCACATCTCCGAGGTCAGGCGGCCGTACTCGGAGTACGGGTCGGTGTAGGTCCCCGGCATCTCGCGTGCCAGCCACTCCGAGTACAGGCCCCACCCTTCGGCGTAGGCGCTGAAGCCGGCCTGCTTGCGGAACTCCGGCACGCCCTCGAGCTCCTGGGCGATGGCGATCTGCATGTGGTGGCCCGGCAAGCCCTCGTGGTAGGCGATGACCTCCAGCTCGGTCTTCGGCATCGCGTTCATGTCCGACAGGTGGGCGTAGTAGATGCCCGGCCGCGAGCCGTCCGGCGTGCTCGGGTAGTAGTGCTGGGCGGCACCGTCGACCTCGCGGAACGGCTCCACGCGCTTGACCACCAGGTCCGCCTTCGGCAGCAGGCCGAAGTAGTTCGGCAGCTGTTCCTTGATGGTCTCGATCGCGGCGGTGGCGTCGTCGATGTAGGCCTGCCGGCCCTCGTCGGTGTTGGGGTACTTGAACTGCGGATCGGTGCGGACGAACTCGAAGAACGCCTGCAGGTCGCCCTCGAAACCGACCTGCTCCTTCAGCGCCTCCATCTCCCCGCGGATGCGCGCGACCTCCTCCAGGCCGATCTGGTGGATCTCGCTGGCGGTCAGGTCGGTGGTGGTGGAGGCACGCAGCCGCTCGGCGTAGTAGGCCGCACCATCCGGATGGGTGGTGCCGACGCCCGATGGATTCTCCACCGCGTTCGGCAGGTCGGCCTCGTACCAGGCGATGACGCGGGCGAAGGCGGGCTGCACCGCCTCGACCAGCGCCGTCCGGGCCTCGTCCTTCAACACCCGGGCGCGTGCTTCGTCGATCTCCCCGGCCTCCACCAGCGCATCGGCCTTGGCCTGTGCGTCGGCCCACAGCGCGCTGTCCTCGCCGTCGGTGAACGGCGCGCCGGTGATGACCTTGCCGGCCTGCTCGATGACGCCCTCATGGGCGAAACGGGGCGGCCGGATGCCGAGCTCCGCCGACCGTTCCACCTGCTCCATCAGCTGCCCGAACGCCCGCGGCACCTCGCGCAGGCGCGCGATGTAGGCGGTGTAGTCGGACTCGTCCTCGACCTTGTGGAAGTTGATCAGGAAGGTCGGCAGGAACGACTGTGCCCCGCCCATCTGCTCGAACGGATAGTGGTGGTCGGCGAACCGGTGCGCCGCCCGGGCCGTCTCCATCTGGTACTCGAACAGGTCCCAGGACAGCCGCGCGTCGTCGCCCAGCGCGTCGTAGTCGAAGGTCGACTTCATCTCCTCGACCGCCGCGACCTGCCAGGCCAGCTTCGCCTCGGCGGCCTGGCGCGACATGTCGTCGAGCTCGGAATAGCGGTCCTTGCGACCCAGGAAGGTCGTCTGGATCGGGCTGAACTGGAGCTGCTCCTCGTACTTGCGCTCGAACCAGGCGTTGAGGCGCGCCTCCTCGCTCGTGGCATCGGCCCGGATGGACGTGGCGTCCGGGGCCGCGGTGGCGGCTCCCGTCTGGGCAGGGGCCGAACAGGCGGCCAGCAGGGCCACGGACAGGGCGGATACGGCGAGGGTGCGGTACATGGTGGCGCTCCGGTCGGCGGGAACACGGGCTCCCGGGAAAGGCCGATCATGCACAAGCGGCGGCGGTGGTGCACTGTGCCGGAAGGCGGGGAATCCGCCGAAGCGGTAGCATCGATCCACCCGCACTGGACGCGGACATCCACGAACGTCAAAGGAGATGACATGCCGGATCTGATCGATTACGGCTTCCTGTCGGCCCGTGAGCGCGGACGAAAACTCGACGGCTACGTCCCCCATTCCCGGGTGAGCAAAAGTGGCGTAACCATTGCCACGGGCTTCGACCTGGGTCAGCGTCGAAGGTCGGAACTGGTTGCACTTGGACTTCCGCACCGGCTCATCGAACAGCTTGAGCCCTACCTCGGCGTCAAACGCCGGGACGCGACAACACTACTGGCGGACCGGAAGCCCAGACCGTAATCGCGTCGGTGGCGGTCCAGTACGGCGACCTGTCCATGGCCGCGCCTCGATTCTGGCGGACGGTGTGCCAACAGGACTGGCGTGGCGCCGTCGCCGAGCTGCGTGATTTTGGCGACCTGTACGACTCAAGACGGCATCTGGAAGCAGATCTCCTGAGCGCGATCGTAACCGCGCCCGTTGTGGAGCTGGCCCGATGACCCGGGCGCGAATCTGGCTGGTGACTGCATTGGCAGCGTTGTCCGCATGCGCCTCTACCAGTAGCCCTGGGTCCGCGATCCGGATCTTCGATGAAGACCTGCGCGAAGCCTTCGACAACCTGGATCGGACCATGTCGGAGCCAAGACCGCCCCTGGCGCTGCGCTCGGGCGCGTCCATCTCGACCTGCCGCGACTACCTGCAGCACTCGGCCCGGATAGACCGTACCCCCCCCGATCAGATGCTCGCCCTGCAAGAGTACGTGGTCTGCGATTCGGTGCAGTTGTTGCAACGTGCACAGCCGGCCCCTGAAGTCCACGTCGATGCCGGCGCGGCGATCGCAACCCGGCTGGGCTTCCGGACCTTCCGGTCATCCCGGGGGCCACGCACCAGCGACGAGGGTTTCACGTTCCAGGCGCTCGTGGACGAACCCCTCGTGCTGGAGTCGAACGCAGCCATGCTGGATTCCGGTGACTGGTACCTGCGCATCGAGCGGGTCGCGGCTGCCGATTTCGACGGGGACGGCCATGAGGACTGGCTGGTCTGGATTGGCGACGACTCCCAAACCGGCACCTATCAGGCCTTCCATGCCCTGCTGATCCATGACGTGCGTGCAAAGGGGGGGATGGTCGGAAGCCCGATTCCCAGCGGGTTCTAGCGCAGTGATTGTTTTCCGTCACGCCTGGCAGAACGACAAAAGGCGGCCTTGCGGCCGCCTTTCCCTCACCCCGGCCCTCTCCCGCGAGCGGGAGAAGGGGTAGAGCGAGCACTCAGGCCAACAGGGGATTCGGCTTGTCGGCGTCGATCCCGTATTCCTTGATCGCCCGGGCCACGTCCTTGGCGGTCATCCTGCCCTCGGCCGCCAGCGCCACGATCGCGGCGTGGGCGACGTGGTAGCGGTCGACCTCGAAGTGGCTGCGCAGGTTGGCGCGGGTGTCGGAACGGCCGTAGCCGTCGGTGCCCAGCACGGTGTAGCGCATCGGCACGAAGGCGCGGACCTGCTCGGCAAACAGGCGCACGTAGTCGGTGGCGGCGATGGCCGGGCCCTGGCGGCCCTCCAGCAGCTGCGTCACGTAGGGCTTGCGCGGGTTCTTCGCTTCCGGGTTGCGCGCCGCCTCGCGGTGGGCGGCCTGGCCGTCACGGGCCAGCTCGTTGAAGCTGGGGCAGGACCAGATGTCGGCGGTGACGCCGAAATCCTTGTCCAGCAGCTCCGCGGCGGCGATCACCTCGTTGAGGATGGTGCCGCTGCCCATCAGCTGGACGCGGATGTCGCCCTTCTTCCCCTTGCCGCCGTCCCTGAGCAGGTACATGCCCTTGATGATCCCCTCGGCGCTGCCCTCGGGCATCTCCGGGTGGGCGTAGTTCTCGTTCATCAGGGTCAGGTACCAGTACTCGTCCACCTGGTCCTCGAGCATGCGCTTCATGCCGTGCTGGAACAGGGTGACGACCTCGTAGCTGAAGGTCGGGTCGTAGCTGCGCACGTTGGGGATCAGGCCGGCCTGGATCTGGCTCTGGCCGTCCTCGTGCTGCAGGCCCTCGCCGTTCAGCGTGGTCCGGCCGGCGGTGCCGCCCAGCAGGAAGCCGCGGGCGCGCATGTCGCCGGCCTGCCAGGCCGCGTCGCCGACGCGCTGGAAGCCGAACATCGAGTAGTAGATGTAGCAGGGCAGCAGCTGCAGGTCGTTGGTCGAGTAGCTGGTCGCCGCCGCCATCCAGCTGGCGAAGGCGCCGGCCTCGGTGATGCCTTCCTGCAGCACCTGGCCGGACTGGTCCTCGCGGTAGTACATCAGCTGGTCGCGGTCGACCGGCTTGTACTTCTGGCCGTGCGGGGCGTAGATGCCGATCTGCCGGAACATGCCCTCCATGCCGAAGGTGCGCGCCTCGTCGGCGACGATCGGCACGATGCGCGGGCCGACCTGCTTGTCGCGCAGGGTGATGTTCATCGCCTGCACGAAGGCCATGGTGGTGCTGATCTCGCGGTCGCCGGTGCCCTTGAGCAGGCGCTCGAAGGTGTCCAGCCCCGGCACCTTCAGGCTCTGGCTGGCCTTGCGCCGGCGCTGCGGCAGGTGGCCGCCCAGCTCGGCCCGGCGGGCCTTCATGTACTGGACTTCCTCGGAATCCTCGCCGGGGTGGTAGAACGGCACCTGGCCGTCGGCCAGCTGCTCGTCGCTGATCGGCAGGTTGAAGCGGTCGCGGAACAGCTTCACCGCCTCGTCGTCCATCTTCTTGGTCTGGTGGGTCGGGTTCAGTGCCTCGCCCGACGCGCCCATGCCGTAGCCCTTGACCGTCTTGGCCAGGATCACGGTCGGCATGCCCCTGGTGTTCACCGCCTGGTCGTAGGCGGCGTAGACCTTGTGCGGGTCGTGGCCACCACGGTTGAGGCGCCAGATGTCTTCATCGCTCAGGTTGGCGACCAGCTGTGCGGTCTCCGGGTACTTGCCGAAGAAGTGCTCGCGGGTGTACGCGCCGCCGAAGGCCTTGCAGTTCTGGTACTCGCCGTCGACGGTTTCCATCATCAGCTGGCGCAGCTTGCCGGAGGTGTCGCGGGCCAGCAGCGGATCCCAGTAGCTGCCCCAGATGTTCTTGATCACGTTCCAGCCGGCGCCGCGGAACACGCCTTCCAGCTCCTGGATGATCTTGCCGTTGCCACGCACCGGGCCGTCCAGGCGCTGCAGGTTGCAGTTGATGACGAAGACCAGGTTGTCCAGGCCCTCGCGGCCGGCCACCGAGATCGCGCCCAGGGACTCGGGCTCGTCGGTCTCGCCGTCGCCCAGGAAGCACCAGACCTTGCGGTCGGTCTTCGGCATCAGGCCGCGGGCCTCCAGGTACTTCCAGTTGCGCGCCTGGTAGATGGCGGCGATCGGACCCAGGCCCATGGAGACGGTCGGGGTCTGCCAGTAGTCCGGCATCAGCCACGGGTGCGGGTAGGACGGCAGGCCCTTGCCGCCGGTCTCCATGCGGAAGCAGTCCAGCTGCTCCTCGCTGATGCGGCCTTCCAGGAACGAGCGCGCGTAGATGCCCGGCGAGCTGTGGCCCTGGATGTACAGCAGGTCGCCCGGGTGGTCCTCGGACGGGGCGCGCCAGAAATGGTTGAAGCCCACGTCGTACAGGGTCGCGCCGGAGGCGAAGCTGGCGATGTGGCCGCCCAGGTCGCCCGGCTTGCGGTTGGCCCGGACCACCATGGCCATGGCGTTCCAGCGGATGATCGAACGGATCTTCCACTCCAGCGCGTGGTCACCGGGGCTCTTGGCCTCCATGTGCGGCGGAATGGTGTTGATGTACTCGGTGGTCGGGGCGAACGGCAGGTGCGCGCCGGCGCGGCGGGTGACCTCGACCATCCCCTGCAGCAGCTGGTGGGCGCGCTGGGCACCGTCGTTCTGGATGACGGCACTGACCGAGTCGATCCATTCCTGGGTCTCGGCGGGATCGGGATCGTCCTGGAACAGGGCTGCGAACGGGCTTTCGTACGTCGTGGTCATGCGCCTCGCGGCCCCTTGGCCGCGCCTCG
>JAEWFH010000194.1 GCA_023388955.1 Pseudomonadota bacterium
CGCGAGAGGATCCAGGACCGGCTGCGCCACCAGGTCATGCACGACGCGTTGACCGGCCTTCCCAACCGCGCCCAGCTGCGCAAGCGCCTCGAACAGGCGATGGAACGGATCCGGGAGCCCGTGCCACGCCACAGCGCGTTGCTGTATCTGGACGTGGACCGCTTCAAGATCATCAACGACAGCCTGGGCCACCTCGCCGGCGACGAGTTCCTTTGCGAGATCGCCCGCCGCCTCCAGTCCTGCGTCCGCCAGCCCGACCTGGTGGCCCGGTTGGCCGGCGACGAGTTCGCGATCCTCATCGAAGACGTGGCCGTCGACGCCGACGGCCGCCCGGCTGCGGCCATCGCCGTCGCCGAGCGGACCCTGGAAGCACTGACCGCACCGATGGAAATGGCCGAGTGCATCCTGGAACCCTCGGCCAGCATTGGCATCGCGATGACCCACGCGAACCTGGAGCACGCCGATGACCTGGTGCGGGAGGCGGACACCGCGCTGTACCGGGCCAAGGCGCTGGGCCGCAAGCGCTGGCAGCTCCACGATCCATCGCTGCAGCACACCGCGGTCGACCAGCTGACCGTCGAGGCCGAGCTGCGGTTGGCGCTCAGGCGCGACGAGATCGAGCCCTGGTTCCAGCCCATCGTGCGACTGGACGATGGCACGGTGGTGGGCCACGAGGCGCTGATGCGCTGGCGCCACCCCGACCGCGGGGTGCTGGTCCCGGCCGACTTCCTCCAGATAGCCGAGGACAGCGGCCTCATCGAGGCCATGGACTGGCGCCTGTTCAAACGCGCTTTCCTGCTGATGGCGGGGCAGCACGACGGCGGATACCTGTCGATCAACGTCGCTCCCCGCCACCTGCAGCGCAGCGACTTCGCCGGCCGCCTGCTCGGACTGCTCGACCGTACCGGGCTGGCGCCGGCACGGCTGCGCATCGAGGTCACCGAAGGCAGCCTGCTCGAGAACCCGGAGCGGGTCCGCGGCGTGCTGCAGCGGCTGCTGGACCAGGGCATCGGCGTGGCGCTGGACGACTTCGGTACCGGCTACTCGTCACTGAGCTACCTGCACAGCTTCCCGCTGCGGATACTCAAGATGGACCGCACCTTCCTCGCCGACCTGCACCGGCAGGGCAACAGCGCCCCGGTGATCCAGGCCGTCGTGACCCTCGCGCACGCGCTGGGGATGGACGTGGTGGCCGAAGGCGTGGAGATCGAAGAACAACGTGCCGCGCTGCTGGAGCTCGGGTGTGGATTCGGCCAGGGCTTTCTGTTCGGACGACCGGCCGCCAGTGCGGAGGCAGAGGCGGAAGTGAAAGCGGACGCCACCGCCTGAGCCGCATCACAGGGTCCGGACCACCTCGCCCGACGCCTCCTCCAGCAACCGGACCACGCGCGCCACGTCGGCATGCCGGGCCGGGTGTACCACGACGGCGTGCTGCCCCTTGCCAACCGCCTCCATCACCCGGAGGTTGAGCGGGTCATGGTCGGGGCGCAGCGTCACCAGCCCGCCGGCGAACAATCCGAACACCGTCGCGAATCCCGCGATCACCACGGCCGCGACCAGCGGGTTGGAACGGATGGCGGTGATGCCGGTGGAGTACAGGATCCAGAACAGCACCAGCCCGGCCACCAGGCCGACCAGCCCGAGGGTGATGTGGGCCTTGATGGCGGTGAACATCACGCCTTTTCCTTCCGGTTCCAGCGTCCGCGACAGGTGGCGGTCGCCGGGTGCCACCACCCGAACCGTGCCGCCATCCACGCCCAGCTCCCCGCGCAGGCGGTCGGCCGCGGCCGCGGCCTCGCCGCGGTCGGCGAACAGGGCGGCCACCGTGCTGAGCGATTCCTCGCCGAAGATCGGGTCACCTGCTTTCATCGGGCCTCCAGCTTGCCGCAAACCAGTTGCGGGTACCGAGGTTGCGGGGCCGGCGGTGCAAGCCCGGTGAACCCCCGCCCCCGGTTTCGCGCCCCACGCACCGGGACCCGGCCACGATACGGGCGATGCACAGCCGCAACCTCACCGAAGGCCCGATCGGCCGCACCCTGCTCGTGTTCGCGCTGCCGATCCTGGGTGGCAACGTGCTGCAGTCGCTCAACGGCTCGGTCAACGCGATCTGGGTCGGCCGCTTCCTGGGCGAGGAGGCGCTGACGGCGATCGCGAACGCCAACAACATCATGTTCTTCCTGCTGGGTGGGGTGTTCGGCTTCGGCATGGCCTCCACGATCCTGGTGGGGCAGGCCATGGGCCGCCGCAACCTGGTGGAGGCGCGACGGGTGATCGGCACCGCGGCGACGTTCTTCTTCAGCCTCTCGCTGCTGCTGGCCGCGATCGGGCTGCCGCTGTCGCGCCACGTGCTGGTCTGGATGGCCACGCCGGAGGATTCGCTGGCGCTCGCCGACGCCTACCTGAAGATCATCTTGCTGGCATTGCCCCTGCTGTACGCGTTCTCGTTCCTGTCGGCGATCCTGCGTGGCGCGGGCGATACCCGCACGCCGTTCCTGTTCCTGCTGGTGGCGGTGTTGCTGGACATCGTGCTGGTGCCGCTGCTGATCTTCGGCGTCGGCCCATTCCCGGAGATGGGCATGGCCGGCAGCGCGATGGCGACGCTGCTGGCCAACCTGGTCGCGCTGGCCGCGATGCTGTGGTGGCTGCGGCATCGGGGGCATCCACTGTGGATCGGCCGCGGCGAGCGGCGGCTCTTTTTGCCCGACTGGACCATCGTGCGCACCTTGGTGACCAAGGGCGTGCCGATGGGCCTGCAGATGGTGCTGATCTCGCTGGCGATGATCGCGATGATCGCCATGGTCAACCAGTACGGCACCCACACCACCGCCGCCTACGGCGCCGCGCTGCAGCTGTGGAACTACGTGCAGATGCCGGCGATGGCGATCGGCGCGGCGTGCTCGACCATGGCGGCGCAGAACGTCGGCGCCGGCAAGTGGCCACGGGTGGAGGCGACCACCCGTGCCGGGGTGCTGGGCAACTTCCTGATGACCGGGACCCTGGTGGTGGCACTGACCCTGTTCGACCGCTGGGTGCTGGCGATGTTCCTGCCGCCGGGCAGCGAGGCGCTGGAGATCGCCCGCCACCTGAGCCACATCGCCATCTGGTCGTTTTTGTTCTTCGGGGTGACCTTCGTGGTCGCCGGCGTGGTGCGCTCCACCGGGGCGGTAATCCCGCCACTGGTGATCCTGGCCGTCGCGCTGTGGGGGATCCGGGTGCCGTTTGCCAACTGGCTGCAACCCCGGCTGGGCGCGGACGCGATCTGGTGGAGCTTCCCGGTCAGCGCACTGGTGTCGATGCTGCTGTCGGTGGCGTACTACCGCTGGGGCCGCTGGCGCGAGGCGACCATGCTGCCGGTGGAACCCGATGCCGTGGCGATTCCCTCGGAAGTTCCCTCGCAGGCACCCGCGCCGGTCGCGGACGCCGGGCCGCGGCTGGAGGTGGCGGAGGACGGGGCGCCCGTCGTTGCCCTGCCGCGCTAGGACTCCGGCGACCGCGTATCGCCGCCACCGCGGCGCCAGACCAGGCAGCGGTTGTTGGCCGGCATCGCCACGTCCTCGACCAGCGACAGGCCGGCCTGCGCCGCCAGGCGATCCACCGCCTCGAAGTCGCGGATCGCCGAGGCCGGGTCGCGCTGCCCGAGCCAGCGGTCGAACTCGCGGTTGCTTTCGCTGCTGTAGGCGCCGCCGTAGTTGAACGGCCCGTACACCACCAGCGTGCCGCCGCCGGCGAGCAGCCCGCCCACGCCGGCAAAGAACGCGCGCACCTGCGGCCAGCCCATGATGTGCAGCGTGTTGGCGCTGAAGACCGCGTCGAAGCCCGTTCCCGGATGCCAGTCGTCCACGTCCAGTTCCAGCGGGGTCGGCGTGTTGGGCAACGCCGCCTCGTCGAGCCAGGCGCGGATGCCGGGCAGGTGCTCCGGCCGGTCGCTCGCCTGCCACTGCAGCCACGGCATCGCCGCCGCGAAGTGCACCGCGTGCTGGCCGGTGCCGCTGCCCACCTCCAGCACCCGCCGCGCATCGGCCAGGTGCCGGCGCAACACGGCCAGGATCGGGTCGCGGTTGCGCTCGCAGGAAGGGGAAAACGGCTTGTCGACGGGCTCGGCCATGGCAGGGTCGCGCGATTGGGACGGCAACGATCATCGGCCATCCACGCCCGCACGGCAGCCACGCGGCCATCATCCGGCCATGACCGCCACGACCTGTACCCGCATCCTTCCGATCCCGCCCGACGCCTGGCCGCCGCCGGAGGTTCCGCTTACCGTGCACGGCATTCCCCTGGCTCCCAAGCAGGAGCTGCACATCACCCTGGTCGGCAGCGCCCTGGGCGAGGAACTGCAGCGCAGCTTCGGCGATCGCGCCGCGGGACTGCTGGACGCGGAGATCCAGGCACGGGAGTGGCGCTGGGAGCGCACCGGCGCGCACGTCCTGTTGCGTCGCCGGGGCGGTTCGGGGAGCGAGGCGGAAACCGCGTATTCGGTGATCGAGAGGGTCCGGCTGCCGGCGATGGCCGGGCGGGAAAAGGGCATCGGCGTACGCAGTCCGCGGCACCTGCGCGCGTTGCGGGTTCCGGGACGGTTTCATGTCCCTGCCCCAGGCAGTACGTAAGCTGTGGCGATCCTGTCGCCCCCCGCACGGAGTCCCCATGGTCTTCCGCATCTCGCTGTTGCTGGTCGTCGCGCTCGCGGTGGTCGCCGGCCTGGCCCCGGTCCCCTTCGAGCAGGTCACCGGCGCGGCGCTGGCGGCGGTCATCAACCACGCCGGCTGGCTGTACCTGCTGATCGTGTTCCTGACCCTGGCATTCCTGGTGTACCTGGCGTTCGGCCCGTTCGCCCAGCTGCGCATCGGCGGGACCGATGCCGAACCGGAGTTTTCCGGTCCGACCTGGCTGGCGATGCTGTTCGCCGCGGGCATGGGCATCGGCCTGGTGTTCTGGGGCGCGGCGGAGCCGGTCTCGCACCTGATGCATCCCCCGGAAGGCCTGCCACCGGGCACGCCCGAGGCGGCGAGGGCGTCGATGCGCTACACCTTCTTCCATTGGGGCCTGCACCCATGGGCGATCTACGCGCTGATGGGCCTGGCGATCGCCTGGTTCCAGTACAACCGCAACGGCCGCGGACTGATCAGCGACCTGCTGCACCCCCTGATCGGCGAGCGCCACCTGGGCTGGATGGGCAAGGGGGTCAACATCGTTGCCGTCGTGGCCACCGCCATCGGCGTGGCCACCACGCTTGGCTTCGGGACGATCCAGATCAGCGCCGGCCTGGCGCGCGTGTTCGGCCTGCCCGGCGGCATCGGCATGCAACTGCTGGTGATCGGGATCTGCTTCGTGCTGTACATGGCCTCCAGCGCCAGCGGCGTGGACCGGGGCATCAAGTGGCTGTCGAGCTTCAACCTGGCCCTGGCGGGATTGCTGCTGCTGGTCGTGGTGCTGCTGGGGCCGACCGGCTTCATCTTCGAAACCTTCACCACCTCGCTGGGTGCGTACTTCAACTCGCTGGTCAGCATGAGCCTGCGCATGGCGCCGTTCTCGGACAGCACCTGGGTGGCGGACTGGACCATCTTCTACTGGGCCTGGTGGATCTCCTGGTCGCCGTTCGTGGGGGCGTTCATCGCGCGCGTGTCCTACGGGCGCAGCGTGCGCGAGTTCGTGCTCGGCGTGGTGGCCGTCCCCAGCCTGCTTGGATTCGCCTGGTTCGCGGCCTTTGGCGGGGCGGCACTGTGGGGACAGATGTTCGGCGGCGTGGACATGGCCGGCGCACTCGCCCAGGGCTACGAGACGGTCCTGTTCCGGATGTACGACAGCCTGCCGCTGTCGGGCCTGCTGTCGGGGCTGAGCATCCTGCTGCTGGTGATCTTCTTCGTGGCCTCCGCGGATTCGGCGGTGCTGGTGCTGGGCTCGATGTCGAGCGAGAGCGCCGGTGACCCGACGCTCACCCGCAAGTTCGCCTGGGGCATCGCGATTGCCCTGATCGCCGCGGCGATGCTGATCGCGGGCGGCCTGGATGCGCTGCAGACGCTGATCACGGTGGCGGCGTTGCCGTTCGCGCTGCTACTGGTCGGGGTGATGGTGGGATTGCAACGGGTGCTGAGCATCGAGGCGCTGCGCGAGAAGGCCCGGGAGCGCCATGCGCGGCGTGCCATCGAGGACTGGATCGCCCGCGAGCAGCAGGAGGCCGAAGCCCGTACTGCGGGCACTCGACTCCCGCCCCGCTAGCGGCACTCCGCTCACCAACCGGGTGTGTCGCGGTCCCTGGCCGCTGGGCGGGGGGCGCGGTTTTCAGCGGCGTGCCGGCGTGTTGCCCGCGCGTTTCAGCCTTCGGCGAATGCGGTACCCGGGCGCCGCGCGTCCCACCGCGCCCATGCGTAGACCAGCAGGCCGCCGACCGCGGTGGCGGCGCCGACGTAGCCGGTCGAGGTCCAGCCCAGCCCGGCACTGATCGCCAGCCCGCCGAGCCACGGGCCGAGCGCGTTGGCGGCGTTGAACGCGGCGTGGTTGGAGGCCGCGGCCAGTGTCTGCGCCTCGCCGGCGACGTCCATCAGCCGGGTCTGCATGACCGCGGCCAGCGCGCCCATCGTGCCGACCGCGACCACCGCCGGCAGCATCGTCCACAGCGAGTGCGCGGCCAGCGGATACAGCAGCAGTACGGCGGTCGACCACAGCAGCACCACCGGCGTGGCGCGGAACTGCAGCCGGTCGACCAGCCAGCCGCCGACCAGGTTGCCGATGATCGAACCGATGCCGAATACGCCCATCGCGACCGGGATCCAGCCATCGCCGGCACCGGTGACTTCGGTCAGCGTCGGCGCGAGGTAGCTGAAGGCGCAGAACATGCCGGCAAAGCCGATCGCACCGATCAGCAGGGTCAGCCACACCTGCGATGTGTTGAACGCGCGCAGCTCGCGCAGCGGCGACTGGCGCGGCTCGGCCGGGTCCTCGACCAGCCAGCGCGCGACCAGCAGCACCGTCAGCGCCGCCACCGCGGCCACCAGCGCGAAGGTGTAGCGCCAGCTCAGCG
>JAEWFH010000102.1 GCA_023388955.1 Pseudomonadota bacterium
CTAGTCCGGGGTGTCGGCCAGCGCCCCCAGTTCATCCTCCATGTGCGCCAGCAACGCTTGCATGCGCTGGAGGCGTTTGCGGTCCGGCGAGGCGCCGTCGAGCAGTTCCGCCAGGCGCCGCAGGCGGGTCGCCTGTTCGCGGGCGTCCCAACGGCGCATGGGGGCATCCGGATCAACGCCTGCGGGGCGTGGCCGCCGCCTGGAAACGTAACGCTCGAGCACCATGCACAGGCGCTGGGCGGATTCGAAATCGCGCTCGTTCCAGGGCGTGGAAGTACCGTGCACCTCCTCCTTCCAGGCCTCGAAGCTGACGCGTGGTCCGACCCGCAGGCCGTTGTCGTCGATCTGGAAGGGCTGGTCGGGACGGCCGGCCCAGCGCAGGTTCTGCACCTGCTCGCGGCGGAACAGCAGCAGCCAGTCACCGCCGCCCGGTCCCACCGGTGTGGCGAACAGCCCGCAGGCGGCGCGTGGCGGATCGGGATGCCAGGCACTGCCCTGTGCCGTGGCGGCGACGCCGGCATGCCCCTGCGACCCGGCCCAGGCCAGGGCGTATGCCAGGCCCTCGTCGCCCGGTACCTGGCCGTGGGTGTGCCAGGTGCCGTCCAGGCTGATGGCCACGCCGTCGGCCTCCACTGCGCCAAGGACCAGCTCCAGCAGGTCCGGGAGGAGCGCGGCGGCATCACGTGCCCGGTGCAACTTCCGCTCCAGCTCATCGCGCTGGCTGCGGCAGGCCGCGTCGGCGCGGGCGCGGCTGCGCAGCTCCTGGGCGTCGAGGATCATCGATGCATGGCGGCCGACCATCTCCAGCGCGACCCGCTGGCGGGCGGCCACCGGGCGCGGGGTCGCGTGGTGGCACGCCACCAGGCCCCAGAGCCGGCCATCGACCACCAGCGAGATCGACATCGAGGCGCGCACGCCCATGTTGCGCAGGTACTGCAGGTGCACCGGCGAGACCGCGCGCAACACGTCGAAGCTCATGTCCACCGGGTCGTCGAGCTCGGGCGACTGCAGCAGCGGCTGCGGCTCGGCATCCACGTCGGCAATCACGCGCACGCGGTTGCGCAGGTACAGCGCACGCGCCTGCGGCGGTATGTCGGAGGCGGGATAACGCAGCCCGTCATAGGACCCGAGGTCGCCAGACAGGGACTCGGCCACCACCTCGCCGCTGCAGTCCGGCAGGAAGCGGTACACCATCACCCGGTCGTAGCCGGAGATCAGTTGCACCTGGCGCGCGACGCTGCCCAGGAAGTCGACGCCTGCGGCGGCATCCAGCCCCGCCACCAGGGCGTGCCCTCCCTGCAGGGAGGCCCCGCGGCCGCTGGGCTCGAGTTCCAGGTGCAGGAGCTCGCCCGAGAGGTGGGCGGAGACGTCGTGCAGTGCTCCGAGCGGGCCTGCGTTGGTGGTGCAGGCGAACTGCGACAGGCCGGCATCGCCGCGCGCAAGCACGGCCCTGACCGCCTCGATGGCGCTCCGGTCGAGCAACGCGTCCAGCGGCTGGTGCAGCAGCGCCTGCATGTCACCGGCGTCGAACAGGTCAACCGCATTGGCCGAGGCGGCGAGCACGCGCAGGTCGCGGTGCCGGGCGACCAGCAGCACGCCGGGCGGCTGCACGGCGCCGATGACGTGGATGGGCTCGCGGGCGCACTCGGCGAGCGCGCGCTCGAAGGCCGGGTCGGAATTCATGCCGGGACCCCGGTGGCGGAAAGCCGCGCGTGGACGATCGCGAAACCGGTGATGGCCCCGGCGGTGGCGTCATCGCCCTGCTCCGCTGGCAGCCCGTCCAGCAATCGGGCAAAACCGCGCCAGCGGGCCGGATCCGCGGTGACGTGGGCCAGGAATCGACATGCGTCCGCGACGGCGGGCTCCCGTCCTGCCAGCCCTTCGACGTCACGCGCCAGCAAACGCGCCCCCAACGCAGACCCCTCGACGACGTAGCAGCCGCCCAGCCAGGCGGCGGGGGTCGCCGGCATTGGGCCGTCGGCCGGTTCCGCCGCGACGCCCAGGCGCGCGGCATCGTGGCGCAGCGCCTCCAGGCGCGCGGGATCGCCCCAGCGGGCCAGGTGTGCGGACCACCGTGGCTGCCAGCCCCGGGCGACCCAGTCGGCGAGCGGCAACATGGCGGCAAGATAGCGCCGGTAGTCGTGCAGGTTGCGCAGGCCGCGGGGCAGGAGCCCGTCCAGCGCCTCGTGGGTGGCCCGGGTGGAGGCGCGCACCTGCGACAGTACGCCTCGCCGCTGCTGCGTGGCCGCCGGCGGTGCCAGTGGCCCCGTCGCCGGGCGGGCGGTTTCTGCTGCGGTTCGCATGCTCATTCCCCACGTGACCGCATGGTTCCCCGTTCATGCGAGGCCTCATTGAAGCATGTCCGGCAGCCACGCGCGAACCGGTTAGGCCGCCTATTGCGCCCCGGCCGATGGGGGTAGAATGCGCGGTTCGTTACCCCCCAACCAGCCGGACGGGCGCCCCGCGCCCCGGCCGCCGCGGAGCAACTGATGATCTTTGAAACCCTCGACACCTTCGGCCACGAGCAGGTCGTGTTCTGCCACAACAAGGACGCGGGCCTGAAGGCCATCATCGCGATCCACAACACCGTGCTGGGCCCCGCGCTGGGCGGCACCCGCATGTGGCCGTACAAGACCGAGCAGGACGCGCTCAACGACGTGCTGCGCCTGTCGCGCGGCATGACCTACAAGAACGCGGTCGCCGGCCTGGACATCGGCGGCGGCAAGGCCGTGATCATCGGCAACCCGGCCACCGACAAGTCCGAGGCGCTGTTCCGCGCGTTCGGCAAGGCCGTGCAGTCGCTGGGCGGGCGCTACATCACCGCCGAGGACGTGGGCATCGACGTCAACGACATGGAGCACGTCTACAAGGAGACCGAGTTCGTCACCGGCGTGCACCAGGTCCACGGTGGTTCGGGCGACCCGTCGCCGTTCACCGCCTACGGCACCCTGCAGGGCCTGATGGCCGCGCTGAACGCCAAGTTCGGCAACGAGGAAGTCGGCAAGTACAGCCACGCCGTGCAGGGCCTGGGCCACGTCGGCATGGAGTACGTGAAGCTGCTCAAGGAGCGCGGCGCGAAGATCTTCGTCACCGACATCAACCAGGGCCTGGTCGACAAGGCCGTCAACGAATACGGCGCCGAGGCCGTGGGCCTGGACGAGATCTACGACGTCGACGCCGACGTGTACTCGCCCTGCGCGCTGGGCGGCACCGTCAACGAGGAGACCCTGCCGCGCCTGAAGGCCAAGGTCATCTGCGGCTCGGCCAACAACCAGCTGGCCACCAACGCCATCGGCGACGAGCTGGAGAAGCGCGGCATCCTCTACGCGCCGGACTACGCGGTCAACGCCGGCGGCGTGATGAACGTGGCGCTGGAAATGACCGGCTACAACCGCGAGCGCGCGATGCGCCAGATGCGCTCGATCTACCACAACGTGGCGCGCATCTTCGAGATCGCCCAGCGCGACAGCATCCCGACCTACAAGGCCGCCGACCGCATGGCCGAGGAGCGCATCGACGTGATGGGCAAGCTGAAGCTGCCCCTGGGCCGCAGCGCCCCGCGCTTCGAAGGCCGCATCCGCGGCGGCGCCTGAGTCGTAGTGATGTAACCGACGACGGGGCTTACGGCCCCGTCGTTGTTTCCGCCCCCGGAGGCGCCGTCATCCCCGCGGAAGCGGGGATCCACTGGCGCGCCGGGGAGTCCATGGATTCCCGCGTACGCGGGAATGACGAAAATGCGGATTCCCGCGTGCGCGGGAATGACGATGTAAAGAGGAAATGCCATGCGCCCCTTCCCCCTCGGTGAGGAAATCGATTCCCTGCGCGACGCCGTGCGCCGCTTCGCCGAGGCCGAGGTCGCGCCGCTGGCGGAGAAGGTCGACCACGACAACGCCTTCCCGCAGGAGCTGTGGCCCAAGCTGGGCGAGATGGGCCTGCTCGGGCTGACCGTCGACCCGGAGTACGGCGGCAGTGGCATGGGCTACCTCGCCCACCTGGTGGCGATGGAGGAGATCTCCCGCGCCTCCGGTGCCATCGGACTGAGCTACGGCGCGCACTCCAACCTGTGCGTCAACAACCTCTACGCCAACGGGACGGAAGAGCAGCGTCGCAAGTACCTGCCCGGCCTGTGCAGCGGCGAGCTCAAGGGCGCGCTGGCGATGAGCGAGCCGGGTGCGGGGTCGGACGTGGTCGGCTCGATGTCCTGCCGTGCCGAGCTGCGTACCAATGAGAGCGGCGACGACGTGTGGGTCGCCAACGGCAACAAGATGTGGATCACCAACGGCCCGGAGGCCGACGTCCTCATTGTCTACATGCGCACCGCGGGCAAGGACGCCGGCAGCCGCTGCATGACCGCCTTCCTGGTCGAGAAGGGCATGAAGGGCTTTTCCACTGCGCAGAAGCTGGACAAGCTGGGCATGCGCGGCTCCAACACCTGCGAGCTGGTGTTCGAGGACTGCGAGATCCCGGCCGAAAACGTGCTGGGCGAGGTCAACCAGGGCGTAAAGGTACTGATGAGCGGCCTGAACACCGAGCGCCTGGTGCTGTCCGGCGGTCCGCTGGGCCTGATGCAGGCGGCGCTGGACATCGCCCTGCCCTACGTGCGCGAGCGCCGCCAGTTCGACCAGCCGATCGGTACCTTCCAGCTGATCCAGGCCAAGATCGCCGATATGTACACCGCGCTGCAGTCCAGCCGCGCCTTCGCCTACCAGGTCGCCCGCGACTACGACGCCGGCCACAACAGCCGCGTCGACGCCGCCAGCTGCCTGCTGCACGCCAGCCGCA
>JAEWFH010000127.1 GCA_023388955.1 Pseudomonadota bacterium
CTCGGTCCACGGACCGATGAACGGGCTGGCGAAGGCGAACAGCAGGCCGACGGCGACCGAGATGATGAACGCGGCGTCGATCAGGCCGGCGGTGATGAACATGCGGACCTGCAGCACCGGGATCAGCTCGGGCTGGCGCGCGGCCGACTCCAGGAACTTGCCCGACATGATGGCCAGGCCGAGGCCGGCGCCCAGCGCCGCGAGGCCGATCATGATGCCGATGCCGAGGGCGGTCGAAGCCTGGACCTGGGCGAGGGTGGCGAGGATGGTTTCCATGGTTATCTCCGAGCGATGGTGCGGATGGTTGAACGAAAGGGTTGGAGGTGGAACGCGTTGAAGGTGGAGCGGTGGCTCAGTGCGCGTCTTCGACGAGGCTCAGGTAGACGATCGAGAGCATCATGAAGATGAACGCCTGCAGCGGCACGACGAGGATGTGGAAGATCATCCAGCCCAGGCCGAACACGGCGCCGCCGAGCAGGCCGAGGATGCTGGCCCCGCCGAGCACCCAGATCAGCAGGAACACGATCTCGCCACCGAACATGTTGCCGAACAGTCGCATCGCCAGCGAAACCGGCTTGCTGACCCACTCGACGATGTTGAGGATGAGGTTGGCGGGCATCATCCACTTGCCGAACGGCGCAGTCAGGAAGCCCTTGGTGAAGCCGCCGAAGCCCTGCGACTTGATGGCGAAGAACAGCATCAGGAAGAACACGCTGATCGACATGCCGAGCGTGGCGTTCACGTCGGCGGTCGGCACCGGCTTCCAGTAGTCCACGCCGACCCAGGTCAGCGGGATGGAAATGAAGTCCGCCGGGATGAACTTGATCATGTTCATCAGCAGGATCCAGAAGAACAGGGTGATCGCGATCGGCGTCACCAGCTTGCTCGGCCCGCGGTAGGTGTCCTTGGCCTGGCGGTCGACGAACTCGAGCAGGATCTCGACGAAGGCCTGCCACTTGCCCGGCACGCCGGCGGTCGCCTTGCGCGTCCCCAGCCAGAACAGGAACACCATGAACAGCCCCATCAGGACCGAGGTGATCATCGTGTCCATGTGGAGGGTCCAGAACCCCCCGCCTTCCCCGACCTGCCCGGTCAGGTTCTGCAGGTGGTGCTGGATGTAGCTGGTGGGAGTAAGTTCCTCGGCCGCCATGTGTCTGAAATCCTTGGAAAGCTACCGGCTGGCCAGTGCCAGCACCTGGACGACGAGCGCGACCAGCACGCCCGCCAGAACCCCCAGCGGCGGCAGGCCGCCGAGACCGATGCCCAGCGCAAGCACGCCGAACACCAGCACCCACTTCAACATCGCCCCCGCAAGCAGTCGCGCCAGCGCACCCGCTGCGGGAGCCACCCCCCCGCCAAGCGAGACCCGGCTGGACAGCCAGCCACCCGCGGTGACCGCAAGGCCACCCAGCAGGGCGCCCAACGCCTGCGGCACGCTGAAGGCGATGAAGGCAAGTGCCAGCAGCGCCGTCGCGCCCGCCTGCCAGGCAGTCGCGCGCAACGCCAGCCGGCGGCCTGCGAACGTCGGATCGTGCACGCTGCTGGACTCGTCGTCTGGGGAGGCGGGCGCAGGAGGCAAGCGCCCGATGAAGCCGCGGAATTATAGTCGGGGCCCATCGCTGCGGCAACCAGCAGCGCGCGCAAAGCTGAACACGGTGTACAAAGGCCATGAACCCCCGCCTAACTGATAATGATTATCACTTGCGAGGGGCGGTGAGAGCGGGAATACTGGCTCCGCATTCCGGAGAGATTCCATGGTCAAGACCGCAAGCTTCGCCGCCGTCCACTTCACCGTCGCCTTTTGCGTCGGCACTGTACTGACCGGGAACCCGCTCGTCGGCGGGCTGCTGGCGATCGTGGAACCGGCCTGCAACACGGTGGCCTACCACCTGCACGAAAAATTCTGGAAGCGCCGCGAACAGCGGCGCCTGCACAACACTGAACCCCGTAAAACGGTGTCGGCCGCTGCGAAGGAACCATCCCTGCCGGCGGCGGTCTGATCCCTTGCCCGCCGCACTCTCTCTCCTCGTCAGGGTACCAGCGCAGCGACGGGCCCCTTGAAGCCCCGGCCTGATCCGCCGGGGCTTCTCCTTGTCCGCCGCCGCTACTTCTTCTTCGGCAGGTACAGGTCGGTGATGGTGCCTTCGTAGGCCTCCGCCGCCATCGCCACCGATTCGCCCAGGGTCGGGTGCGGATGGATGGTGTGGCCGATATCGGCTGCCTCGGCGCCCATCTCGATCGCCAGCGCGACTTCGGAAATCAGCTCGCCGGCATGCATGCCGACGATTCCGCCGCCCAGTACCCGCCCGGTGGCTTCGTCGAACACCAGCTTGGTGAACCCTTCGGTGCGGGCGATGCCGATCGCGCGCCCGGACGCGGCCCAGGGGAACTTGCCGACGCCGACCTTCAGGCCCTTCTCCTTCGCCTCGGCCTCCGACAGGCCGACCCAGGCGATCTCCGGGTCGGTGTAGGCCACCGACGGGATCACACGCGCCACCCACTCACGCTTCTGGCCCGCCGCGACCTCGGCCGCGAGCTTGCCCTCGTGCGTGGCCTTGTGGGCCAGCATCGGCTGCCCGACCAGATCGCCGATGGCGAAGATGTGGCCGGCGGTGGTGCGCATCTGCCGGTCGACCGGGATGAAGCCGCGGTCGGTGACTTCCACGCCGGCCTTGTCCGCGTCCAGCTTGCCGCCGTTGGGCGCGCGGCCCACCGCCACCAGCACGCGGTCGAATATCTGGTTCTTCGGCGCCTCGCCACCCTCGGCGGCGGGCTCGAAACCGACCTTCAGACCGTTCTTCTGCGACTCTACCTTCGCCGCCCTGGTCTTGAGGTGGACGATGACACCCAGCTTCTTCAGCCGGTCCGCCAGCGGCTTGACCAGATCGCGGTCGGCGCCGGGCACCAGCTGGTCCATGAATTCGACCACGGTGACCTCCGCGCCCAGCGCGCGGTACACGGTGGCCATCTCCAGGCCGATGATGCCGCCGCCCACGACCAGCAGCTTCTTCGGCACCTCCGCCAGCTCCAGCGCGTCGGTGGAGTCCATCACCCGCGGGTCGTCCCACGGGAAGCCCGGCAACTTCACCGCCTGCGAGCCGGCAGCGATGATGCACTGCTCGAAACGCACCAGCTTCTTGCCGTCCTCGCCCTCGACCTCCAGCTCATGGGCGGAAACGAAGCGGCCGGTGCCGGTGACCACCCGCACCTTGCGCTGCTTCGACATCCCCGCCAGGCCCTTGGTGAGCTGGCCGACGACCTTCTCCTTGTAGGCCCGCAGCTTGTCCAGGTCGATCTTGGGCTCACCGAACTCGACGCCGTATTCGGCCGCCTGCGCCGCCTCGCCGATCACGCCGGCGGCATGCAACAGGGCCTTGGACGGAATGCAGCCGACATTGAGACAGACGCCGCCCAGGTCCGGATAGCGCTCGACCAGGACGGTGTCCATCCCCAGGTCGGCGGCGCGGAAGGCCGCCGTGTAGCCGCCCGGCCCGGCGCCAAGCACCAGCATCGCGCACTCGATGTCCGCCTTGCGACCACTGGCCTCCGCAGCCTTCGGCCCCTGCTGCTTTTCACTCCCTCTCCCGCCTGCGGGAGAGGGTTGGGGTGAGGGCTGCTTTTGCCCCTGCTTCCCCTCTTGTTCCTGCGTTCCTTCCGCCTCTGGTTCCTTCCCCTGCCGACCGCCCTCACCCGCCGCGCTTCGCGCGTCGCCCTCTCCCGCAGGCGGGAGAGGGGAGTCGGCGGCGGCTTCGGAGTTTTCCTCGCCCTCGCCTTCGCTCTCCAGGACGGCCAGCACCGCGCCCTCGGCGATCTCGTCGCCGACCTTGACCCGGATCTCCTTCACCACGCCGGCGGCGCTGGAAGGGACTTCCATCGTCGCCTTGTCGGACTCCAGCGTCGCCAGGCCCTGGTCGACCTCGACCCGGTCACCCACCGACACCAGTACCTCGATCACCGGGACGGCGTCGAAATCACCGATGTCGGGGACCTTCACCTCGATCTGTGCCATTTCCAGCCTCCTCGTTCAGTCCGCGCCGGTCACAGTAGGACCCGGCGCATGTCGCCGAGGACCTGGGACAGGTAGGTGGTGAAACGGGCGGCCGCGGCGCCGTCAATGACGCGGTGGTCGTAGCTCAGCGACAGCGGCAGCACCAGGCGCGGCTTGAACTTCTCGCCATTCCAGACCGGCTTCATGTCGGCGCGCGACACGCCCAGGATCGCCACCTCCGGGGCGTTGATGATCGGGGTGAACTTGGTGCCGCCGATCCCGCCCAGGGAGCTGATGGAGAAGCAGCCACCGCTCATCTGCGCCGGGCCCAGCTTGCCTTCGCGGGCCTTGGCGGCCAGCTCGCCGGCCTCGGCGGCGATTTCCATCACGCCCTTGGCATCGGCATCGCGGATCACCGGGACCACCAGGCCGTTGGGGGTGTCGGCGGCGAAGCCGATGTGGAAGTACTGCTTGAGCACCAGGTTCTCGCCGGTCGCATCGAGCGAGGCGTTGAACTCGGGGAACTTCTTCAGCGCCGCGACGCTGGCCTTGATCAGGAAGGCGAGCAGGGTCAGCTTGGTCGCGTTGCCCTTGGCGATCGCCTTCTCGTTTTCCTTGTTGAGCTGGACGCGCAGGTCCTCCAGCCCGGTGATGTCGGCATCCTCGAACTGGGTGACGTGCGGGATCATCGCCCAGTTGCGCGACAGGTTGGCGCCGGAGATCTTCTGGATCCGGGTCAGTTCGCGGGTCTCGACGGGGCCGAACTTGCTGAAGTCGACCTTCGGCCACGGCAGCAGGTCCAGCCCGCCGCCGCCACGCGCCGGCGCGGCGCCTCCGCCGGACATCACGCCCTTGACGAACTTCTGCACGTCCTCGCGGGTGATGCGGCCGGCACGGGCGCTGCCCTGTACCTGCCCCAGGTCGACGCCGAGCTCGCGGGCGAACAGGCGCACCGCCGGGCTGGCATAGGGAACCTTGTCGGGAAGCAGCTCGTTGGCATCGAAGGCGACCGGTGGGGAACGGCGCGAGGTGGCGTCGGTGCCGGCGTCGGCATCTCCGCTGCGATGGGCGGCGGCCTCCCGCTTGGCGAGGTTGTCGGGTTCGCCGACGCGGGTCGGCTCGACGACCGGGTCGGGTTCGCTGTCCTTCGGGGCCGCAGCATCGCCATCGGAATCGGACGCGCCGTCCGCGGCGTCCCCGGCCGGTTCGATCATCGCGACCACGGCCCCTTCGGCGACCTCGTCGCCCTCCTTGACCTTGATCTCGCGCACCACGCCGGCGAACGGCGCGGGGACCTCCATCGTGGCCTTGTCGGATTCCAGCGTGACCAGCCCCTGGTCGACCTCGACCGTGTCGCCAACCTTGACCAGCACCTCGATCACCGGCACGCCATCGAAGTCCCCGATGTCGGGAACGCGCGCTTCCTTCAACTCAGCCATGTGGGGTCTGCCTTGCACGAGAGGACCCTATTGTGGGCCGCGGCCCGCGGAGCGCCAAGCATCCGCCTTGTCGTGTTGACGCCACGGAAACATCGGTGAACCCCCGCCCCGCTTCCGTAGGGGCCGGGCAAGTGCGGTTCAGACAGGCCCCGATAGCGTGGCCCCGCCGGCTGGGAACCGCCGGCCCACGACTACAAGAACGAACTGGAGGTCCCCCAATGAAACGCATCCCCCTCACGCTTGCCCTGCTCGGCGCCATCGCCGCCGCCCCCGTCGCCATGGCCCAGGATTCCAGCGACAACCGCTTCGCCATCGTCGGCGGCTACGCGCTGAGCGAGCCCACCGGCGACGCCACCATCGGTGCCGCCGATGCCGAACTCGACGGCGAAGGTGCCGCGACCCTCAGCGCGAGCTGGTACGCCACCGACAACATCGCCATCGAGGCCTGGGGTTCGGCCGACAAGTTCGGCCACCGCGTCAATGGCCCTGGCGGCAAGGTCGGCAGCGTCGATGCCCAGCCCTATGCCCTGAGTGGCCAGTACCACTTCGGCACCAGCGAGCAGACCGTGCGTCCGTTCGTCGGCCTGGGCTACTACGAGATGAACTACGACGGCGAGACCGTCGAACCGACCGGCGCACTGGCCGGCGAGCGCCTGGGGGTGGAAACCGCCAAGGGCGCGATGGCCACGGTCGGTGCGGACGTGAAGCTCAGCGAGCACTGGTTCGCCCGCGGCGACGTCCGCTACCTGCACGGGGATTCCGACGTGCAGGTCAACGGGCAGACCGTCGGCGAGGCCGACACCAGCCCGGTGATCATCGGCGTGGGTATCGGCGCCCGGTTCTGACCGGAGGAGGCGGGAGCGGGACGTCCCGCTCCCGCCTCAACCCAGCGTTCCCGGCGGGGGCGGGGGATCGGGATCCCCCGCATGCACGATCCGGTCGCGCCGCAGCAGGTACAGCCCGCTGGCGACGATGATGCCGGCGCCGATCCAGGTCACCGAGTCCGGGAGCACGCCCCAGATCATCAGGTCCAGGATCAGGCTCCAGACCAGGCCGGTGTATTCCAGCGGCGCCAGCAGCGAGGCCTCGCCCATGCGGAACGCCTCGGTCAGTGCGTACTGGCCGACCGCACCGGCCAGGCCCAGCCCCGCGATGACCCACAGGTCGGCGCGGCGGATCGGCACCCAGTCCGGCCATGCCAGCAGCCCGGCGCCCAGCGCCAGGAAGAACAGCAGCCACACGATCATCGAGGCGGTCGAGTCGGTCCGCGACAGCACCCGCACGGTGATCGCGCTGACCGCATACCCGGTGGCCGCCAGGACCACCGCCAGCGCCGCCAGGCTCAGCGCCCCCTCGCCGGTCGGCCGCATCACCACCATCACCCCCACCATGCCGACCACGATCGCGGTCCAGCGCCGTGGGCCGACCTTCTCGCCCAGCAACGGCACCGACAGCGCGGTGATCAGCAGCGGCGCGACGAAGAAGATGGTGTAGGCCGTGGACATCGGCATGCGCGCCAGCCCGTAGGCGAAGCAGGCGATCATCATCACCGAGACCAGGCCGCGGAATACCTGCAGGCCCCAGCGCACCCGCCACAGGGTCGCGAACGCGCCGGTCGCGGCAACCCAGGCCAGGATGAACGGCAGCGAGGCGGCCCCGCGCAGGGCCGCCACCTGCATTGGCGGATAGGTCGCGGCGAGGTGCTTGAGGCCGGCATCCATCAATGCGAACGAAGCGACCGCCGCCAGCATGGCCAGCGCGGCACGGGTTTGCGGGGCAAGGGACATGGAAGCGCAGGTGGGGAGCGACCCGCAAGCATACGGGCAGCAACCGGAACGCTGGGCTACTCTTGCCGCATACCGCTGCCGCACAACCAGGAACCTGCCATGCCCTCCTTCGACATCGTCTCCGAGGTCGACAGCCACGAGCTGACCAACGCCGTCGACCAGGCCAACCGCGAGCTCGGCAACCGCTTCGACTTCAAGGGCGTGGATGCCCGCTTCGGACTCGAGGAGGCGGTGATCACCCAGTCCGCCCCCAGCGACTTCCAGCTGCAGCAGATGACCGACATCCTGCGCGCCCGGCTGATCGCCCGCGGCATCGACGTGCGCTGCCTGGAGTTCGGCGACATCGAAACCAACGTCGCCGGCGCGCGGCAGAAGATTACCGTCAAGCAGGGCATCGAGCGCGAGCTGGCCAAGAAGATCCAGTCCACGCTCAAGGACGCGAAGCTGAAGGTCGACAGCCAGATCAACGGCGACAAGCTGCGGGTCAACGGCAAGAAGCGCGACGACCTGCAGTCGGCCATCGCCCTGCTGAAGGGGCAGGAGTTCGAGCTGCCGCTGCAGTTCGAGAACTTTCGTGACTGAGCGCCGCCAAGGCGACGCTCGCCGCGACTGACTCCCGATGAGCCACGACACGGACCCGATCGCCGCCACCCGCCGCTGGCTGGAGCGGGCGGTGATCGGCCTCAACCTGTGCCCCTTCGCCAAGGCGGTGCACGTCAAGGACCAGGTGCGCTTCGTGCTCAGCGAGGCGGCCACCCCCGATGCGCTGCTGCAGGAACTGGCCGAAGAGCTGGCCTGGCTGGCCGACACCGACCCCGAGGTGGTCGACACCACCTTGCTGGTCCACCCGCGGGTGCTGGAGGACTTCGGGGACTACAACGACTTCCTCGACCAGGCCGACGCCGCCATCGACGCGCTTGGGCTGGAAGGCGAGATCCAGGTCGCCAGCTTCCACCCCGACTACCGCTTCGCCGGCACCGCGCCGGACGACCCGGGCAACCTCACCAACCGCTCGCCCCATCCGATGCTGCACCTGCTGCGCGAGGCCAGCATCGACCGCGCCGTCGCCGCCTATCCGGACCCCGACGTCATCGTCGAGCGCAACATCGCCACGATGGAGCGCCTCGGCGCGGCCGGCTACCGCGCCCTCCTGGCCACCGACGACCCGTAGGTCAGCCGAATACGCGGGCCAGGTCTTCTTCGTCCAGCAGCCGCCATTCGCCTTCCGGCACGCCATCCAGGGTGAGCTGTCCCAGCCGCGGGCGGTGCAGGGCTTCAACGTGGTTGCCGACCGCGGCGAACATCCGCCGCACCTGGTGGTAACGGCCCTCGGTCAGGGTCAGGCGCACGTGGCGGGGATTGATGACGTCCAGTCCGGCCGGCGCCAGCGGGGTTTTCTCCCCGTCCAGCATCAGCCCGCCGCTGGCGAAGACCTCCGCCTCGTCGCCACGAAGATCCTGCGCCAGGGTCGCCTCGTAGGTCTTGGTCACCGCCGCCTTCGGCGAGATGATCCGGTGCAGCAGCTGGCCGTCGTCGGTCATCAGCAGCAGGCCGCTGGTCTCGCGGTCCAACCGGCCCACGCTGGACAGCAGCGGGTTGCGCAGGCGGAAGCGCGGCGGCAGCAGGTCATAGATGACCCGTCCCGGGTCCTTGGTCGAGCAGGTGTAGCCGACCGGCTTGTGCAGCACCAGGGCCAGGCCCGGCGCCGGGTCCAGCGGCTCGCCGTCCAGCAGCACGCGCTCGTGGGGCACGCGGTCGTCCGCGTACAGCACCTCGCCGTCGACGTCGGTCACCCGGCCCTCGCGGAACAGCCAGGCCACTTCCCTGCGGCTGCCGTAGCCCAGGTTCGCGAGCAAGCGGACCAGCTTCATCGCCGCCCCTTGCGTGCGTGCACGATCTTGAAGCCCTGTTTCTGGACCAGGGTTTCGACCTGGTCGAAACCACTGCCCAGGGCCGCTTCGTACGGAAGGTGGCGGTTGGCCACCAGCCACAGCGAGCCACCCGGCACCAGCGCGGCCGCGGCGGCGGCGATGAAGGCACGCCCCAGGTCGGGGCGTTCGGCGCGGCCCTGGCCGTGGAACGGCGGGTTGCTGATGATCACGTCGTAGCGTGCAGGAAGCCCGGTGGTGACGTCATGCCAGTGGAAGCCCAGTTCGGCGCGGGTGGCCAGTGCCGCCAGGTTCTCCCGTGCCAGATCCAGCGCGCGCGCATCCGCCTCGTACAGGTCGACCGCGGTGATGCCGGGGCAGTGCTCCAGCAGTTCCACCGACAGGTAGCCGAAGCCGGCCCCCAGGTCGGCCGCCCGGCCCTTCAAGGTCGCGGGCAGCTGTGCGGCCAGCAGTGCCGAAGCCGGGTCGATGCGGTCCCATGCAAATACCCCGGGGCGGCTGCGGAAGCGCCCGTCGACCACGGGGCGGGGGGCATCGAGCCCGCGCCACTGCGCGAGCAGTTCCTGGTCCACGCGCGCATCCCCGGTCCCGTCCAGCGGAGCGGTCCAGAACACCCGGGCCTTGTTCTTGCTCAGGTTGCCGACCGGGCCGGCCAGTCGCCGCAGGTCGTCCTCGGCCGAGCGCGCGCCCTCGTTGTTGGCCACGCAGCCCAGCACCCGGCCTCCGGGAGCCAGCCGGTCGAGTGCGCTCGCATACAGCGCGCGGGCCTGCTCGCGCTGGCGGGGGGGCAACAGCATCACCAGCGGGAAGCGCCGGTCGTCCCCGGCTTCGGCCATCGGCAGGCCGGCGCGCTCCAGCGCATCGACCTCGGCCCTTGAATCCTGTTCGCACACCAGTCCCGGCAACGGCTGGCGCTGCAACGCCACGCCGGTGCGGGCACCCAGGAACAGGACACCGCCCTCGGCCGGCCAGGCAAGCACGCCCTGGGCGAAAGGCAGCAGCAGGGTTTCGAGCAGGTCGTCGTTCGCGGTCACTGGGCGGGGTGCAGGCAGGGGGAGCGGCAGTGTAGCGGGACCGCGTGCACGCGCCGCTGACCGGCGCCGACGCAGGCTGCGCGCATGCCCGAAGGCCCCTCCCTCGTCATCCTCCGCGAGCAGGCGGACAAGTTCAGCGGCTGCACCGTGCGCGGGGTCGGTGGCAACAGCCGCCTGGGCATCGCCCGCATGGAAGGCAGGCGGGTTGAACGCCTGCGCACCTGGGGCAAGCACTTCCTCATGGTGTTTGACGGCTTTGCCCTGCGCGTGCACTTCCTGCTGTGGGGCAGCTACCGCATCGACGAGCGGCGCGAGGGCGGCAAGGAACGGCTGTCGCTGCGCTTCGACAGCGGCGAGCTGAACTTCTACTCCAGCTCGCTGAAGTACATCGAAGGCGATCTCGACCAGGTATACGACTGGGCCGCCGACGTGATGTCCGATGCCTGGGACCCGGCGCTGGCGAGGAAGAAGCTGCGCGCGATGCCGGACACGATCGTGGCCGATGCACTTCTGGAGCAGGACGTGTTCGCCGGCGTCGGCAACATCATCAAGAACGAAGTGTTGTTCCGTATCCGGGTGCACCCGGAAACCCCCGTCGGCGCGCTTTCGGCGCGCAAGCTTGGTGAACTGGTGGCGCAGGCCCGCGAATACAGCTTCGACTTCTACCGCTGGAAGAAGGAGTTCGTGCTCAAGAAGCACTACCAGGTGCACACGCGCACCCAGTGCCCGCGGTGCGGCCACAAGCTGGAGTACCGCGCGAAGCTCGGGAAAAAACAGCGCCGTGCGTTCTTCTGCGGCCACTGCCAGAAGCGCTACGGCTGAGGATCGGTTGCCGCCGGCGCAACGCCGGCTTCATCGGCCGGCAACGCCAGCGCCGCCACGCTGGAGCCGGACCCATCCTCAGGAGCACGCCATGCGCGCACTTTTCGTCGGCGGCACGATCGACAACAGCGAGCTGGACATGGACGGCGAACCGCCGGTCCACTACCCCGAGAACACCGGCGGCGGCCAGCCGCGCTACCGGCTCTGCCAGGTCGGGCGCAGCAACGGCGACATCGCCTATGCCGTCTACGCGGCCCCGGGGCTTCCCGACGAGGAGGCCGCCCGCATCGCCGACGAGCGCGACTACGCCCGCCGCTTCTCCGCCGAGGAGGTGACCAGCGGCATGGACGCGCGCTGAGCTAGGCGTCCAGCTCCCGCAATACCACCGACGGCGGGGCGTCCAGCACCCGCCGGGTGGCCAGCAGGCCGGCTGCCAGCGCCGCCACCAACCCGGCCACCGCACCCGCCGCGGCCATGCCCCAATCCGGCTCCCAGGGCAGGTCGAAGGCCTGCGTGGACAGCACGCCCGCCAGTACCGACGCCCCCAGCGCGGCGACCAATCCCGACAGCAGGCCGATCGCGGCGAACTCCGACGCCTGCGCCAGGCGCAGCTGGCGGCGGCTACCGCCGAGCGTGCGCATCACCCCGCCCTCGCGCAGGCGCTCGTCCTGGCTGGCCGTGACCGCGGCCATCAAGACCAGCAAGCCAGCGGCGATGGAGAACCAGAACACCACCTCCACGACCGTCGAGACCTGGTCGGCGGTGCTGCGCACCTGCTCCAGCACGGCGTCGATGTCGATCACGGTCAGGTTGGGGAAGCGTTCGACCAGTGCCCCGGTGAACCCGGCCTGTCCCGGCGGCACGCTCACCGCGGTGATGTGGCTGGCCGGGTAGCCCTCCAGCGCCCCGGGCGAGACCAGCACGAAGAAGTTCGGCCGGAAGCTCTCCCAGTCCACCTCGCGCAGGCTGGTCAGCTTCGCTTCCAGAGGCTGGCCCGCGATGTCGAAGGCGATGGTGTCACCGAGCTTCCAGTCCAGCGAGTCGGCGTAGCCGGCCTCCACCGAGATCTCGGGCGTGGCCGGCACGCGATCGCCCCAGTACTCACCGGCGACCACGCGGTTGTCGTCGCGCAGCGGTCCGTCGGTAGACAGGTTGAACTCGCGCTCGGCGCGGCGGCGGGCACGACGGGCGTCCTCGTCGGTGCTGTCGTCCGGAGCGTAGTCCTCGCCCGAGACCGGCTCGCCGTTGTGGGCGGCCAACCGCGCGCGGACCATCGGGAACAGCACCGGCTCGCCGATGCCCTGCGCGGCGATGAACCCGCGGACCGGATCGACCTGGTCGTCCTGCACATTGATGATGAAACGGTTGGGCGCCTCCTCGGCCAGCTGCAGCTGCCAGCGGTCGAGCAGGTCGGTGCGCACGAAGGTCAGCAGCAGCAGCGCCATCAGGCCCAGACCCAGCGAGGCGACCTGCGCGATGCTGGTCGCCGGCCGCCGGCCGAGGTTGGCCAGCCCGTAGCGCAGCGGGCCGCGCAGGCGCGTGCGCAGTGCCCGCACCAGCAGCACCAGGCCCCAGGCCAGCAGCGCGAGCGCGAGGAAGGCCGCGCCGAAGCCGGCCAGCATCGCGCTGCCGATGACCACCGAACCGGCCTGCCACCACAGCAGCGCGGCCAGTCCACCCAGGCCGGCGAGCGCAACCAGCCAGGACGAGGGCTCGGTGGCGTCCAGGTCGCGCCGGATCACCCGCAGCGCCGGCACCTTGCGCAGCGCCAGCACCGGCGGCGCACCAAAGGCCATCAGCACCAGCAGGCTGACCCCATACCCGGCCAGCGCCGGTTGCAGGCCGGCCGGCGGGATCTCCAGCCCCAGCACCGGCGCCAGCCAGTACCCGACCGCCCATTGCAGGAGGAAGGCCAGCGCCACCCCGATCGTGCCGGCCAGCAGGCCGAGCATCAGCAGCTCGCCCAGGTGGATGCCGGCCAGCGTGGCCTGGCTGGTGCCCAGGCAACGCATCACCGCCGCACCCGACAGGTGGCGCTCGCTGTGCTGCCGCGCCGCCATCGCCACCGCGACCGCCGCCAGCAGCACCGACACCAGTGCCGACAGCCTCAGGAAACGCCCGGCACGGTCGAGCGCGGAACGCACTTCGGGGCGCGCATCCTCGATCGTCTCGATGCGCTGGCGCGGCCCCAGGGCCTCGCTCGCGGTGGCGATGAAGCGCTCGACCGCCGCCGGCTCGCCGGCGACCACCAGCCTGTGGCGCATCCGGCTGCCTTCCTGCACCAGGCCGGTGCCCGGCAGGTCGGACAGATTGAGGAATACCCGCGGGGCAACGTTGAAGTAGTCCAGCGCGGCATCCGGCTCGACGGTTACCAGGGCAACCAGTTCCAGTTCCAGCTCGCCCACCGCCACGGTGTCGCCGACCGTCGCGCCCAGGGCCTGGGCGCCGGCCCGGCTCAGCCAGGCGCTGCCCGGCGCCGGCACGGCGGGCGCGGCGCCTTCCCGTCCCTCCGCATCGGTGACGGTATAGGCGCCACGCAGCGGGAAGCCCTCGCCCAGCGCGAGCAGCTCGCCCAGCTGCAACCGTGCCGCGTCGCCGCGCCCGACCCGGACCATGCTGTTCATCTCGACCGTCTGGGCCTGCCGCAGCCCGTCGGCGGCCGCCGCGTCGGCAATCACGCCCTCGATCGGCGTCGCCGAGCTCACCACCGCATCGCCGCCCAGCAGCTGGTTGGCCTCCATCGCCAGCGCCCGCTGGGCACGATCGGTGACAAAGCCAATGGCAGTCACCGCCAGCACCGCCAGAACCAGCGCGGCGAGCAGGATCCGCACGTCCCCGGCCTTCAGGTCGCGCCGGGTCTGCCGCCAGGCCGCGCGCAGCACGCCCCCCGCGCCCAGGCCGCGCCAGCGCCCCTGCGCGCGGCTCATGCCGCGGCCACGCCGTCTTCGACCAGTCGGCCGGCATCGATCCGCAACCGGTGGTGGCAGCGCTCGGCCAGGTGTTCGTCATGGGTCACCAGCACCAGGGTGGTGCCGGCGTCGGCATTGAGCCGGAACAGCAGCTCGATGATCGCCTCGCCGGTGTGGCTGTCGAGGTTGCCGGTGGGCTCGTCGGCCAACAGCAGGGCCGGCTGGGTGACGAAGGCCCGCGCCAGGGCCACGCGCTGCTGTTCACCACCGGACAGCTGGCGCGGGTAGTGCCCCAGCCGCTCGCCCAGCCCGACGCGCTCGAGGATCCGCCGCGCCGGGGCCTCGACCTCGCGATCCCCCCGCAGCTCCAGCGGCAGCATCACGTTCTCCAGGGCGGTGAGCGACGGCAGCAGCTGGAAATTCTGGAACACGAAACCGACCTTTTCCCCGCGCACGCGGGCACGGCCGTCCTCGTCCAGTGCCGACAGCTCGCGTCCGTCGAGCAGCACCCGGCCACTGGTGGGCACGTCCAGGCCGGCCATCAGCGACAGCAGGGTGCTCTTGCCCGAGCCGGAGGCGCCGACGACGGCCACGGTCTCGCCGCGGCCGATGGAGAAGCCGACACCCTCGAGGATGGTCAACGGCCCCCCCGGGAGCGGTACCTGCTTGCCCAGCGACTCCACCACCAGCATCGGGGTAGCGGCGGCCGTGGACGCGGACGGGGCGGCGGGATCGGTCATCATGGGCAGGCAAGTCAGGAGATGGGTGATGCAGCAACGCAATGAAGGGGCCCGCGGCCGGGCCGGCTACAGGGTTGCCGGCGTGGCATGGGCGGCACAATGTGCCATTGGCTTGATGCTGGCTCTGGTGCTGGCGTGGCCGGCGATCGCGGCCGCGCAGGATCGCACACCGGACAACCATGCTCCCGCGGTGCTGGTGATGGGCGACTCGCTCTCCGCCGGCTACGGCATGGCGGCGAGGGAGGGCTGGGTCGCACTGCTGGCCGAGCGGCTCGCCGACCAGCAGCCGGCCTGGCAGGTGGTGAACGCGAGCATCAGCGGCGAGACCAGCGCCGGCGGGCGCTCGCGGATCGTCGCGGCGCTGGCGCGGCACCATCCGCAGGTCGTGGTGATCGCCCTGGGTGCAAACGACGGCCTGCGCGGCCTGCCGACAACGCAGACCGCCGCCAACCTCGCCTACATGATCGGGGCCGCCCATGGCACCGGGGCCCGGGTGCTCCTGGTTGGCATGCAGATGCCGCCCAACCTGGGCGCGGCGTACACCCGCGCCTTCGCCGGCAACTACGCCACGCTGGCCCGTCGCTTCGATGTGGCCCTGCTGCCATTCCTGCTCGAGCCGATCGCACTGGACCCGGGCGCCTACCAGCCCGACAACCTGCACCCGGTCGCCGCCGTGCAGCCGCGCCTGCGCGACCATGTGTGGGGCGCGCTGGAGCCCTTGCTGGACGAAGGAAACGAGTGAGAAGCCGGGTCCCCGGACGCACCCCGGCCCGGCGGCTCACTTCCCGGCCAGCAACGGATAGGGATTGATCGCGGTGCCTTCCCACCAGCGCTTCTCCGGCCCCAGCACGAAGATGGCGAAGTGCAGGTGCGGGGCGTCGTCGCTGGCGTTGCCGGTGCTACCCACGTAGCCGATCACCTGGCCCCGCTCCACGGCGTCGCCCTCCTCCAGCCCGGCGGCATAGCGGTCCAGGTGGGCGTAGTAGTAGGCGTGGCGGCCTTCCGGATCGAACTGGTAGATCGTCAGGCCGCCCGGGACGCTGTCGAACAGCTTCTCGACATGGCCGTCCGTGGCCGCGAGCACCGGAGTGCCGCGTGGCGCCATGATGTCCAGGGCCTCGTGGCTGCGATCCCCCCGGGCATCGGTGAAGCTGTCATGGAGGTCCTCCGGCAGGGTGCCCTGGACGGGAACCACGAGGCCGGCGGCTTCGGTAACGGAGGCTCCCGTGTCTGCGCCTGGCCCCGTCGTTTCCCGTGGCGCTGCCCGCGCGGGAGCCACCCGGGACGCCCGGTCCGCGGGCTCCGTTGCTTCCTCCGCCGACGGCGCGGCATCGACTGCGTCCTGGCCGCTTGGACTGCCCGCGGGCGCGGGACCGTGCTGGGTCCGCTCATGCACGAATGCCAGGGCGTCCGCGGCATCGGCACGGTCGCGGGTCATCCAGAAATAGACCGCGTTGGCGCCCACCAGGATCCCGGCCGCGAACAGCAGCAGGCCGGCAAGGAGGCGTCCGCTACCCGTCATGTCCTACTCCTGCAGCACCACGACGGCGCCCGGGGCGATCGCACGCGCCAGCGCCAACGCGCTCCAGTTGGTCATGCGGATGCAGCCATGCGAGGCGGTCTTGCCGATGTTCGCCGGCTCCGGGGTGCCGTGGATGCCGTAATGCTCCCTGGACAGGTCGATCCAGACGGTACCCACCGGATTGTTGGGGCCAGGGGCGACTTCGGCCTTGGCATGGCTCGGGTCCGCGTCCCAGAACAGTTCCGGGTTGTAGTAGAAGACCGGGTCCTCGGCGATGCCGTCCACCGTCCACTCGCCCAACGGCAACGGGTCATGCTCGCTGCCCATGGTCGCCGGCCACTGGCCCAGGACCGTGCCTTCGCCATCCAGCAGGCGCACCACGGCGTCCGACTGGTCGACCACCAGCTTCTCGCCCTTGGGCAGCTCCACGTCGACGACGTTGGGGACCCACCAGCGCGCCCCGGCCTGCAACTGCGCGTCCGGGTTCAGGCGGCTCAACAGCCCGGGGCTGGCATGGAACTTCTCGCCCAGCGCCTCCAGCGCGGACGCGTATCCCAGCCGGTCCAGCCGGGCCTTCGCCTCCATGTCGCCGGGAATCTCGACGAAGGGACCGTCCACGTCGGCCGCGGTCAGCGTGTAGGCGACCACGGGGTCGACGGTGTCCAGGCCGAGCTTCTCCCCGGTCGCCGCGTCGACCATGCCGGTCACCTCCAGTCCGTGGCGCTGCTGGAAGCCTTCGATCGCACGCACGGTGTTGCTGCCCCAGGCGCCGTCGATTTCCCCGGGCGAGAAGCGGGCACGTTCCAGCAGCACTTGGGCCCGCAGGATCGGCGCAGTGCCCGCGTCCGCGTCGACCGCGTCGGTACCCGGGGTATTTGCTTCGGCGACGAGCTGCGGCAAGCCCGCTTCCCTGTCCTGTGCCGCCTCCACCTCCGCACCGGGTTCCTGGCCATCCGCCCGGGCACCGCCGTGGGCATGCGCCAGCGGCGGCAGCAGCGCGAGGCCGGCCGCCAGGCCCAGCGTCAGGAACAGGTCCGGGGGGCGGACTGGGGTCATGGGCGTCACTCCTTGGGGGATTGGCGGCAGATGCTCGCTGCACTCCCGGCGTGGCGACGTGAAAGCTGGCTGAGCGATTCAGGTACCGGCACGCGCTTTACGTCGATTTCGCGCACGCCTTACGCGCACTCGGCGACGCTGCCCCTGCGACGCGAAGGCAATGAACCCGAGCGCGCTCTACAGGGCACCGCCCGAGGAGGAACGACATGGCGAACAACCAAAACCGGCAGGACCAGAACCAGGGCCAGCATGGCGAAGGCCAGCAGCAGGGCCGGCAGACACGCAGCCAGTACGAGCAGGGCCGCCAGAACGTCGGCCAGGACCAGAACCAGCAGTCCAGCCAGCGCAACATGGGCCGGGGCCTGGAGGAAGAGGAGGAGGAGTAGCCCTCCCCGCCTGTTGGAAAGAGGGCGCCCCCGGGGCGCCTTCTTTTTTGTCCGTGCCTAGTCCTCCCTCGCCAGGCGCGGCAGCTGCTGCCGCCCCGCCTTCTCCCACCCTTCCCACGGGTCGCGCCGCAGGCTGGCCGCCCGCCGCAGCGCGCGCTGCAGGTCGTAGTCGGAACCCGACTTCGCCCGCCCCAGCTCGTCCCAGCGCAACGGCATCGCCACCCCGGCCGCCTCACGCGCGCGCAGGGACCAGCTGGCCACGCTGGTCGCGCCACGCCCGTTGCGTAGCCAGTCAATGAAGATCACGCCCTTGCGCCTGGCCTTGGAGGCGGTGGCCACGTAACGATCCGGCGAGCGCATCGCCATGGCGTCGGCGAACGCTTCGCAGAACGCCTTCGCGCTGGCCCAGTCCGGCCCGGGTGCGATCGGCACCACCACGTGCAGGCCCTTGCCACCCGACAGCCGCAGGAACGACTGCAGGCCGGCCTCGGCCAGCCGGTCGCGCACGTCGCGGGCCGCGGCCTTGATGGCATCCCAGTCCACGCCCTCGCCGGGATCCAGGTCGAACACCAGCCGGTCCGGATGTTCGACGTCGTCGATGCGCGAGCCCCAGGGGTGCAGCTCCAGCACGTTCATCTGCACCAGGTCGAGCAGCCCGTTGACGTCCTCGATGTAGACATAGTCCTCCGAGCCCCCGTCCTTCTCCCGGATCGGCACGGCGTGGACCGCGGCGCCCAGGGTATCGGCGTGGTGCTTCTGGAAGAAGCAGGTGCCGGCCACGCCCTCGGGGCAACGCAGCATCGACAGCGGTCGCCGCCCCACCTCCGGCAACAGCCGGTCGGCGATGGCGCGGTAGTAGTCCGCCACCTGCTGCTTGGTGATCTCCTTGCCCGGGTAGATGAGCTTGTCCGGGCTCGTCAGCCTGCTGGTCGCCTGTTCACCCACTTCCCTCGCCTCCTTGTCCTGGCGCACGCGCTGGAAACTGGCCTGCCGCAACAGCCCTTCCTTCCCCAGCCCGCGGAACGCCAGTTCCACCACCATCCTCGGTTCCACCCAGGTCACCTCGCGCCTTGGGAAAGGCACGTGCGCGGGCAACGCGACGGTCTCGCGCTCCCGCGCGATCGCCTCCAGCCGCGGGGTGAGTCCGCGCAACATCGCATCGTCGAAGCCGGTGCCCACGCGCCCGGCATACTTCAGCCGTCCACCCTCCCGCGTGGCCACGAGCAGGGCCCCGAAGCCCACCCGGGACCGCTTCGGCGGCGTGAAGCCGACGACCACGAACTCATCGGTCTGTACATGCTTGACCTTCAGCCAGGCACGGCTGCGGCCGGGCACGTAGGGCGCGCCGGCCGCCTTGCTGATGATCCCCTCCATCTCCTGCCCGCGGCTGGCGGCGAACACCTCGGCCCCGTGGCCCTCGATGTGGCGGCCCAGCGCGAGTACGCCGTTGTCTTCTACGCCCTCCAGCAACGCTTCCAGCAACTCCTTGCGGGCGTCCTGGCGAGTTGCGGTGAGGTCGACCGCCTCCAGCGACACCAGGTCGAAGACGACGTAGCGCAGCACGGCGCTGGAGCTTCCCTCCAGGGTGCGCTGCAGCTCGGAGAAGCTGTTGCGGCCTTCGCGATCGAGCGCGATCAGCTCCCCGTCGAGTTGCGCCTGCCGTACGCCCAGCGCCTGTAATGCGTGGACGATGTCGGGATGGTCGGCGGTCCAGTCCAGGCCATTGCGCGAGCGCAACTCCGCCTTGCCCGCGCGCAGCCGCGCCAACAGGCGGTAGCCGTCCCATTTCAGTTCATTGAGCCAGTCCCCGCCCGACGGCGGTGCGTCCACCAGCGTGGCCAGCTGCGGCTCGACCCAGGCCTGGCTGCGCAGCGCCCGCGCACCCTTGAGGGCGGCGGCACGGGCCTTCCAGTCGATGCGGCGCCCCTTCCGGCTCCTGGGCGCGGGCGCGTTGTTGAGCTCGTCGGCCTCGGTATCGGCGGCATGCGCATCGTTGCGCTTGATCAGCAGCCATTGCGGCTTCGCCGACCGCCTGCCGTCACGGCCGCCGGTGCGGACCAGCTTCCAGCCTCCGCCCAGGCGCTCGCCATGCAGCACGAACTCCAGCTTGCCGGCGGCGATCGCCTCCAGCGGGTCCCCGTCGCTGCTCCACACCCCGCGGTCGAACAGGTCGACATGGCCGGCGCCATAGTGGCCTTCCGGGATGTCCCCGGTGAAGTCGGCATAGGCGAGCGGATGGTCCTCGACCTCGACCGCCAGGCGCTTCTCGCCCGGCCGCAGCGAAGGCCCCTTGGGAACCGACCAGCTCTTGAGCGCGCCATCGACCTCCAGCCGGAAGTCGTAGTGGCGCACGCTGGCGTGGTGCAGCTGGATGACGAAGATCGGCCGGTGCCCCCCCACCCGGCCCGACTCCGCGTCCGGTTCGGGGGTCTGGTCGAACCGGCGCTTGCGGGCGTACTCGCGCAGGCTCACGGATCAGGCTGCCTTCTTCCCGGACGCCTTCTTCTTTTTCGCGGCGGTCTTGGCCGCCTTGCCGGTCGCGGCCTTCTTCGCCGCCTTCTTCGCGGCCTTCTTCGCGGTTTTCTTTGCCGCCTTCTTCGTCGCGGACTTCCGGGCGGTGGCCTTCTTTTCCCCGCCGCCGGCCCCGTCCTTCGCGTCGGCCTGCTTCTTTGCCGGCGTACGCTGCTTGCGGTTGATGCTCTGCTGCAACAGCTCCATGAAATCGACCACGTTGGTCGCCGCGTGTTCGTGGACTTCCGGCTCCTGGTCGGCGGCGGACACCACGCCATGCTCCTTCATGCGCCGGCTGATCACGTCCTGCAGCCGCTCGCGGAACTCGTCGCGGTACTCCTCCGGAGTCCATTCCCCGGACATGGTCTGGATCAGCTGCTCGGAAAACTGCAACTCCTTGTCGGTGACACGGTAGTCCCGGCTCTCGCCTTCCGGCAGCCGGTACTCGCCCACGTCCACCAGCTCCTGCGGGTAGCGCATCATCATCAGCATCAACGCCTCGCCCTGCGGCATCACCGCGCACAGATGTTCGCGGGTGCGGATCACCACCCGGGCGATTCCGATCCTGCCGGTGCGTTCCAGCGCCTCGCGCAGCAGCACGTAGCCCTTCTCGGCTTTCTTGGCCGGTACCAGCACGTAGGGCTTCTCGAAGTACTGCGGGCCGATCTCCGCGACGTCCACGAAGGCCTCGACCTCGATGGCGTCATGGCTTTCCGGGGCCGCGGACTTGATGTCGCCGGGCTCGAGCACGACGTAGCTGCCCTTGTCGTACTCAAAGGCCTTGACGATGTCCTTCCAGGCCACTTCCTCGCCGGTCTCGGAGTTGACCCGCTCGTAGCGGACCGGCCGGTTGTTGCGCGAGTCCAGCATCCGGAACGAGATGTCGGTCTTGCGCTCGCCGGCCATCAGCGAGACCGGGATGTTGAGCAAACCGAAAGTGAGGGTGCCGGACCAGATGGGACGGGCCATGGTTGGCCTCCTGCGCCGTGCGGGCGATCCAGTATTGGAACCGCGGCGTGACGCGGGCGTTGAACCTTTCACCGGCAGTTGCCGGAGGCCGCGCGAGCATCGCGGGCAGCCCAGTCCGAAGGAGATTCCGATGACCCGCACCGCCAACCGCGTGTTCACCCACGCCGCGGACATCGCCCACCTGCAGGAGCAGATCGCCCAGCTGTGCGACGGCGCCTTCGTCCGCGTGACCATGAAGGGCGGCGGGACCCGCCAGGGCACGGTGAGCGAACGGCCCCAGGCGCAGCTGTTCTACGGTCCCGATGGAACCGAGGGGACCAACGCGGTGGTCCGGCTGGAAGATCCGGCGATGGACCCGGCGGGCGCCACCCAGCACGAGTTCTGGCTGGACGAGATCACCCGGATCGAACGCCTCGACCCGCCCTGAGGACGGGCAAAAGAAAACCCGGCCGGAGCCGGGTTTTCCTGTCTTCAGTGCACCGCCGCGGGGGCGGTGCGGCGAAGGCTTCTTACAGCGCCTCGACGGCGTCGGCCTGCAGGCCCTTCTGGCCCTGGGTCACGGTGAAGCTGACCTTCTGGCCTTCCTGCAGCGACTTGAAGCCGTTGCCCTGGATGGCGCGGAAGTGGACGAACACGTCCTCACCGTTCTCACGGCTGATGAAGCCAAAGCCCTTGGCATCGTTGAACCACTTGACGGTTCCGGTTTCGCGATTGGACATCTTTCTTGATCCTTGTAACAGGTGGTGTAAAGCCGCAATCTGCGGCGAGGTGCTGGTTGCAAGGAACAAGCGAGGTGCAACGATGAAGCGGATCTTTGGATCTGCGGCATCGGGCCACGGTTCACGGTGACCCTGGCAAGCAGCGGCCTGCACCATATGCCGGGCCGGGGCCACGCGCAAGTGCCGTGCATGGCGGCACCACATGCGGTTCAGCAATCCGGCGTGGCAGAATGCGCACCATGACCGACCACGCCACCGATACCCCCCCCGACCGCCTGTCCAACGATCCGCGCAGCCCGCACCACCACCCGGAACTGCTGGCGCGCGGGATCGGTATCCGCTTCAACGGACAGGAACGTACCAACGTAGAGGAATACTGCGTCGGCGAGGGCTGGATCCGGGTTGCCGCCGGCCGCGCCCTGGACCGCCGCGGGCAGCCGATGACCATGAAGGTCAAGGGCCAGGTCGAACCCTACTTCCTGACCCCGGCCGGCGATGCCGG
>JAEWFH010000137.1 GCA_023388955.1 Pseudomonadota bacterium
GCCGTGTACTGGAAGCTGTTCGAGTGGAACTGACATCCCCCCAAAGGAGAACCCGCCGATGAAAGGCTTTGTCGACGACATCGAAAAACTCACGAAGGACAACCGCGACTTCCGCCGTGTCCTGTACACCGGCAAGCACATGCAACTGGTGCTGATGACCCTCAAGCCCGGCGAGGAGATCGGCGCCGAGGTGCACGAGGGCCATGACCAGTTCCTGCGCTTCGAGGAAGGCGAGGGCGAGGTGGTCATCGACGGCACCACCCACAAGGTCGAGGACGACTTCGCGGTGATCGTGCCGGCCGGCGCCCGCCACAACGTGGTCAACACCGGCGATTCACCGCTGAAGCTGTACACCCTGTACGGGCCGCCGGAGCACCGCCTGGACGTGGTCCACCCCGACAAGCCCGCCGCCGAGTCCGACGAGGAGCACTTCGACGGGCGCACGACGGAATAAGCGTCCCTTCGCGACTCCCCGACAGCCGGCCCCGCGCCGGCTGTCGTCGTTTCCCGCCCTGAAGACCCGGATGGAGCCTTGCGCCGCGAACGCCTGCTGCCACTGATCATCGCCACCGCGCTGTTCATCGAGACCATGGACTCCACGGCGATCACCACCTCGCTGCCGGTGATCGCGGCCGAGTTCGGCGTGGAGGCGGTCTCGCTCAAGCTGGCGCTGACCATCTACATGCTGGCCCTGGCGGTATTCATCCCGGTCAGCGGCTGGGTGGCCGACCGCTTCGGCGCGCGCCCGGTGTTCATGACCGCGATCGGGGTGTTCCTGCTCGGCTCGGTCGCCTGCGCGGCCTCGCAGTCGCTGGAGGGGCTGGTGGCCGCGCGCTTCCTGCAGGGCTGCGGCGGGGCGATGATGGTGCCGGTCGGGCGGCTGGTGCTGCTGCGCAGCGTGTCCAAGGCCGAGCTGGTGCAGGCACTGAGCTGGCTGTCGATCCCGGCGTTGCTGGGGCCGATGCTGGGACCGGTGGTGGGCGGACTGATCACCACCTACGCCCACTGGCGCTGGATCTTCCTGATCAACATTCCGATGGGCCTGCTGGGCATCTGGCTGGCCTGGCGCTTCATCCCGCTGCTCAAGCAGCCGGTGAAGCCGCTGGACTGGCGCGGCTTCTCGCTGTCGGCCAGTGGACTGGCGCTGGCGATGTTCGGCTTCTCCACCCTGGGCCGGCACCTGGTCAGCGTGCCGCTGGCACTGGGTGCGCTGCTGGTGGGCCTGGTGTTGCTCGCCGCGTACGTGTGGCACTCGCTGCTCCATCCGCACCCGCTGATCGACCTGCGGCTGCTGAAGCGGGTGACCTTCCGCACCGGCGTGATCGGCGGCTCGCTGTTCCGCATCGGCGTGGGCGCGCTGCCGTTCCTGCTGCCACTGATGCTGCAAACCAGCTTCGGCCTGAGCCCGTTCCAGTCGGGCCTGATCACCTTCACCTCGGCGGCCGGCGCGATGTTCATGAAGACCATTGCCGGCCGGATCCTCAACCGCTTCGGCTTCCGCCCGGTGCTGGTCACCAACGCGGTGATCGCCTCGCTGATGCTGTGCCTGTTTGGCCTGTTCCGCGCCGACACGCCCTACCCGCTGATGGTGGGCATCCTGCTGGTGTCGGGCTGCTTCCGCTCGCTGCAGTTCACCAGCCTCAACGCAATCGCCTACGCCGAGGTCGACCAGGACCGCATGAGCCAGGCCAGCAGCTTCGCGGCGATGGCCCAGCAGGTGTCGCTGGCGCTGGGCATCACCCTGGGCGGCTACGCCCTGACCGTGTCGAGCCTGGCCACCGGCGAGCCGACCAGCGCGGCGATCAACTTCACCTTCGCCTTCCTGAGCATCGGCGTGGTGTCGGCAACGTCGGCCTGGATGATGGCGAAGCTGCCGGAGGACGCCGGGTCGGAAATGGCGTCCCGGGCGCGCGAGGGCCGCGAGGTGGCGGAGCCGAAGGCGGAGCAGCGCTCGGCGACGTAGCCAGAGCCGTACCGCTGCGCCGTCGCGCTGCTACTATCCCGGCGCGCGTTCAAGGGGAAAGAGCGCGCGACCTGAAAACAAAAACAAGGGGAACCGCATGTATTGGTATCTGAAGGTACTGAAGAACTACGTGGGCTTCAGCGGGCGCGCCCGCCGCAAGGAATACTGGATGTTCACGCTGTTCAGCCTGATCGCCTCGATCCTGCTCACGGTCCTCGATGGCATTTTCGGCACGCTCGACATGGCGTCCGGCTGGGGGCTGCTGGGCTTCCTGTATTTCCTGGCGGTGTTCCTGCCGAGCCTGGCGGTCAGCGTCCGGCGCCTGCACGACATCGACAAGAGCGGCTGGTGGCTGCTGCTCATCCTGATCCCGCTCATCGGCGCCCTGGTGCTGCTGGTGTTCGCGATCATGGAAGGCACCCGCGGCGACAACCGCTTCGGTTCCGACCCCAAGTCCATCGAAGAAGACGGGATGCCGGCGCTGGCCTGACCGGCGGCCTTGTACACCACGGAAGCGGCGCTCCAAGGGGGGGCGCCGCTTCTTTTTCATGCGTGTTCGCCCGTGCGCGTTTCCCACGCTTGTTCCGCGCCTTTCTCGGCAGGTTAACCGCGGCCGCGGATAGTCGGGAGTCCCGGCCAATGGAGGCCGCCATGCCGTACGACCGCATCACCGAACTTCCCGACTCCGTCCGCGACAACGTCCCCAAGCACGGCCAGGAGATCTACAAGGAGGCGTACAACAGCGCCTGGGACGAGTACAAGGACCCCGACGACCGCCGCGGCGACGCCTCGCGCGAGGAGACCGCGCACAAGGTGGCCTGGGCGGCGGTAAAGCAGAAGTACGAGAAGGGCGACGACGACAAGTGGCACGCGAAGTAGGCATGCCGCCCGCGCCGTCATTCCCGCGAACCACATCGTCATTCCCGCGAAAGCCTGAATCGTCATTCCCGCGAAAGCGGGAATCCACCGCCGCAACATCACGGACGTCCCTGGATGCCCGCATGCGCGGGCATGACGGAGAGCGCGGATGCCCGCGTGCGCGGGCACGACGATCACGCGGGCTACGCGGGCATGACGGTCAGGCGGGCTGCAGGTTGGCGTAGGCCAGCACCAGCCACTTGCTGCCGGCCTCGTCGAAGTTGACCTGCACCCGCGCATGCGCACCGCTGCCTTCGAAGTCGGTGACCACGCCGCTGCCGAATTTGGCGTGGCGCACGTTCGCGCCCAGCGGCAGCGGCGGGGCTTCCACGGCGGCGTGGCCGTAATTGCGCCGCGGGGCGGCTCCCGCCAGCGGCCGTGACACCTGCACCTTCGGCCGCACCTCGTGCAGCAGCGCCGGCGGGATCTCGCGCAGGAAGCGCGAGGGCACGCC